>CALUHX010000020.1 GCA_944320555.1 uncultured Butyricimonas sp. | reverse complement strand
GGCTTGTCGTCACGTTCCTCCTTTTTACTGACATAAGTTTACTCTTTTTAAAGTCAACTTATTTAGGATAAGACAAACAAGAAAACAAATAATTTGATTGACCAATTGCATATCCGTCACTCTTCGGGTTTCGACACATATAGCATTAATGCCGGCGGAATCCGCAACGAGGGTATCGAATTGAATTTAAACGCCACTGTGTTCAGAGATGAAGACTGGATGGTGACTTTGAATGGCAATTTGGCTCATAACAAAAACACCATTACGGAATTGGGCGAGGAGGCGCAGTTGTACAACGAATCAATTCTAAGCGAATGGGAGAACGCACAAAATAGTGAGTACCGAGAAGTGTTAAGTGCGCCGGTTATCCAGTATTATGAGGGAGCATCGAAGTCGGCCATTTACGCTGTGCGTTCGGCAGGAATTGACCCGGCCAACGGAAGGGAAAGGTTTATCAAGAAAAACGGAATGTCCACGTACACATGGGACGCCAACGATCAAGTTGTGGTAGGCGACAATAATCCTGACGCTCAAGGCTCTTTCGGTTTCAACGTGGCTTGGAAGGGGTTTTATTTGAATACGACATTTTTGTATCAATGGGGTGGGCAGGCCTACAACGAGACGTTGGTGCAGAAAGTGGAGAATGTGGACATCAGTAACAGCAACGTGGACAGGCGAGTGTTAACGGAGCGTTGGAGAAAACCAGGCGATCGCACTCCTTTCTACGCTTTGGATGCCAATACGGCGACGCAGGTGACGAGCCGTTTTGTGCAAGACAACAATTATGTGAACTTTAGCGGTCTTTCTTTAGGATATGATTTTAGCACCAGTTTGATATCTAAGTGGCGGTTGCGGACATTGGGTATTCGTTTTAATATGAACGACATTTGTCGATGGTCAACCATCAAGGAGGAGCGCGGGTTGAGTTATCCGTTCTCGCGTAACTTCAGTTTTACAGTTAGTATAGGAATTTAAAAAAGATAACAGTTATGAAAACACATATCGGAATATGGATGATCGCTTCGCTGCTTTTTTTCACGTCGTGTAACGAATGGCTGGACGTGCGGCAGGAAGGAGAGTTTGAGGCGGAAGATTTGTATGCAAATGGAGAGGGATACCGGGCTGTGATTAACAAGTTGTATAAAATGATGGCGGAATCCTCCCTGTACGGTGAGAATTTGACGTATGGCGTGGTGGATTGTATGTCGCAGCAATATGCCTTGACAGAGGAGTCGAATGCGAACAGTGTGTACCGTTCTTTCGCCGATTTCAAATATACGGACAACGGAGTGCCTGACCAAATTGATGCCATGTGGCTGAATGGATACCGGATGATTGCCAATGCGAACGATTTGTTGCAACGCATACGAAATGCGGAAGACGACATGTTTGAATTCGGAGCGGTGGAACGCCATTTGATAGAAGGTGAAGCCCGGGCTTGCCGAGCCTTGGTCCATTTTGATTTTCTGAGGTTGTTCGCACCTCGAGTGGAGGACGCGGGGGAGGATGTGTTTGTGCCTTACGTGGAGGATTATCCCAACACGTATGCGTCGAGTATCGCTGTGCGGCCTTTCTTGGAAAAGGTTATCAACGATTTGACAGAGGCAAAGAGGTTGGTGGCAGAGTTTGACACATCGGCGGACGGACGATTGGTCAATGCGACTGCGGCGGCTAGAACTGCGGCGGCTCCGACTAATAATTTCGGATATGACAATTTCTTCGCCGGACGAGAATATCGTCTGTCCTATTATTCTATAACAGCGTTATTGGCGAGAGTGTATCAGTGGGCAGGCATGCAGGAGGAAGCTTTCGCTTGTGCCCGGGAAGTGATAGGGTTTGCTGAAAATGGAGAACCATTTTATAAAGATGATTTCACGGGGGTAAAAACAACAACTGGTTTCGATGCGGCGGCTTTTGACCAAAAGTCGGATTATAAGACACAGTCGAATATTATTTTCGCTTGTTACGACAGAGACGCATACGAAGACTCAAGGTTACAGTACCAGTTCAAGCATGAGTCGCTTAATCGCTCCAACGAGTTCTTTGTGTTGGATGTGGAAACCTTGTTCCGTAGCCGGGGAATAAGCGAGATGAGTTCGGACGTGCGTTATCAGAATATGGTTTTCTTGGGCATGGGACAATATCCGATTTCCGGCAAGTATTATTTACCATCCACAAGCCCCGAGAGTGCGACGCATTTGATGATGTTTCCCGTAATCAGGTTGACGGAAATGCGTTATATCGTGGCCGAGTATTATGCAAGGAACGGACAATTTACGGAGGCCTATCAAGAATTAAACGATATTCGTGCAACCCGCGGGCTGGGCGAGTTGTCAAATGGTAGCAGTTTTGACGAATTTGTGTCGGATCTTGTGGAGGATGCTCGTCGGGAGTGGATATCCGAAGGACAACTGTTTTATTTGTACAAACGTCTTGACGCTCCTTACACGAAAAACGGTGTGCAACGCAAACTGAGCCGTTCGGAAGCGTTATTGCCGGTGCCGTCAGATCAAACAAATTAATATAAAGGCGAATAGTTATGAGAAAAAAGATATTTTTACCGTTTGTGTTGGGAATTGTTTTTGGAATAGGGTGTAGCGAGGAAGACATCAAGGTGTTTCATGGAGAACGCCAAGTGTTTTTCGAGAATTTTTATATGAATGCCTTGTCCCCCGGGACAGAGGAGGCTGATACGACGAGGACCTCATTCTTTCTTGTTGGAGAGAATGAGAACGAGATGCGCGTGGAGTTAGTTGTGCTTTTGTCCGGCGACGTGCCGGAACAAGATTTGACGTTCGGATTGCGTGCAGTGCCAGAGGGAACGACGGCGGAGGCGGAAGAATACGCTTTGGATGACCATTATGTTTTTCATGCTCGTCCGGTGACAGAAAACATGGAAGATTTGCGTGACACGATTGAAGTGACGCTGAAACGGAGCGCCCGTTTGGAAGAGCTGGCGGAGAAAGGGTTGCAATTGGAGGTTGAATTGGTACCCAGCGAGGATGTTGGTTTGGGGCAATTTGAGCGTCGTCGAGCCGTTATCGTGTGGACGAATGTGTTGGCACAACCGGATTGGTGGGATTATGAAGTGACTTACATGTTGTTGGGAGAGTATTCTTACGATAAGTACCGGTTGTTTTTGGAAGTGGTTCCCGAAGCGGCAGATATTGACGAGACAATGATTTCCGAACGTCCTTCACAAGTGATAAGCATGGTTTCGGAATTTCGTCAATGGCTGATAGATCACTTGGACGATCCGGAGAACGGAGCTTTATATCAAAGCATATTGGATTCATTGGTTTAATCGTTAAATAAGGAAATATTATGAGACATATAGTATTTGTGGCGTGTATTCTTTTGACAACTTTCACAAGTTGTTTGGATGATTCAAGCGTGTATGATTATACTAAATTGAACGCACCAAAGTGGAATACGAGCGCTATTGTTTTTGAGTTCCGGACAGGCGAAACGGCAAGGTTCGAGGCGAGTCCTTATTTCACTTGGGCAGGAGATTCCGCTCAACGAGCTTCCGAAGTGCGGTATGAATGGACTTACGGCGATGTGGTATTTGGCACTGAATTGGATTTTGAAATTCCGACTAATGAATTTTTGAATAAAATCGGGATGACAAATATTGATAACGAGAATCATTATGGCTTGTTCAATGTGATTGAAAAAGAGACAGGAGTCACTTATTCCATGCGTTTTGACTTTAAAGTGTTGTCCACTTATGCTAGTGGGGATTGGGTAGTGATTTCCGAAAAAGGAAGCGATACGAAATTGTCATATATCCGTCGTGCAAGAGTTGACAATCAAGTGGTATACTCGTTGACGGAGGATGTGTACCTAACTGCTAACGGAGAGGATATTGTTGGCAGGCCATTGGGGATGGTACGTTCGGAAGGTTCCATCAATATTGGTCTTTTGGGAACGATGACCATTTTCACAACGGATAATGTTTACGAAGTAAATAATGAAAGTTTCATGAAAGTGGGGCATATGGAGGACGCTCCTTGTAAAGTGGTGGCCCGCACGGATGTTTATGGGATGACGGATAACAAGGGTCAGCATACTTTCGTGACGGATGAGAACGGACAACTGTACCGTCGGATGATGTCAAACAACAGTCTGGGCGGTTCTTTTGAGACGACCCCGCTGGTGTTGGACGAGAAGGGTTATCGAATCACTCAGTTTGGATTGCAACGCCAACAATTCGTGAATCAACCTTGTTGGGACGAGTTGAACAGGAGGTTTGTTTATATCACGACGTATGAGAGCGGGGAAGCGACGGATAGTCCGTTTGGTCCAATTTTCACGGGTGAGACCTATAGATTGTCTAAATTGGTAGCACCAACACCCATGCGGGGAACGGAGGATGCTATCGCTCAAAAGTGCGCTCCCGTATGGAATATGCCGGAGGGTACAGAGGTGTTGGCAATAATGTTCGCCAAACAAAGCGGAAATCCGTTTACTGGTTATAATGATTTGTGGACGATGATTTATAATGACGCAAGCGGTAACACTCATTTGACGGAGTTCATGATTAACTCCCAAGGACAAATTATTGACGGAACAGACCTGACAAACCAACCCTTCCCTGGAGGAAATTTGACGAAAGAGTCGTTGTTTATCGAAAGTTGTAACCCTTACGAGTATTATTATAACAAGATGAATTTTCTAGTGTATTCTAAAGGAAACGAAATACGTTGGCTCGATAGAAGTAATGCGTTTAACGACAACGCATATATCACTTTGCCGGATGCGGATGACAAAGTCACTTACATGGGATGGACAGCGTGGGCGAATTATGAAGCTTTGGTAGTTGGCACGGAACAGGGAAAACTTTACATCTATGAGGCGACAATAAGCAACTCCGGTGCGACGGGAACAAATCCATTATTGCCGAATCCTAAGATTTTGGCAGAATTTGACCTGGGGGGCAGGGTGGTTTCCGCTAAAGAGTTGGATTGCGAACGTTCTGTTTATATGAAAGAGAAATATTGATGAATTATAGTAAAGTATTGTATGGAAGAAGCAATTGTGAAAGTGGAACATTTGTCCCATCGTTACAGCGTACAGTGGGCGATACGGGACATAAATTTTGAAATCACCAAGAATGGTATTTATGGATTGCTCGGCTCCAACGGAGCCGGGAAGTCCACAACAATGAATATCATGTGCGGGGTGTTGAAGCAGACGGAGGGGGATGTTTATATCAAAGGTGTCAGTATGCGGGAAAATCCAGTGGAGGCAAAAAAACATATCGGTTTCTTGCCTCAGGTACCGCCTTTACATCCGGATTTGACTGTGACAGAAATGTTGGAATATAGTGCCGAGTTACGGCATATTCCGGACTCTGAAGTGAAGCATGCCGTGGAAGTCGCCTTGGAGCGTTGTGGAATCACACATTTTGCGAAGCGGGTGATTCGTAATCTTTCCGGTGGATACAAACAACGGGTCGGAATCGCTCAGGCGATTATCCACAACCCGGATTTCGTGGTTCTTGACGAGCCGACCAATGGATTGGATCCGAACCAGATTGCGGAAGTCAGACGTTTGATTAAGGAGATTGCTATGGATCGGACGGTACTTTTGTCCACGCATATCTTGCCGGAAGTGCAAGCGACTTGCGACTACATCCGTATGATAGAGCAAGGAAAGGTCGTTTTTGCCGGGACGATAGACGAGTTTGACAATTATATCAAACCAAGCACGTTGTTGATTTGTTTGGACGCAATGCCTCCTGTGGGGGAAATTGCCGCATTGCCGGGAGTGGTGGGCGTGGACGAGTTGGGAGGCCCGCGTTTCCGTGTGCAATTTTCAGATGCTCGCGAAGCTATGGATAAAATAGTTGAGGCTAGTTTTAAGAATGGTTGGCAATTGTCTGAACTTCGGCAAGAGAAATCATCATTGGATACGATTTTTGCGGAATTGTCTAAGAAGTAACCTTTTAATGTGTAGAAAATGAGAATTATATTGAAAATAGCAAAAACAGAATTGAGAGATCTGTTTTATTCCCCTATTGCATGGTTGATATTGATTATTTTCACGTTTCAGACCGGAATGGTGTTTTCTGGTTTGATACGCAGTGTGGCTGATGGCCAGGCGATGGGATATGCCCATGCCAATTTGACGTTTGGCTTTTTTGCAAGTTGGACAGGTTTGTATTCGAATGTGCAATCTTATCTTTATTTGTATATACCCTTATTGACAATGGGATTGATGAGCCGGGAGTATAGCAGCGGTTCTATTAAGTTGTTGTATTCCTCTCCGGTGAAGAATAGTCAAATCGTGTTGGGAAAATATCTTGCCATGTTGATATATGGTTTGGTGTTGGTCGGAGTGTTGCTTGTGTATGTGATTTATGCGATATGCGTGATTGAGAATGTTGATGTCGCATGGATTTTTACGGGGTTGCTTGGCGTGTATTTGCTGCTATGTATTTATGTCTCTATTGGGTTGTTCATGTCGAGTTTGACATCATATCAGATTGTTGCGGCCGTAGGGACATTGGCGGTATTGGCCGTGTTGACCTATTTACAGGGAATGTGGCAGGATGTTCCTTTCGTGCGCGAGATTACGTATTGGTTTGGAATGTCTGGTCGTACGGGTGCTTTGGTCGGAGGGTTGATTTGCAGTGAAGACATAATTTACTTTGTGGTGATTATTGCCTTGTTCCTTTGTATGACAATTATCAGAATGCAATCACAACGGCAACGGATGAGTTGGATGGAGCGTTGGGGCAAATATTTTGGAGTTTGGGTGTTGGCTATAGCTTTGGCATATGTCACCTCTCGTCCTGTGTTTAAAGTGTATTGTGATGCTACGCAACTGAAAGTAAATACGCTTACTCCGAATAGTCAGGATATTATTAAGCGGGCGGAAGGTGGCATGACGATTACTACCTATGTGAATATTTTGGACAAGAACATGCAACTAGGTCTTCCGGCAAGTTATAATGAGGATATCCGCCTGTTTGAGCAATATGTGCGATTTAAGCCAGAAATTAAGATGAAATATGTGTATTACTATGACACGGTAAAAAACGATGCGTTGGAGAAGGCTTTCCCTGGGTTGAGTTATGAGGAGAAAGCTCAAAAAGTGATAGAGCAATATGATTTGAATCCGCGTAAAGTGTTGTCTCCTTCAGAAATTCGTTCTCAAATTGATTTGAAAACTACGGAAGGAAACCGCTTTGTAAGATTGATAGAGAGGGAGAGTGGAGAAAAAACATTCTTGCGGGTTTTTGATGACCGACAACTTTACCCAACGGAAGCGGAGATTTCCGCCGCATTAAAGCGTTTGGTCATGGATTTACCTACAGTGGGTTTTGTGAAAGGACACGGAGAACGGGAGACGGATCGTCCAGGGGAACGTAGTTACAGTATGTTTACGCACATTCCTTCCGTGCGTGCCGCATTGATTAATCAAGGGTTTGATTATGCGGATGTAGACTTGAACCAACCTGTTCCGGAAGATGTGAGTATTTTGGTAATCGCTGAAATGAGGAGCGGAATGTCGGAAATCGAACAGGCAAATTTTGACCAATATGTCGCTCGAGGAGGAAATTTGATGATTATCGGAGAACCGACTAGGCAAGATGTGATGAATCCTGTGTTGGCTCCTTTTGGCGTGAAATTGATGGATGGTTTTTTGATACAACCGGAGAAGGAGAAAAAGGAAGAGGAAAATGTGGACAACATAAATCTTGGACCCTTTGCGGGTCTTGTGGCTCCTGCTAATCCAGTTGATTTGATTACGGTAAAACCAACTGCGGAGGCGGCCGATATAGCCTATATCTTTGGCATGTTGAGAGAACACCATGTGATAACAATGCCTACGGTGACAGGATTGGAATATACAGAAGACAAGGGATTTAAGGTGACACCATTGTTTATGACAGATTCGACATGTTGGAACGAATTAGAAATAAAAAACGTGGTTGATCAAGAAGTGGTTTGTAATCCGGCAGTGGGGGAGGTGCAAAAATCATACGCAGTGGGGTTGGCACTTTCTCGTTCAGTGGGGAGTAAGGAACAGCGGATTATTATTCTTGGAGATGCGGATTGTTTGAGTGATGGTGAGTTTGGTCGTACACGCCCTGGTTTGTGGGCTGCCAATTATTCTATTGTGCAAGGAGGTTTTTTCTGGATGTCTGATAATGAGGTTCCCATAGATGTGCGTCGTCCTTATGCCATTGATAATAGTATTTCGACAACAGAGGCCGGCGCAAATGTGTTGCGTTATTTGTTGGTGGGTGTTTTCCCTGGTTTGCTGCTTTTATTGTCTCTTTTTATTTGGATTCGAAGAAGGAGTCGATAAAATTTTGGGATAAAATCAGGTGTTGTCTGTGGCTGCGCCGCAAAGGACGTTAAGAAATAGACAATTATTTGTTAGGAAGGTCATTCCGGAATAGATTCGGGATGGCCTTTTTTCGTTATGAAGTTTTGCCGTATGGGGAGTGATGTTTACGAAGGTCAATGTATTTATCCCAAATCGGTCATTAGAAAATATGTATTTCCGTGGTTATGCCTATAACTTCTTAATATGCAACATTTTATGAAATTATTTTTCCAATGACCGCCATTAGAAAATTGCAATTATAAATCGCTATATATCTGATAGTTATAACTCACACCACGAAAAATCAGCTTCTAATGACCGATTTGGGTTTATAGAATTGGGGAATGATGGAACATACGGCGCATATATCGGAGGGAAAAATCCATTGCCTTTTGGTGTCATCGGAGAAGGGAGCACGGTGGCGGAGGCAAAGCAAGATTTCCTTGACGTGGTGGAGGCGTATAAGGCTGACGGGGAAAAGGTGCCCGACGATGTGGAATTCGTCTTTAGTTACGACGTGCCGTCGTTTTTGTCTTATTACAGCAAGAGATTGTCGTTGGCGGGATTGGAACACATCACAGGTGTGGCTCAAGGGCAATTGAGTCATTACGTGACAGGTAGAAGAAAGCCAAGTAAGAAAACCGTCGAAAAGATTCAAAGCGGACTGAACACATTCGGGCAGGAGTTGAGCCACCTTCACCTTGTTTGAGGGGAATGCCGAGCATGAGGAAGGGGGATTTTGCGGAATAATCGTATCTTTGCAAAATAAGACCGAACAAAGAACAGATGACTATGACGACAAAGAGGATACCTTACGGCATTAGCGACTTCCGGTTGATTTCCACGGAGAATTATTATTATGTGGACAAGACGCGGTTTATTGAGGAGGTGGAGCGGTCTCCCCGCTTCCTTTTCCTGATACGTCCGAGGCGGTTCGGGAAGTCGTTGTGGCTGGCGACGCTGTCGAATTATTACGACGTGGCGACGAGGGACGATTTTGACAAATTGTTCGGGCAATATTATATCGGGCAGCACCCGACGGAGGAGCGGAACAGCTATCTGATGTTGACGTTCAACTTTGCGATGGTGAATCCCGATCCGGATGCGCTGAGCGAGTCGTTCGAGGAGCACGCCTCCGTCTGTTTTGAACGTTTCAATATGAAATACGGGCATTTGCTCGGGGAAGATTATCTGGAGGGTTACGCCCAAAGGCCTAACGCAGAAAGCAAGTTGGAATACATAGCGTTGCGTTGCGAGCGAGTCGGACTTCCGATATATTTGGTCATAGACGAGTACGACAATTTCACGAACGTGGTGCTGTCGCGTCACGGTCACGAGCGTTACCGGGCGTTGACGCACGGGGCGGGCTTCTTCCGTTTTTTCTTCAACAAAATCAAAGGAGTGACGACGGGGGAGAGCGCGGCTGTGAAGCGGATGTTCATCACTGGAGTTTCACCGGTGACATTGGACGACGTGACGAGCGGTTTCAATATTGCGTCGATGGTCACGACGGAGCTGCGGTTTAACGAGGTGCTGGGTTTCACGGAGGACGAGGTGCGGGAGATGTTGGAATACTACAAGGGGGAAGGACGCTGGAATGGCGAGACGGAGGATGTGTTGGGGGTGATGCGGGAGTGGTACGACAATTACTGCTTTTCGAAGAGTTGTTGCGGGGTGAGGATGTACAACCCGGACATGGTGCTTTATTTCGTGAACTCGTTGGTGAGCAACGGTGTGGTTCCGGACACGCTGGTGGACGTGAATGTGCGGACGGACTACGGGAAGCTACGCCACCTGGTGATTTTGGACAAACGGTTGAACGGAAATTTCTCCCGCATCCGCCAGATAGCGGAGGAGGGCGAGGTGTCTGCGACCATCGTGTCGAGTTTTCCGGCGGAGGAGCTGGTGAAGCCGGACAATTTCACGTCGCTGCTGTTCTATTTCGGGATATTGACGATAGACCGGGTGGAGAGGGGGAAGACGGTGTTGCGGGTGCCGAACCTGACGATACGGCAGATCTTGTTCTCTTATATCGAGCAGGGGTACCGAGAGGCGGATGTGTTTAACGTGAAGACGTGGAAACTGGACGATTTGATGTCGCGGATGGCCTACGACGGGGAATGGCGTGTGGTGTTCGAATATTTCGCGGAGGAGGTGAGGGAGCAGACGAACGTGCGGGACTATCTGGAGGGGGAGAAGGCGGTGCAGACGCTGCATCTGGTGTACATGAACCTGACGAATTACTTTATTATTTGGCCGGAGCGGGAGATGAACAAGGGTTACGCGGACTTGTGGATGTCCCCGAACCTGCTGAGCCATCCGGAGATGGGGCACAGCTACGTGGTGGAGTTCAAATACGTGCGGCACGATGCCTCGGACGAGGATGTGGCTGCGAAGTTGGAGGAAGCCCGTGGACAGTTGCGGCAGTACGCCGGGGAGGGGAAGGCTGCGGCATTGTGCGGGCGGACGAAGGTCCGCTATATTGCTGTGGTCTATCGGGCTTGGGAATTGGCGGCGTTGGAGGAAATCGTCTCTTAGGAAGCGGACGAGTTTGTTTTTTTTGCAACTCGGTTGCAAGGCCGGCCTATTATTTTTGTTCAAAAGAAATGATGCGGAATGCGCATTGCGTTTCGGAATTTTGTTGTTAATTTTGAACGATTAAAAATAAGGAGATAGTTTAAACGATGGCTACGATAAAAAAGACTTTTCAGGTGACGGGCATGAGTTGCGCCGTTTGTGCCTTGAATGTGGAGACGACACTGAATGCGCAGGCTGGAGTGAAGGAGGCTAAGGTGAATTTTGCGAACGCCACGGTGTCCGTGGAATACGATACGAAGACGGTGACTCCGGAGGTTTTGAAAGGGGCCGTGGAGGCTGCGGGCTACGATATTATTATAGCGAAAGAGGATGATCCGGGAGAGGGCGAGCGAATTCGCCAGTCGGAATTCCGGGCATTGAAGCGAAAGACGACGGGAGCGGTCATTCTGGCTTTGCCGGTGTTTGTCATCGGCATGTTTCTGATGCATTTACCCTATCGAAATTGGATTATGATGGCGTTGACGTTGCCTGAGATTTTGATTTTCGGGAGGGATTTTTATACTCACGCTTACAAGCAATTGCGTCATGGACGGGCGAATATGGACACGTTGGTGGCCGTGAGCACGGGCGTGGCATTCTTGTTCAGTTTATTCAACACGATTTGGCCGGAATACTGGACGAGCCGAGGATTGGAGGCCCACGTGTATTACGAGGCGGCAGCCGTGATTATCGCCTTGATACTGGTGGGAAGGTTGCTGGAGGCAAGGGCCAAGGACAGTATGTCGTCGGCCATCAAGAAGTTGATGGGATTGCAGCCGAGCATGGTGACGAAGATAACGGCGGAGGGACGGGAAGTGGAGATCCCGATCCGGGAAGTGGAGGCGGGCGACGTGTTGGTGGTGAAACCGGGAGACAAGATACCCGTGGACGGGCAGGTGACGGAGGGCGCCTCTTTCGTGGACGAGAGCATGATTACCGGAGAACCGATTCCCGCCGAGAAGTCGAAAGGCTGCGCGGTGTATGCCGGGACGATCAATCAGAAAGGCAGTTTCCGCTTCAAGGCGGAGAAAGTGGGGAGCGACACGGTTTTGGCCCGTATCATCAAGATGGTGCAGGAGGCGCAGGGAAGCAAGGCTCCGGTGCAGAAGTTGGTGGACAAGATTGCGGGGATTTTTGTGCCCACGGTCATATCCATCGCCATCGTCACGTTCGCCGTGTGGATGCTGATTGGCGGGGAACTGGCGTTCACGCATGCGTTGCTGACCTCGATAACGGTGTTGGTGATTGCTTGCCCGTGTGCGCTTGGATTGGCCACTCCGACCGCCATCATGGTGGGAATTGGCAAGGGTGCCGAACACAATATTTTGATAAAGGATGCGGAGAGTCTGGAGCTGATGCATCGGGTGAACACCATCGTGTTGGACAAGACGGGCACAATCACGGAAGGGAAGCCGGTAGTGACGGATGTCGCTTGGAGCAAAGACGGGGAAGAGGAACGGCTGAGAGAGGTGTTGTTGCAGATTGAAAGACGCTCGGAGCATCCGCTGGCAGACGCTGTGGTGCAATATTTTCAAGAGAAGGGGGCTGGAAGCGGAGAGGTGGCGGGATTTGAGAGCATCGTCGGCAAGGGTGTGAGGGCCGAGGTCGGCGGAGAGGCTTATTTCGTGGGAAACAGGGCCTTGCTGGCGAACGAGGGAATAGGCATCGACGCCGAGAGCGAGCGGCGGGCCACGCAGTGGGAAGGAGAGGGAAAGACCGTGGTATTTTTCGGCGGGGAGGGACGTTTGTTGGCTCTTGTGGCAATAACCGATCAAGTGAAAATCACTTCCCGGCAAGCGATAGAGACGTTGCAGAAAAGAGGAATAGAGGTATGTATGCTCACGGGCGACAATCCATTGACGGCAAAGGCCGTTGCGGAGAGTGTAGGCGTACGCCACTTTAAGGCGGGCGTCATGCCGGAGGAGAAAGCCGGGTTTGTGAAAGCTTTGCAGGACGAGGGCAAAGTGGTGGCCATGGTCGGCGATGGCATAAATGACTCGCAGGCGTTGGCGCAGGCCGATGTCAGCATCGCCATGGGAAAAGGGTCGGATATCGCCATGGACGTGGCGAAAGTGACGTTGATAACGTCTGATTTGAACGTGATTCCCAAGGCCTTGAAACTGTCAGGCCAGACAGTGCGCGCCATCCGGCAGAATTTGTTTTGGGCGTTCATTTATAACGTGATAGGCATACCTTTGGCGGCCGGCGTGCTTTACGGGGTAAACGGTTTCTTGCTCAACCCGATGATTGCGGCGGCGGCCATGGCCTTTAGTTCAGTGTCCGTGGTGACAAATAGTCTGCGTATCAAATGGAAATCATTATAACAAATAACAAATAAAACAGATTATGGAAACGAAAGTGTCATTTAGAACCAGTTTGAAATGTAGCGGATGTGTGGCCCGTATCAAGCCGGCCATGGATAGTTTGCAGGATGTGGCCGAGTGGTCGGTCGATTTGAATGCGCCGGAAAAAGTGTTGAGCGTGACCTTGAAGACGGGCGACAAGGCTTCCGTGGTGAAAGCGGTGGAAGAATTGGGGTATAAGATAGAAGAAATCAAGTAATTCGTAAAGCCCCATGACGCTTGAGGAGAGATATGACAAAATTCTGGGGTGGTTTCGGGAACACATGCCCGTGGCCACCACGGAATTGCATTATGACAGCCCCTTTGGATTGTTGGTCGCCGTGATGTTGTCCGCGCAATGCACGGACAAGCGGGTGAATATGGTGACGCCCGCCTTGTTGTCCCGGTTTCCGGATGCGAAATCCATGGCCGGGGCGGATGTGGGCGAGATTTTTGAATTGATAAAATCAGTGTCCTATCCCAACAGCAAGGCGAAACATTTGTCGGAAATGGCCAAAAAATTGGAGGCTGATTTTGGCGGGGAGGTGCCGGAGGACATGGAACTGATGCAGACGCTGCCGGGAGTGGGGCGGAAGACGGCCAATGTCATGATGGCCGTGGCGTTCGGCCGGCCGGCCATGCCGGTGGACACACACGTGTTCCGGGTGACGAACCGCATGGGGTTGGCGTCCGCCAAGACCCCTTTGGAGACCGAGAAGCAATTGGTGGCCCATATCCCGGCCGAATGGTTGTCCACGGCCCATCATTGGTTCATCCTTCACGGCCGGTACGTGTGTTTGGCCCGCAAACCGAAATGTGAAGAATGCGGTCTGTCTTCTTTTTGTAAGTTTTTGGAAAAATAATTCCATAAAGGACGCAACCTTTTGCCGTCCTCCGCGTCTAAGAAGTACAAGTGACTAAGTAATAAGAATGGGTATTTAGAATTTTTGAGAACTCGTGTAGTTCAGATTTTAAGGGTTAGTAGTAATTTTTCGGCGTGTAGAACCGTGACGGCAATACACGCTTTTTTTTGTTTCGGGATTTTTTTCTTTACCTTTGTGGGAGTTAAAAGTAAAAAGGAATTGATATGAACGTGTGTGTATTTTGCGCGTCTTCGGAAGTCGACAAAAGCTATTTCAAAGTTGCGGAAGAATTGGGAACTCTGCTTGTGGCTAACGGTTGGGATTTGCTTTACGGGGGAACAAATTGTGGACTGATGCGGGAAATATCGGATTCGGTGGAAAAGGCCGGAGGCCGGGTGACGGGAGTGATTCCCCAGTGCATCGTGGACAAGGGAAGGGCCGCCAAGGGCCTGAACCGTCTGATCGTGACCCCGGACATGAAAGAACGCAAAAGTGTGATGCGCGACATGGCGGACGCCTTTATCGTCTTGCCCGGGGGGTGGGGGACTTTGGAGGAGGCCACCGAGGTCGTCACCTTGAAACAGTTGGGGCAACACAATAAGCCGATAGTTTTTCTGGACGTGAACAATTATTTCGAATACTTCTTTCTTTTCGTCCACAATGCGAGAAAAGAACATTTTATTTCCTCGGCTTATGACAATTTGTACCTTGTGACGGACGACGTGAAAGAAGCGGTGGAATACATCCGGACTTACGCTCCCTCTGAGATTTCAGACAAATATTGACGAGGGCCTTACACCTCCATAAGGCCCCGTCCTGTTTTCAAAATTTCTCCGGTTTCTTGAAGTTCCGTGACTATTTTGTCGAGAATGCCATTGATGAACCCGCTGCTCTTGTCTGAGCCGTAGCATTTGGAAACCTCGATGTACTCGTTCAGCGTCACCCTGATGGGAATGGAAGGAAAATATTTGAGCTCGGAGATGGCGATGTCCATGATTAACTTGTCAATGTCGGATATGCGGTCCAAATCCCAGTTGTTCGTGTATTTGTTGATAAGTTCCATGTTGGAACGCATGTCGAGCACAGATTTGCGGTACAAAGTCTTGGCCAGTTCGAAATCCTCCTCCTCGTTATAAAGGGCGAGGAAATAAATGGAGTCCTCGTTGAATTCCCGCCTCATGCGTTTCACGGTTTTATAGACCATGCTGAGGACGAGTTCCAAGTCGTCGTTCCAGAATATGCTTTTGTTTTCCAATGTCTCGTCCAAATCCGCGTCGTCGGCGAACAGGTCGCTAAGAATGTCCAGCACGAGTTGCTTGTGTCCCTCGTAATTCATGAGAGGTGCGTCCATGTATGCTTTGAAAAAATCAAGTTCGGTCAATTTGTTGTACATCCCGTTGATTAATTCCGGAGTGTCGTTGAACGACACATAGTTGGTGGCCACATAAGTCTTGAACTTTCTGTTGTTGGCGATTTGCCGGATGACAGGATTCTCGATAAACCGGGTATTGGGATTCAAATCTTCGGGTGTCGCGAGCAGGCGGTTTCTTGCCGCGTCCATTTTCAGAAATGCCCGCCGTTGAATGTCTGTGAGTAAAAGAAGTATATGGTAATACAAATCTGTTGTTTTGTTTATACTTTTGAAGAGGTCTTTTTCGATTTCGTTGATTGTGGCGTCCTCTTTTTTCTCGTAAGAGTATAAAAGTTGCAAAACTTTAATTCTGATTAATCTTCTACTTGTCATTTTATTAAAGAACTTTGTTGTAATCCGGGGGGCAAAAGTACAAATTTAATCGGAATAAGAAATATTGAATGTGCGGAAAAATATTATTATTTTCGCTGAGGCAAATTAAAAGAGAACGGAAATGATAAAAAATTTATATATAGCCAATTATGCCTTGATTGAGGAGACAAGGATAGCGTTGGAGCCCGGGTTCACGGTCATTACGGGAGAGACCGGGGCGGGCAAGTCCATTTTGCTGGGAGCCGTGGGATTGACGCTCGGCCAAAGGGTGGACTCCTCTGTCGTCAGGGACAAAAGGCGGAAGTGCGTGGTCGAGGCCACTTACGAAATCGGGAATTACCATTTGCAGGCATGGTTCGAGGAAAACGATTTGGATTACGACGACGAGGTGATTGTCCGTCGTGAAATCACTCCGGAGGGAAAGTCCCGTTCTTTCGTGAACGACACGCCTGTGAACAACAAAGTGTTGAGACAATTGGGCGATTACCTCGTCGACATTCATTCCCAACACCAGTCCTTGCTTTTGGGCCAGCCGGGATATCAATTGGACGTTTTGGACGAATATTGCGGCAACCGGCAGCTTTTGGACGAATATAAAAAAGTCTATGGACAACGGCAGCGCCTGTTGGCCGATTTGGAGGAGGTGAAGCGTCAAGCCAAGGATGCGGAACAAGAGGAAGATTACCTGAGGTTTCAATTTAATCAATTGGACGAGGCCCGCCTGCGGGAGGACGAGCAAGAGCAATTGGAAAGCGAGCTGGCCGTCCTGAATCATGCGGAGACGATAAAAACGACTCTTTCTGAAGTCTCGTATGTCCTTTCGGGCGAGGAGCCTTCGGTCATCTATTCCTTGAAAAACATGCGGGGAAAGTTGGCGGCTTTGGCGGATGTGTTGAAAGAGGCGGGAGGTTATGAAGAGCGGATTAACTCGGTGATTTTGGAATTGGAGGACATCGCGGACGAGGCGGAGCGGCGGGCGGAGGACTTGGAAGTCAATTCGGCGAGAGTGGACGCAATAAACGACAGGTTGAACGTGATTTACGAATTGCAACGCAAACACCGGTTGGACAGCGTGAAACAGTTGTTGGAGTTGCAGGATGAGCTGGGGGAACGGTTGCGCGGTATAGCGTCTTATGCCGTCCGCATCGAGGAGCTGGAAAGGGACATAAAAGCCCGGGAAGCGGAACTGGACGGGTTGGCAGACAAAATCCACAAGGCGCGCGTGGATTCCGAGAAGCGGTTGTGCGAGGAGATGCGGCGCCTGCTCGTGGGGTTGGGGATAAAGCATGCGACCTTTTCCGTGTCCGTCACTCCCGTTCCCGATTACACGCCCAAAGGCAAAGACGAGGTGAAATTTCTGTTTGCGGCGAACAAAAACCAGCAGCCGGGCGAGTTGGCCAAAGTGGCTTCCGGCGGAGAAATATCCCGCTTGATGTTGTCGTTGAAATACATCCTGTCCCGGACAAAATTGTTGCCGGTGATTATTTTTGATGAAATCGACACGGGCGTGTCCGGCGACATTGCCCACCGGATGGCCGTGATGATGCGGGAGATGGCCGCCCGCATGCAGGTCGTCAGCATTTCGCACCTGCCTCAGATAGCGGCCATCGGAGACACTCATTTCAAAGTTTACAAGGACGACGAGGGCGATGGCACGATTTCCCGTATCCGTCGTCTGACGGAAGAGGAACGGGTGCGGGAAATCGCCGGCATGATGAGCGGCAGCGAGGTCAACGCCGCCGCCCTCGAGAACGCCCGCATGCTTTTGCGCCAGCGCTGACATCGCGGCGGTGGCGCATCCCGGACGAAGGCTTTCCGGGCCTTCCGGATAGCGTGAAGCCCCGTGCCTGTTTAGTCTCAAAGGGACGGGGCCAGGCTGTGGTTTATGTGCCCCTTCTTTCCTTCGGAGGCGGGATCTCCCCAAACACGGTTTTCATACCCTTCCCCTTTTTCGGAGGGGTCCGTTGTCTTAATGGGAGAGTGGAGTGGTTTTAATGTCCATACATTCAAACTTATACTTTGAAGCAAGGTGCTGGCTGCGAAGCGGATGGATAGGCGACGTGGTGGGCGTGGGTATCTTGGGGGTAGGAGGGAGCGCCGGTGGATAGTGATGTGGAAAAAAGAAGGCGGGGAGTGGATAAATACCTTTCCGACCGTCTTGACGGGGCTGGCTAAATGTCTTATCTTTGCTCCTCGAATCCGAAGCGGTTAGGAAGAAAAGATATGACAGATTATGGCAAAGAAAGCGGAATATAATTATAAGTCGTTGCAATCGGAATACGGGAAGATGCCCCCTCAGGCGGTGGACCTGGAGGAGGCGATTCTTGGTGCCTTGATGTTGGAGAAGGACGCTTATATCGAGGTGAGCGATTTCTTGCGTCCGGAATGTTTTTACAAGGAAGCGCACCAAAAGATATACAAGGCAATCCAAACGCTGTCCATCAACAGCGAGCCGGTGGACATCCTCACCGTGGGCGAGGAATTGAAGCGCGAGGGGCTGCTGGACGAAATCGGGGGGCCTTACTATCTTTCACAGCTCACGTCCAAGGTGGCTTCCGCCGCCCATATTGAGTACCATGCCCGCATCGTGGTGCAGAAATACATCCAGCGGGAACTGATACGCGTCTGCACCGACATCCAGAACAAGGCGTATGACGACGCCTCGGACGTGGCCGACTTGGTCGACCTGGCGCAGAAATCGGTGTTTGAGATTGCCGAGGGGAACATCAAGAAGGAGACGACGGCCATCAACGTGCTCATCGACGAGGCCCTGAAAGGAATCGAGGCGGCCGGAAAGCGGGCGGACGGGCTGAGCGGCGTGCCGTCCGGTTTCTCGGCGTTGGACGAGGTCACCTCCGGCTGGCAGCCTTCCGACTTGATTATCATCGCCGCCCGTCCCTCGATGGGAAAGACGGCTTTTGTGCTTTCCATGACCCGCAACATGGCCGTGAATTTCAACCAGCCCGTGGCGATATTCTCCTTGGAGATGTCGTCCGTGCAATTGGTTAATCGTTTGATTGCCAGTGAGACGGAACTGGGCTCCGAGAAAATCCGCAACGGTCGTCTGAGCGACGAGGACTGGCAGCAGTTGCATGCCAAAATCAAAGCGTTGATCAAGGCCCCGATTTACGTGGACGACACGCCCTCGCTTTCCATCTTCGAGTTGCGGGCGAAGTGCCGGCGGTTGCAGCAGCGTTATGGAATCAAAGTGCTGATTATCGACTATTTGCAACTGATGACGGCGGGCATTGACATGCGAGGCAACCGGGAGCAGGAGGTGAGTATGATTTCCAGGCAGTTGAAGATTATCGCCAAGGAGCTGAACATTCCCGTGATAGCCCTTTCGCAGTTGAACCGCGGCGTGGAGCAGCGCACGGGCGACGCAAAGAAACCCATGCTCGCCGACTTGCGCGAGTCGGGGGCCATTGAGCAGGACGCCGACATGGTGCTTTTCATCCACCGTCCGGAGCGGTACGGTATCATGCAGGACTCGCAAGGGAACGACCTGCGGGGCATTGCCGACATTATCATTGCCAAGCACCGCAACGGCGCCGTGGGGGAGATTCAGTTGCGCTTCCGCAACGAGTTGGCGCAATTCTGCGATTTGGAGACCACATCGCCTTTCGACAATCCGTTCGCCGGGGTGAAGACCGTGACGCTCGAGTCGAAGATGAACGACGACGTGCCCCGGCAATTGCCTCCGCTGGACACCGGCTTTCAAGAGGGAGGAAAGAATTTCGAGACAAATCCGTTTAACGGTGGCTCCGCGCCATTTTAATTCACCGCTATGAAAAACAAATTGCTGTTCTTGTTAAAATACTATCTGTTTTGGCTCGTCTTCGCCGTCGTGGCCAAAGTCCTGTTCTTGGTTTATCAAGGCTCGGAGACCTTGACGCTCACGGGGACCGATTACCTCATGCTCTTTTGGAAAGGCCTGCGGATGGACTTGTCGTTCGGGGGCTACATCATGATGCTTTCCTGCGTCGTTCTGGCGGCGGGCGTGTTCCTTCCTTGGCGGTTGGTGAAATATGTCATGGCGGGGGTGAACGCTGTCCTGTTGGCGGTGTGTTGCTTGGTCGTAGTGTCGGATTTGGAAGTGTTCAAGAATTGGGGCTACCATATGGACGCCACGGCCTTGTTTTACCTGAGGACTCCGGGCGACACGCTGGCCTCCACGCCCACGTGGCTGCTGCTCGTGCTCATCTTGCTGTGCGTGGTGTTGTTTTCCGTGTTCGACAGGGCTTATCACAAGTGGATTGGTCCGGGCTTGAACGCCGCCACCGGCAAGCCGTGGCATGCGATTGTCTTCCTGCTTCTGGGGGGAGCGATGTTGCTGCCCGTGCGGGGAGGATTCAACGTGGCCCCCATGAACGTCAGTTTCGTCTTTTTCAACAATAAGAACATGTATGCCAACCAGGCTGCGATAAATCCCGTGTGGAACTTCCTTTACGAAGTGATGCACGTGGACAAACTAAAAGGCGATTACCACTATATGGCCGACGACAAGGCCAACCGGATGGTGGACAGCCTTTACGTCCGGCGTGACTCCTTCCCCCGTGTGCTGACCACGGAGCGGCCCAATGTGGTGGTGTTGCTTTTGGAGACATTCACTCTCAACGCATGGAACGACATGCCCAACCTCCAGAAAATCGCACGGGAAGGCATTTTCTTCTCCAACGTCTATGCCACGGGCAACCGGTCGGACAGGGGCATGTTGGGGGTAATCAGCGGCTTCCCCGCCCATCCGAACGTGTCCATGCTGAAATATCCGAACAAGACCTACGAGCATCCCCGTTTCCCGGTGGATTTCGAGGCGTTGGGTTATTCCACCCGCTTCTATTACACGGGCGACATCAATTTCGGCGGGTTCCGCTCTTACGCCACGATGAGTTTCCAAAGCCTTGTCACAGAGGACGATTTTTCCGGCGAGGCCATTCAAAACCGCTTCAA
This sequence comes from uncultured Butyricimonas sp., assembly GCA_944320555.1. Classification (GTDB taxonomy): domain Bacteria; phylum Bacteroidota; class Bacteroidia; order Bacteroidales; family Marinifilaceae; genus CALUMT01. The sequence goes on along the minus strand of CALUHX010000020.1, from coordinate 23,625 downwards.
ATGGGGGGTGCATGACGAGTACATGTTCGAGCGTTTGGCCGAGGACTTGCGGGTCGCTCCCCGTCCCTTCATGTACATGGCCTTCACCCTTAGCAGCCATGAGCCGTTCACCGTGCCCATGGAAACGCAGGTCCCGGGCGAGGACAGCGGTTCCAAGTTGCGGAATTCCATTGTTTACACGGACAAATGCCTCGGAGAGTTTTTCGAGCGCATGAAACGCTCCGGTATTTGGGACAACACTTTGTTCGTCCTGCTCGCCGACCACGGCACGCGCCACGTGGGACAGTTGCAGCCCCACGTGCCGGAGGCTTACCGCATACCGATGATATTCACCGGGGGCGTGCTCGCCGTGAGAGACACGGTGGTCGACAAAATCGGCTCGCAAACCGACATGGTGGCCACGCTTTACGCCCAGTTGGGCATGGACGCTTCCGCCTTCCGGTATAGCAAGAACCTGCTCGACCCGGAGGCCGTGCCGTTCGCCTACTACGCCTTTTCCAACGCGGCGGCGGTCGTGAACGAAGAGGGGGCTTATATTCTCGATTTGCGCACGGGGAAGAATCTGGGTGCCAACCGCGACCCCCGGACGGGCGAGCTGCTCAAGGCATATCTTCAACTCCTCGACGCCGATTTCAAGCGACAATGAAAGGCGAGGCGAAGAACATGGCGGGGCTTGTCTTGCATCAGGCCTCCCGCTTGTCCGAGTTCGGCGTGCGCGTGAAGAGGGTTTCTTCCACATTGCCCGAGGAGTTGCTCGACTATGCGCATTGGGACGACTATTACGTGTTTGGCCGTGTCTCCCGGGGAACATGCCGCATAGCGGTCGATTTTGCGGAATATGCCTTGGGGGCGGGGGACATGGTGTGCGTTTGTCCGTATCAGGCGCACCAAGTAGTAGACAAGGGCGAGGCGGAAGCCGTTTTGTTGTTCGTCGACGCCGCACTTCTTGATGTCCCTGCCAAACGGTTGCTTGCGGAATACGCTGTCAGTCCCCGTCCTTTTCAGTTGGACCGGGAACAAGTCTCCGAGTGGGAGGCGTTGATTGCCGCCATTTCCCGCCGGATGGGACAAACGCCGTTTGACGACATGGCCAAGTGGTTGATATGCCGGTTGGCGGTTGCCGCCGCGGGAGTCGCCTTGGAAGCAGTGGGACGCGCCATCGGCGGTCGGAACGAAAGCCGGAGAGCGTTGGAGATTGTCGCCGCGTTCCGGAAAATCCTGCAGGAGGAAAAAGGCGCCGCGGGGGAAATCGCCCGCCACGCCGAAACGCTGCGGATATCGCGCGTTTACCTGAACGAGGTGGTGAAAAGCGTGACGGGGATGAGCGTGAGCCGTTATGTCCGTTGCGAGCGGGTGCTCCAGGCCAGGCGTTTGTTGCTTTATACCGAATTGTCGGTAAAAGAAATCGCAGTGGAGTTGGGGTATGACGACTACGCCTATTTCACCCGCCTTTTCACGAAAGAGACAGGCGTGCCTCCCTCCGTCTATCGCGAAAAACACCTCGGATAGTCCAATATTTCCCTCGCCTTGTCTATTTCCCCGCAGAGAGCGGCGCTTTACCTTTGTCCAAAAAAGAAAGCGATGAAAAAGAAAAGATTAATTTGTATCACGGACGTGGCATTGATTCCCGTTTTTATCTTGTCGGCCGGGTCGGGGGTCGGTTTGCATTTGGCCGGGCATGGAACCGTTCATGAGGTTTGGCATTGCTGGGCCGTGTTCCACACGATTGTTTCCCTGCCGTTCCTATTGTTGGCCGTGTCGCATGTCAAGTCGCATTGGGAGTGGTACCTGTCGGCATTCTGGCGGCGGGAAGAGGGCAGGCGACGCACCACGCTGTTTCTCACTTTTGTGTTTTTGAGCGTGGCGCTCACGGGAATCCTGCTGTTGGGCGTGGAAGGAGCCCACTCTTCTCTCGGGATGTGGCATTACCGGATAGGATTGTTGACCATCGTTTTTTCCGCCTGGCATATCTTTCGCCGGATTTCCGTATTGCGGAAAATGTTGTCCGGAAAGCGGTTCTGAGGGGTTGCAACGACTTTGGGAGAATTTTCGAAGTGATTTCGAGAAGAGCGGGAGAGACGTCACGGACGGGAAGAAGGGACAAAGCCGAGCCGAATCGGCTTTGTCTCGAGATTGTCTCGGCTTTGTCTCGACTTTAAGTGTCAAAACGGGACGGATGGGAGGTGGAAAATCGGGGGAAAGGCTTAACGGTTCAATTCCAATAGCGTGATTTCCGGGCGTTGTCCCACCCGTCCCGCCAGACCAATAAATCCCGCCCCGCGGGAGACGTAGAGCTGGCAATCGTCTTGGCTGTACAGGCCGTTATACTCGGGATACATGTATTTTGACGGGCTCCAGCGGAATCCGCCGATTCGAAAGCCGACCTGCATGGCGTGGGTGTGGCCCGACAGAGTGAGCGCCACGGGATGACGCACGACTTCCTGACGCCAATGGGAGGGATCGTGCGACAAGAGGATGACCGTGTGTCCCTCCGTTCCCCGCAGGGCATCCTGCAATTTCCCGTATTGGGGGAAAGGCGGAAGTCCCCAGTTTTCCACTCCACAGAGGAAAACAGTGTCTTGCCCGATGACGAGCGGCGCGCTCGCATTGTCGAGCATGGTGAATCCGGCGGCTTCCATGTTGCGGTAGAATTGCCGCATGTTTTCCTCCCGGGCTTCCGGGGTGTCCCAACGGACGTAGTGGCCGTAGTCGTGGTTGCCGGTCACAGCGTATTTCCCGTAAGGGGCGCGCAGTTGCCGCAGCACATCGATCCACGGGGTGATTTCCGAGGCAAAATTGTTCACCATGTCGCCCGTGAACACAATCAAGTCGGGTTTCAAACTGTTCACTTTTTCCACGAGTTTGGGGATTCCCCGGAAGTTCGGGGAGCAACTGCCCAAGTGCATGTCGCTTAGCTGCACGACACGGAAGCCGGAGAAATTGTCAGGCAGGCCGGCGATTCTCACGTCGACGCGCTCGACTTTGTAGGCCGAGCGGCCCCATGTGATTCCGTAGAAGCTCAGTCCGAACAGCAAAAGGGAGACGACAACGCCCGCCCCTTTGACGAGTCTCGCAACCGGAAGGCACTTCGCCCACTTGAACAGGCACGACACGCCAAGGAACACGAGGTACACGCTTTTGGGCGCATAAAAAAGCAGAAAGACGGAAATGCTCTCGCTTACCCAAAAATAAAGTTCCGGGCCGTGGAGCCGGGGAATCAAAGAGTGGTAGAGAATCAGCCCGACAATGAAAAGCAGGCTGTGCGCCCAATAGAGACAGCGGTAAAGTTTCCGGCGCAGGTGTCGTTTTATTCCCAAGTATAGGAGGATGTCATTCAACAAAATGTAGGCGAGTCCTGCGAATAGCATAGATAAACCTGTTTTCATACGGGATGGTGTTGTGCGAATTCAAGATTGTCAAAATAGGATGGCTGGTGGAAATCCGGGGACGGAGTGTCAATCGGACTCCAATACAAGTAGCAGGGATGCCTCAATTTGTCGCCACATTTATAGAAATTGCCCCGGATGACTTGTCCGCTTCGAGGCTCGAAATGGTGGCGGAAGAAGGTGGCATAAGGAATCCGGGCGATGAGTGTCCAGTTGTAGACGTAAGGATTGTCTTTGTTCGGGGTGGCGAACATCGAGACTTCCCGGACCACTGATTGCCGTATGCCGTCGGGGGCCATTTCTCTTCCGTGGCGCCCCGCGCCGTATGCCAGATGTAGAACACCGGCGGCGTTGAACTCGAAGTTGTAGTATCCGCCGCCTTTTTCCGGCTCCACGAAAAACTCCACGCACGAGTCTTCCCACACGGAAGCGGGTTGTTCCGTTTCCGCTATCCGGAATTCACATTCGGCCACGTCGAATTTCAAAATGATATGGCTCGGCGAGTGGGCTATTCTGACATTTACCATGGGGAGAACGGGCAGGTTCTCATTCCATGGAGCCGATTGTAGCCGGATTCGCTCGCATTTCTCATTCAGTAATCCATTCAATTCGGAGAACGGGAGTCGCGCCTCGGCTTCGGTGATGGGAATGATTCGTCGCATGTTGTCTGGCGTTGTCATTTAGAAGAGTCCGGTAATGTGTCCTTCGTTGTCGATGTCGATTTTCTCGGCCGCAGGAGTTTCCGGCAATCCGGGCATGCGCATGATGGTTCCCGTGATGGGGATGACGAATCCCGCTCCGGCGGCGACTTCGATTTGGCGGACAGTCACCACGAAATCTTTCGGCCTGCCCAGAAGTTTTGGGTTGTCCGACAGGGATTTTTGCGTCTTAGCGATGCAGACAGGCAATTTGTCCAATCCTAAGTCGGCGACCTTTTTCAAGTCGGCCTTGGCCTCGGGGGTATAGTCGATGGCGGCGGCTCCGTACAGTTCGGTGGCCACGGTTTTGATTTTGTCCTCCACGCTCCAGTTCCAGTCATACAGGGGTTTCATGCTGCACACGCACTCCTCGGCGACCCGGGAGACAAGCCGGGCGAGGGATTCGGCCCCTTCGCCTCCTTTGCCCCACACGTCGGCGACCTCCATGGGCACTTCCAATTCTTCGCACTTTTTGGCCAAATAGGCGATTTCCTCGTCGGTGTCAGAGACGAACTTGTTGATGGCCACGACGGGACAGATGTTGAACTTTTTCATGTTCTCCACTTGTTTCTCCAGATTGCCAATACCTTTTTTCAAGGCTTCCAGATTCGGCTCTTTCAGTTGGTCGAGTTTCATGCCGCCGTGATATTTCAATGCCCGCACGGTGGCCACCATGACCACGGCGCTTGGTTTGAGTCCGGCTTTCACACATTTGATGTCGAAGAACTTTTCCGCCCCGAGGTCGAAACCGAATCCCGCCTCCGTCACCACATAGTCGGAGAGGGTCAGCCCCATGCGTGTGGCGATGATGGAGTTGGTGCCCTGCGCAATGTTGGCGAACGGGCCTCCATGTATGATGGCGGGGTTGCCTTCCAGCGTCTGCACGAGGTTGGGCTTGATGGCGTCCTTCAGCAAGGCGGCCATGGCTCCATGGGCGTGGAGATCACGGGCGTATACAGGTTTCTTGTCGAAGGTGTAACCCACGAAGATGTTGCCCAGCCGTTTTTTCAAGTCCTCGAAATCGTCCGAAAGACAAAGGATGGCCATGACTTCGGATGCCGCCGTGATGTCGAAGCCGGTCTCGCGGGGAATGCCGGCGGACGTTCCGCCAAGTCCCACGATGATGTGGCGCAGGGAGCGGTCGTTCATGTCCATCACCCGTTTCCAAGTAACGGTTCTCGGGTCGATGTTCAGCGAGCGGGTTTTGCTTTGTATATTATTGTCAATCAATGCAGACAGAAGGTTGTGGGCTTTCTCTATCGCACTGAAGTCGCCCGTGAAATGCAAGTTGATGTCTTCCATGGGAATGACTTGGGAGTAGCCTCCGCCTGTGGCTCCACCTTTGATACCGAACACCGGTCCCAGTGACGGCTCGCGGAGCACCACGGTCGCACGTTTCCCGATGCGGTTCAATCCTTCCGTCAGCCCGATACTGACCGTGGTCTTGCCTTCGCCTGCAGGAGTGGGCGAGATGGCGGACACGAGAATCAGTTTTTTGCCGTCGATTTTGGATTTGTCAATCAGGCTCAATGGCAATTTGGCCTTGTATTTCCCGTAGAGTTCCAATGCGTCCGGCTCCACTCCCAATTTTTGGGCTATTTCGGTGATGGGTCTTATTTTCACCGAGTTGGCTATTTCTATATCTGTCATTACAAGAGTCGTTTTGAAAGGATTGGTTATTTTAGAATGAATTTTGTCGTTCCAATTTGCTGGTTGTCGCAAAAGAGGTCGGCCGTGTATTCGCCTTTGGAGAGACTGCCGTCGTTGGGCCAGTAAATCGCCACGTCCAATCGCTCTCCCTCATATTCGATTTCCCGACGGGCGGAGTAGGTGAGGGAGGTGTTTTGGAATTTGAAGAAGGATTTGCTGGAGGCGGCAATGACCTCGCCGTCCGGACGGATGATGCGCAAGTAGATGGTGCGCGCGCCTCGTTTGGCCGTGACGTTGCGTCCCAATGTGAATTCCGTTTTCAGTTGGTAGCATTTCCGGAGAGTTGTTTCTTTGTCCCGTTTGTTGATGGGGTAGACCCGGATGGCTTCGGCGTTCAACGTGCCTGCCTTTTCCAGTGTCTGGGCCATTTCTTCCGTTCGTTGCTCCAAGGTCTTGTTGCGCTCGCGCACCCACGTCATTTGTTTTTTCACTTCCGTGTTCTCTGCCAGCAATTTCTGGTTCAGTTGGTTTAAGGAGTCGATTTGGACCACGTAGCTCCTCAGCACGCTTTTCAACGTTCCGATTTCTTTTTTGTAACGACTGATTTCCGCATAGGAGTTGTTTTGGAATTTCTTCATCCGCTCCATCAATTCGGCGATTTTTTCCTGCTCGTGGGCCAGTTTCGCATTGAGGGTATCGTTGTCTGTCTGTAAGTTATCGTAGTCGTGACTCAAGTCTGTCAATTCCTGTTGCAGCACCTCCTTTTCCGCCATGATAGCTTCCATGTTTGCCTTATTCTCCTTGTGTTCAATCAAAAAGAAAACGGACAAAATCACGAGAATCACGGCCAACGCGCCGATGACTATCCATAACGTGGTGTCCTTTTTGCTCTTTACTGTCGCTTTTTCTTCCATAATTTCCATGATTAAAATTAATATCTTCTTTCGAACAAAAATAGGCATAATAACGCATAATCGCTTTCGTCAATCTTGTTTTTTGCAAAAATTAGTATTTGCTTTTTTTTGAAATTATGCTTATCCTTGTGGGCACAAACCGACGCGCATATGACAGAAGAATTTTTGCAATACGTTTGGGAGAATACCCTTTTCGACACGAGGCACTGCTTTTCGACGGCGGGAAAGGCTATCGAAATCGTTCACCCCGGTTATAAGAATCGGGATGCCGGGCCGGATTTTTTTAACGCCAAGGTCAAGATAGACGGAATGACTCACGTCGGAAACGTTGAGATACACCAACGGGGAAGCGATTGGTTCCGCCACGGGCACCATGTGGACGCCGCATACGACAATGTGATACTTTCCGTGGTGGCCGTCGCCGACGAGGATGTGTTTTCCAGCAAAGGCCGCCCAATAGACGGGATGGTGCTGGCATACAATACGCATTTGTGGGACGAGTATGCCTATTTGCAGGGATTGACGGAGATTCCCCGTTGCTCCCATTTGCTTCGGCAAGGAGATTCCGCACTGACGAGCATGGCTCTTACGGGGTATGCCGTGGAGCGGTTGGAGGCGAAATGCCGAGTCATTCAGGAAATGTTGGATGAGACAAAAAACGATTGGGAGACATGTTTTTATCGGTTGTTGGCCCGTTATTGGTCGGGCAGTGTCAATGCGGAACCGTTTTCGCTCCTTGCCCGAAGCCTTCCTTACAAAATCGTGCTTAAGTGCGCGGACAATCTTGCCCGAATCGAGTCGCTCGTGTTTGGCGTGTCCGGATTGCTGGCAGGATGCGCGGAGGATGATTACGTGGCGGCCATGCGTCAGGAGTATGAGTTCCAAGCCTCCAAATGGCGATTGTCGAGCATGAATCCTGCCTCGTGGAAGTTTGCCCGGGTGCGTCCTATGTCGTTTCCCACGGTGCGGCTGGCTCTTTTCGCCGCCTTGATGCCTCGCTTCAACGCACTTGTCTCCGCCGTTCTAGAATCGAGCTCGCTGGAAGAAGTCGAGCGTTTGCTGGATGTGAGAGCCTCGATCTATTGGGACACCCGATACAAATTAGGTGTGCCTTCCGTGCACCATGTCAAGCAATTGGGGCAGGCCATGAAAGAGATTGTCATTATCAACGCCGTCATACCTTTCCTTTTCGTTTACGGCAAGGGAAGGGGGGAAGAAGCGTATTGTGACAAGGCGATAACCTGGCTGGAGGCGTTGCCCGCCGAACGGAATTACATCACGGAAGGATGGGAACGCGCCGGAGTGGTTCTTTCTTCGGCTTTGCAGTCGCAGGCGGTCATCCAATTGAAAAAAGAGTATTGCGACGCACACCGGTGCCTGCAATGCAAGTTCTTCTCCAACGCTTTCCGGCGGCAGGAGCAAGGGACAGGGCGAGAAAGGTCATAATTCCTGCTTGAGCGGGTCGGGGAAGGCTATGTGGCGCTTCTCAAGGCTGATGAACCAGTCTGGAATCTCCTCGGGGCGGATGGTATAGAAAATCTCCCGAAATTGGTCTATTTGTTCGTCCGTATAGGCGTCAGAAGGGATTCCGCTGTAAGCGTCGAGTTCCTCGTCGTCGAAATATTCGATTTTCTCATCCGCTCGTTTCAGGCCTTTCTCGCAAATGGCGTGGGCTCCACAGCATTCCGCGGGCGGCGCCGTGACAGGCGGTTCCGGAGTCTTTTTTCCCCGAGAGGACAAATAAGTAAAAAGGGCCACCACAAGTAGAAGCCCTAATATTCCCACAATAATGTAAATCATTTGGTCGATTTCTTTAGCTCGCCTTTGAGCAAATTCACTTGGTTTGTCAGTTTTTTGATTTCCTGTTCTTTCCGGGCCACTTCCTCACGGGCGTTGGCCAGTTGCTTTTTCACGGACGCAATCTCTTTTTCAAGCCGGGAGATTTCGCCATCCTTAAATTGAATGTTGGACTTGATGGTCTCCACTTCGTTTTTCAATTTGCGGTTGTCCCACTCCGCATTGGTTTTATATTCGGACAACTCTTTTTTGAGCCGGTCCCGTTCGGCGATGGCTTGTTTCACTTGCTCCTGCAACATGGAGAGTTCGGATTCTTTGTTTTGCACGCGGGTTTTGGCTTGCTCTTGGGCATCCTGCAACTCATTTTTCAATGCGGACTCTTTATTTTCCAAAGCGCGGAGTTTGGAAGAAAGGTCGTCGATTTGCTTGTCTTTTGCCGCATTGTTGAGGGTCAACTGGTAGCGGATGTCGTTGAAGTCGGTTTTTAGCTGTTGCAATTCGTTTGCCATGGCTTGTTTTTCATTCTGAAGATTGGCGATTTCCCGATCGCTCATTCTTTTCGCACGTGCCAGCTCTTCGAATTTTTTCTTGGAAACACAAGACGAAAGCATGGCGGAAAGCACTAAAAATCCGGATATGTAAAAGGCTACTTTTCTCATTGTCAATGGTTTTATTGTTTTGTGTATTAATTTTTTCGCATTATAAACTTTTTGTTTTGGTTTTCATCGTCAGATTTGTTTACTTTGAGGCAAATATATAAATAAATTAATAGATTTACCATGAATAAGAAAATTCTCTCTCTCGTCATTCTGTTTTTTAGTGTGTTGACCGTGGCAATGGCACAGGATGACAGCAAGATACAGGTGAAAGGCCAGGTCGTTGACGGAGCCACGAAAGAGCCGATTGCCTTTGCGAATTTGGGTCTGCTGGGCACGATGGCGGGAACCGCCACGGACGTGGACGGACAGTTTGAGTTGGTGATACCGAACCGTTACGCTACATACGTGGTGAGAATCACGGCGGTGGGGTACGCCGCAAAAGAATTCAAGCTTTATGAATTGAAAGAGTTGAAGGACGTGACCATCGTCTTGGAGCCGGTGACATACGGAATCGACAATGTGGACGTTACTGCGGAGTCTTTGGTGTTGCAGAAGTTGCTGGAGAACGTGGTGGCCAATATCGGGAAAAATTACATTCCCCGGGCTTATAATTACGAGGGATATTTCGAGCACGGAGTGACCGTCGGGGAGCAAGAACCCAAGGTGAAGGAGGCCATTGTGAAGATTTACGACGCGGACGGTTATAAGCGGACGGACACGGAAAAGACGTTCCAGGCGGTGAATTATACTTTTTCCGAAGCGCGGCGTAGCCCCGGCATGAACGCCACGGCCGACGACTTGATGTTTTTCGATGACGTGTTGACGGCTGACGTGGTGCGGAACACGCGCAATGTGCTCGACTCGCAATATGTCAGGGACTTTAAGTTGACGAGCAAAGGCGTGTTCGCCTACGAGGGCGATTCCGTGCAGATTGTGGCTTATGAATGCAAGCGTCCCACTTTGTCGAACTCGGGCGTGGCGGACGTGGTCAAATACAGCGGGGAGATTTACGTGGACATGAATAATTTCGCCGTGATAAAAAACGTGGCCCGATTGACATCGAAGGCTTATAATGCGCTGGGACGAAATATGCTTGTGGGAGGGGAGGCTTCCCGGAACGAGGTGATGATGACCATCTCCACGAATTACAAGAAGGTAAACTCATACTATTTCTTAAGCGGCGTGAGCATAGAGTATTCCTATCTTGACGGAGGACAAAGAGTGAACGGAGAAATGCAATATCAAACCACAAAGGTGAAAGTGAATGAGACAGAACCTGTAACGGGACGGGTGTATTTTGAAGAAATACCAGAGGACGAGGACTTTTGGAACCGATATACGATTTATCTGGAGGAAGAAGAGTGAGCAAAGCGGGGAATAATGTTTAAGCAGATGTTTTGAATGTGAGTGTATGTTAAAGTTTTTATTGGATTTGGAATTGACGAGATAAGTTTATACCTTTGCGGTCGCAATTCAGAAAGAAGAATTGATTGACATTGCGGGGTGGAGCAGTTGGTAGCTCGTTGGGCTCATAACCCAAAGGTCGTTCGTTCGAGTCGGGCCCCCGCTACAAAGGAAGGAGAGTCTTTTAGAGATTCTCCTTTTTGTTTTAGCTTGACTTATAGGGTATTGTATTGTTTTTCATTCGAGAAATAGGTGTGCACAATTTGGGAAATGTCTCCGATGATCTGTGAGGTCGTTTGAAGGGATTCTCCGGAATCTCGGATGAAAACGGCGATGGTATAGCGGGAACCATCGGGCAGAACGACGAATCCCACATCATTGACTCCGATGATTTTGCCGTCAGTGTTACGGTCCCCCGTTCCCGTCTTGTGGCCGACGATGGCATTAGTGCCTAAAAGGGGACGGGGCAGGCGATCTTTGCCTGTTTCACAAGAAACAAGGGTTTGACGGATAAATTCCCGGAACGGGGAGGGAATTAAGTCCGTTCCGACCAGTAGCTCGACCGTCTGGGCGGCGGCAAGAGGAGTGCTCCAGTTGTCGTAGCAAGTCTTCAAGTCTTTATGCATCTCGTCCTCAGTCACTTTGATTGCGAAGTCGCTGATGCCCAATGAGCGGACATAGCGGTCCGTGGCAGCGGGGCCTCCCGTGTGCCGGAAGAGCACGTCGCAAGCGTTGTTGTCGCTCCATTGTAGTGTGAAAGTCAATAACTCGGCAAGGGACAGGTACACGCCGCCTTGCGGGTATTTGTCGCGCAATGGGCTGTAAGTGTCGGGGTGTAATTCTTTTTTGGAAATATATATTTTGGTGTCCAAGGGCAAATTTTCACGGTCAAAATGGTGCGCCACGGCCATTGCCTGATGCAATTTGACGACGCTCATTAAGGGGTAACGGTCGTTGTTGTTGATGGTGAGCGTGTCCACTCCGTTTCGAATGACGGCCACGCCGATAAGCATGTCCCGTCCTTCGACAAATTGTTGAAGCTGCTTCCGCAGGTCGGTGTGCCTGGCGACAAGGGAGTATGGCAACAGGATGAGTAGCAGGCTGATGACTGGTTTGAACATGCGGTTTGGCATTGGCAATTGTTATTTTGATTCGAGTTTGTCATTTTCGGAGATGGAGCGGATGACACGACAGGGATTTCCGACAGCTATCACGTTGGCCGGAATGTCGCGGGTGACAACGCTTCCCGCCCCAATGATGGAATTGTCGCCGATGGAAACTCCCCCCAGAATTGTGACAGAACCGCCAATCCACACATTGTCGCCAATCGTGATGGGAAGGGCCCGTTCGATTCCTTTTTTCCGGTCGGCGGGATGAATGGGATGTTGGGGCGTATAGAAACCGGTGTTTGGACCAACCAAGACGTTGTCTCCAAATCGGATGGGGGCGCAGTCCAAGAAAACGCAATTGACATTGGCGTAAAAATTGTCACCGACAAAGATGTTGTATCCGTAATCGCATTGAAAGGGGGCTTCCATACAGACATTTTTTCCGGCATGGCCCAAGATGGCCCGTAACAATTCCTGCCGTTCGTTGGTGGCCCGAGGAGAGGTGTTGTTGTACTTTGCGGTCAAATCTTTGGCCCGTCTGTTTTCGTTATAAAGTATTTCGTCAGCCGGGCTGTAAAATTCGCCCGCGGCCATTTTTTCCTTTTCTGTTTTTGCGGTGTCGTTCATTTTTTCGTGTTGCTTGAATGAGTTATCGCCCACAAATTTAATACAAAAATGTCATTTCGCTACTTTTGTTTTTTATAACTGAACACGGCCCAGGTGTTAAAAAGTATGGCGAACACGGCCAGCATGCCCATTTGGGGAAGGATGTCTCTAAACGCACTGCCCTTCAAATACACCATGCGCATGATTTCCATGAAGTAGCGTAATGGATTGATGCGAGTGATGAGTTGGGCCCATTGGGGCATGCTATTGATAGGGGTGAATAATCCGCTCATGAGAATGAAAACAAGCATACAGAACCACATGACGAACATGGCTTGTTGCATGGTGGCGGAGTGATTGGATATGACAAGACCAAAGCCGGACACGAGTAATATGAACACAAAAGTGGCAAGGTATATTGTTCCCACGCTTCCCTCGGGAATCTGTCCATAGACGAGCCATGCGAAAAACATGCACAGGTTTAACACGATGAAACCGATAATCCAATAAGGCAAAAGTTTTGCGAGCGTGAACGTGAGCCGACTGGCGGGAGTGACATTGATTTGTTCGATGGTGCCGGATTCTTTTTCGCTGACTACATTCAGAGCCGGTAAAAAACCGCAAAGCAGGACCAATATCATTGTCATCAACGCCGGCACCATAAAAACTTTGTAGTCTAGGGTCGGGTTAAACAAGTATCGCAAAGAATAGGCCGATTTGGGGGAAGAGAGAATCTGTTGAAGGTAAGAATTGCCCAATATCCCTTTGGAGCCGTTGACGGCATTCGCCGCAATGAAAACAGACGCCTGCCGGCCGTTGACTTGTTCTTTTTCGAAACCGTTGGGTATTTCCAATATAATATCTGTCTCGTCTCTTTCGACGAAGGAAAGAGCTTCGGAGTAAGTCTTGGGCGTGTTTTTTAGTTGGAAATAGCGGGAGGCGGCTATTTGCCGCGTCAGCCGTTGGGACGACGGGCTGTGGTCGTTGTCAATAATCGAAATGCGTAGATCCTTGATTTCTTGAGTGGTTGCCCAAGGAATAACCAACATCAACATGCATGGAAATATGAGAATCAGACGGGGAAGAAAGCTGTTGCGTTTCAATTGTTTGAACTCTTTCTCTACAAGATAGCGTAGTTTCATGACACATCCTCCTTATTCTAAGCGATTTTTGAATTTGCGAGTCGTAAGTATGACCAATAAAATGGCCATGGCCATTAAAATTCCTGTTTCTTGCAAAACGAACGCAAACGGGACTCCTTCAATCATGACCTTGCGAACGGCGCTGGCATACCATCGGGCAGGAATGAGGCATGATATTCCTTGCAAAACAGTCGGCATGCTTTCAATGGGGAAGATGATGCCCGAAAAAATGATAGTCGGTATCATCAAAACCATTCCAGATATGAGCATTGCCGCGACTTGGGTGCGCGTCACGCAGGAGATAAACAAACCGAGGGCGAGCGACACGAAAATAAAGAGAAGGGAAATGCCCAAAAGGGTTGCCAGGCTTCCCGCCACCGGGACTTTCAGCACGAATACGGACAAAAGAAGAATGGTGGCAAGGTTCAGCAGGGACAACACAAAATAAGGAACCGCTTTTGAAAGTGTCACAAACAAGGCGTTCATGGGAGACACCAAAAGCACTTCCATTGTTCCCGTTTCTTTCTCCCGGACAATGGAGATGGATGTCATCATGGCGCAAATCAACATTAAAATCAGCCCCATGATTCCCGGAACGAAATTGTATGTGCTTTGCATTCGGGGATTGTAGAGCAGTCGGGAGTGGACGAGCGTTAAATGTTCTCCCGGAGATGTTTGGCGCAATTCCGCAAGGGCGGTGGATATGATTCCATTGGCATACGTGCTGCGGATGATGGCTTGATTGGGATCCGTGGCGTCCGCGATGATTTGCAGATTTTCCGTGTCCAGGCGTTGTTTGTTGAAATCGTCGGGGAATGCGATTGCCAGTTCGATTTTGTTTTGCCTGAAGAGTTCGTTCAATTCTTCAGAGGAGTGCACGATATATTTTATCGTGAAGTATTCGCTGGCGTCGAGCCTGTCGATGACGTGGCGGGTTTCGATGTCGGGTGAGTTTGAAAGTATGGCTGTCTGCACGTTTTTCACTTCGGTCGAAATGGCAAAGCCGAACAAGATTATTTGAGTGATGGGCATGCCGATAAGAATCAACGTCGTGCGGCGATCCCGGAATATGTGATAAAATTCTTTTCGGATAAAAGCGACAAATTGTTTCATGATTCATGATTTTGTTTGGAAAGATTTGTGGCGTTGCGGGTCAATTGTTGGAAAACCTCGTCCAAGTCTTTGGCCGTGAAACGGCGTTTGAGATTTGCGGGAGTGTCCAACGCTTTGATTTGTCCGTCGACCATGATGGAAATGCGGTCGCAATATTCGGCTTCGTCCATGTAGTGCGTGGTGACGAAAATTGTTATGCCTTGGTCCGCGGCATGGTAGATAAATTGCCAAAACTGCCTTCGTGTGGCGGGGTCCACTCCTCCCGTAGGCTCGTCCAGAAAGACCAGGCGCGGCTCGTGAAAGATTGAGATGGAAAAGGCCAGACGTTGCTTCCAGCCTAACGGCAATTCTTTCACGAGGGTGTCTCGCTCGTCAAATAGCCCGATGCGGTGTAACGTTTGGTCTGACCGGGGTGCGATATCTTTGTCGGGGACACCGTAAATACCCGCGAACAGGCGAATGTTTTCCCGCACGCTCAAATCCTCGTAAAGTGAAAACTTTTGGCTCATGTATCCGATGTGCCGTTTGATGTCCTCGCTTTGGGTTCGCACGTCGTATCCCATGACGAGGGCTTCTCCTGACGTGGGACGGCTTAATCCGCACAATATGCGCATGGCGGTCGTTTTCCCGGCTCCGTTGGCCCCCAAAAAGCCAAATATTTCTCCTCGTTTGACCTCAAACGAGATGTGGTCTACGGCAGTGAAATTCCCGAATTGTTTGACAAGTTGCTTGACTTGTATCACTGGTTGCGAGTCTGTCAGGCTGTTTTTATGTGTCAGGGGAGGAGGACAAAGAATGTCTTTGAAGCGCTCAAGGATAACCGTCGGCGAGTCCACATCTTTGATTTCTCCGTTTTGGATGAAAGCGATTCGGTCGCAACGGCGGGCCTCGTCCATGAAGGGCGTGGAAATCATGATTGTGATGCCCCGTTCTTGCAGACGGCGCAATATTTCCCAGAATTCCTTGCGCGACACCGGATCGACACCGGTCGTCGGCTCGTCCAGAAAGAGAATCGCAGGCTCGTGGATAAGCGCGCAGCAAAGGGCCAGTTTTTGTTTCATTCCTCCCGACAAGGCTCCGGCCTGACGGTCGCGGAAAGGAGCGATTTGTTCATATATTTCCCGTATTTGCTCATAATGCGCGGCCACCGTCGTGTGGAATATGGTGGCAAAGAATTCCAGATTTTCTTTCACCGTCAAATCCTGATAAAGCGAGAATTTTCCCGGCATATAGCCTACGATTCGTCGGATTTGTTTGAAATCTTTGG
The DNA here is from genome assembly GCA_944320555.1 of uncultured Butyricimonas sp. Classification (GTDB taxonomy): domain Bacteria; phylum Bacteroidota; class Bacteroidia; order Bacteroidales; family Marinifilaceae; genus CALUMT01. The sequence goes on along the minus strand of CALUHX010000020.1, from coordinate 7,940 downwards.
CTGTGTTCCATCCGTTCACAGTGGCGGTGCCGGAATCGGCGAGAAGCAAGGTGGTCAGAATGCGGAACAATGTGCTTTTGCCAGAACCGTCCGGACCGATTAATCCGAACACTTCTCCTTTCCGGACTTGCAATGTCACGTCCAGCAGAGCTTTCACCTTTCCGTAGCGCTTGCTGACATGATTTATTTCAATGATATGTTCCATGATTCAAAACCTGACTTCTCCATACATGCCCAATTTGATTTTTCCGTCGTTGAGTACGGCAATTTTCACCGCGTATACTTGATTGGCTCGTTCGTCGTCCGTGAGAATGGTTTTCGGGGTGAATTCGGCTTCGTCCGCAATCCATGTGATTTTTCCTTCGTACTCAAATTTGATGTCGTCGCCGAAGTCGGCAAAGACGGTCACGGCGTCGCCTAACGTTATGTCTGCCAATTGGGACGAAGTGACGTACGCCCGTAGGAATAGGTGTTTCATGTCTGCGATTTTGAACAAGGGTTTCCCGGCGGAGACGAATTCTCCCGGTTCCGCGTATTTTGCCAATATCGTGCCATCGATAGGTGTGATAATATGACACTTGCGTAAATTGTCTTCCGCTTGTGCGATTTGTACGGCGATGGATTTGCCTTGGGCGGTCAGGCTTGCCGTATTGTTCTCCAAGGAGGATGTCTGTGCCTCTAACTGACTTTGCAGCACGGCGATTTGCGCCGACCAGTCGTCAAGTTCCTTTTGGTTGGCGGCATTGGCCTTCAATAGGTTCTGAGTGCGTTTTTGTTCTCGTCTGGAGGTTGCGATTTGTTCTTGTATGGCGGCGATTTGTTTTTGAATGTCTGGGCGTTGGCTGTTGACCGATTGCATATTTGCTTCCAATTGAAGTTTGCGCAAATAGGGTTGCACCGTGTCGATTAGTCCGACTTCCGTGCCGGACGTGAACCACATGCCTTCTTCGGCGTTCAGGTAGAAAAGCTTGCCGCTGTTTTCGGCCGACACAATGATTTCTGTGGACTCGAAAGTGCCTGTGGCGTTGTATTCCGTTTGGGATTGGCAAGCGGCGGCGAGTAGTGCGAGCGGGAAAATGAAAGATGTTTTCATATGATAAGAATTTGGATTGGGGTTATTCGTTCAACAGATGTTTTTGTTGATATATGTTCATAAGCAATTGAATCTCGTGCAATGCCTTGTCTTGCTTGGCCATGCTTTCCCGCACGACTTCCTCCAACATCTCTGTCACGCTCAGAGAGCCGTTGGCCACTTTGGCTTCAGCCGCACGCCGTATGTTGGCGCGCAGGCGGATGATTTCGTCGTCAGAGCGCATTTGTTGACGAAGAGCGGTAATTTCACCTTCTTCCTCAGCCAATTGGAGATGGGTGTTGAACAGGAAAAGGTCTTTTTGCGTTTGGATTTGCTGGCGTTGGGTTTCCAGTTTCCGTTTGTCATTCTTCAATGTGTAAAGCGAGCTGAAATTCCAGTTTAACCGGATGCCGACAATATAATAAGGGGAAAAGTCGTTTTTCAAAATGTTCAATCCCGGTTTGCCGTAAACGCCTTGCATGAAAAGTGAGAATTGGGGCATGTGTCCGGATTGCAGGCTCTTTTCCCGAACGTTCAGTGAATGGTTTTGAGACGCAAATAGTTGGAGTTCCGGCCTGTTGAGTCCATTTCCTTGCGGAGACGGGGGAAGTGCGGGCTTTTCCAGCGATATTTCTTTTTCTAAATCTTCGCCTATCAATAACGCCAGCATTCTCAGATAGGCGGAGCGTCTCGCTTGCAAGGCGACGCGTTGTTGCCGGGTGTTGAGGATTTCCACTTGTATGGCATCGATGTCCGCGTCGTTTGCCATGCCGTTGTCGCGATAGGCGGTCACATTCTGTAGATTGTATCCCAATTGGTCTTCCAGCAGTTCGTTTTGCCTGATTTGTTCGTCCAGAAGCAAAATACTGAAAAACACCTCGTCCACCCGATTGTTTAAAGCGTACATGTCAACGTCCACTTGGCGGGAGTTCTCATCGGCTGAGGCTTTGGAGTGTTGTTTCTCATTACGGACGCGTCCTCCGTCCCACAAGTTTTGTTGAATCTCTATCCCGATTTGATATTGGTCTTTTGAGAGCGGTTCAATGGAAACGTCGGGTAGTTGAATGGGGATTTCTGTCACCTCGCTTTGGTAAGAAACCTTCCCGCTTAGTGATATTTGCGGCAGATTTTCTTTGGCTACGCTTCTTAGCGTGTACTTTGTGGTCAATTCAATTAGTTCGTATTGCCGCACAAGAGGGTAATTTGCCCGGGCCTTTTGCCGGCACTCCTCCAGGGTTAGCTGGCAAAAGGCCAGTGAAGCGTTGCTCGCTAACAATATGATTAAAATGGCTCGTAACATGTTTTTGTTTGTTTTGTTTGACAATGCAAATATATGTCGAAGAAACATGTCAAAGTTTCCCGACTGTCGCGACAAATGTCCCTTTTGTATGTTTTGGAGGACATTTGTTTCTGTTTTGGGTTTGAAATATTATCTTTGTCGGAAAACTTTTATGACGACCATGCAATTCAAAGGATTATTGCCCTTGACCTTGAAACAATTATGCGATTGTCCGATTGAGCCGTTTAACGAGAATCGCTTTCTGACCACTTCTTTCGGAATGTTGCGTTCCATAGGGGGAGTGCGGGACATTCATGGAACAATGGTCGTCAACGAGCAGCCTTACAGGATATTGGAAGGGCGCATACTGCATATCAAATCGGGTTGTATACGGGTAAAAATCAATTTGCAGGAATATGTGCTGCGCACGCATCATTTGATTATCGCCTCTCCGGGCACGGTGTTTCAGCTTGTTGACGTGTCTTCGGATTTCGACATGTCCATGATTGCTTTTACTAATGATTTCTTGGATGATTGGAAGGAGGAGGAATTGCTTAAGTCGTACATGCGCGGCCACCTTTATTTTTGCACTTCCCTTGAAGAAGAGGAGGAACGGCGTTGGGAAGAATTGTGTTCCATCCTGTGGGAACTGTTGCATGACGCTCCTTTCCCTATGGCTGCCATTCAAAGTTTGATATCCATTTTGTTTTATCATGCCGCGCTTTTCCGGCGGAACGAATTGGCTGAAATGACACAGCGCAAGCCTCGCCAAGAAGAAATCTTCGACCGTTTCATAGATCTGGTGAACATCCATGCGGTCGGCCAGCGGAACGTGTCTTTTTATGCCAACCGTCTTTGTTTGACGCCTCGTTATTTAAGCACGATTGTCAGGCAAGCCAGTGGCCGCACGGTCATGGATTGGATAAATGAAGCCATCGTGCAGGAAGCAAAAATGCAGTTGCGCCATACAAACAAGCCCGTGTATCAAATCGCCGACGAATTGAATTTCCCCAACCCGTCCTTCTTCTGCAAATATTTTAGACGATTGACCGGATTGACTCCCCGGTTCTTTCGGAAAAAAGTGTGAGGCGCGAAAGATACGGAATGATGCTGCGTTTACATCTTTTTGTCTTCCATGCTTTTCAGAATGTCCCGGATGTCGGTCAACAATGCTTCTTCCTTGGAAGGCGCGGGAGTTGGGGACGGAGCCGATGGAAGGGCCTCTTTCTTCCGCTTCAATTTGTTCATGAACTTGATGGTTATGAAAATCGAGAATGCGATGATGAGAAAGTCTATCGTCGTCTGGATGAAATTGCCGTAATTAAGCGTGACGGCTTCGGTCAGTTTGCCCGTGACGGGGTCTATGGCCGCTTTTTGTATGACAATGTGCAGATTCTTGAAATTCATGCCGCCGACGAGCACGCCCAGTGGCGGCATGATGATGTCATTTACAAGAGAGGTCACAATCTTCCCGAAAGCGCCGCCAATGATGACGCCGACCGCCATGTCGACCACGTTTCCTTTCAATGCGAATGTTTTGAATTCATTTAAAAACTTCATGACTGTTTCTTTTTTGGTTGGACACTTTTTTAATATGGGCAAAATTATAAAAAAAAGCGACACCTTAAAGCCTGGATTGTGGGCGATAATTCGTTATATTTGTGTCGAGAGAAATGTGGATACGAATTTTTAATTAAAAGGACAGAAGTTATGAGTGAATATCAACAAACTAATGGTCAGCAGACTATCATTATACAGAAAAAGACGAACGGCATGGGAACCGCAGGATTCGTGTTGGCGTTGTTGTCGTTCCTGTTTTCGTGGGCGCCGGTGGTGAATTGGATTTTGTGGTTTTTGGGCGCCTTGTTTTCCTTTATCGGATTGTTCAAAAGCCCGAGAGGATTGGCAATCGCCGGTTTCATCATTTCGTTCATCAACTTGTTCATCATCCTTTTTTTGATAGGCTTGTTAATGGTCGCGCTGGCGGCGGTTTGAGGGAGGACGAGTCTTCGAGGATAGATAATTGAAAGAGTCCTCCTGTCAGGGAGGAAGAAACAAAGAGGCTGTTTCAAAATCGCCAATCACGCCACTCCGGCCTTCGGCCACCTCCCTCGGGGGACTACCCCGAAGGGGGGAAGGGTATATGGAACCGGCGTTTTGGAACAGCCTCTGTTACATATTTGAACGCAACGGGGCGCGTTTTGTGTCCCCGCCCCGACACTGCCTCCCCACTCTTCAAACGGCACGTGGAGACGCCTCGACGGCGAGCGGGCCACATCCGCCCGCGGCTCGTCCGACGAAGCCGCCAACGGCAACGCCCGTTCATCGTGCAGTCTACTTCCACTTCTCATCTTTCCCACCCGCACTCTATTCCTCCCTCCCTTTCGCCCCATGCTCGCCCGGTGCAAACACCGTGGCCATATCGGAAAAGTAAAATACACCTCGCTTTTAAATTCGTTTTATCTACGTTTCAAAACGGATATAAAACGTAGATGAAACGTATATAAAACGTATATGCTCGCCGCAAAACAGCCGCCAACTCCCTGCCAACGCAAGGCCGGCTCCAAGCGAGCGACACTCGATTCCCATTTTGCAACCCTCATGATTGATTGTTTATTTGTGTGTTATACTAAGTCGATTTTGTCAAAAGTAAATCTGCGTCAGTAAAAAGAAGAAACAAATGATGTCCGGGGTAGGGTGGGGGCGTTGTGGACATTCCGGCGGTTTGGAATCCGGGAGGGAAATTTGCACGGGGAGGACAGCGAGGTGAATAAATTGTTACTTTTGCGGGGTATTAAAAAGAAAAGAGGCATGGGAGTAATACGATTTGTCAAAGAGTGGACGCTGCCTTGCGCGATGGCCTTGGGCGCATGCGTTTATTTGCTTTTCAGCGAGGTGCGGTTTCTGGCGCCTTTCGGCGAGGCCGTGGGGCCTTATTTTCTGGATGCTATGCCCGTGCTTATTTTTGCGATGCTGTACGTGACGTTTTGCAAGATACGGTTGCACGACTTGCGGCCGCACGCGTGGCACGCGTGGCTGGAGGTCGCGCGCGTCCTGTTGGCGGGCGCGCTGGTGCTCGTGATGCTGGGCATGGACGGCGAGGCGAAGTTCGTTCTGGAAGGCGTGTTCGTGTGCGTGATATGCCCGGTGGCGGCGGCGGCGGCCGTAATCACGGAGAAACTGGGCGGGAGCGTCGCCTCGATGACGGTGTACACGCTGATGGACAACGGACTGACCGCCGTGCTGATTCCGTTGCTGTTCCCGCTGGTGGAGAAGCACGCCGACATCAGTTTCGCCGCGTCGTTCATGGTGATATTCGAGAAGATGTTTTTCGTGCTCATCCTGCCGTTTTGCTGCGCCATGGCCACGAGGCGGTGGCTGCCTCGGATGGCGGAGAAGATAAAGTCGATGAAGGACTTGGCGTTCTACATGTGGGCGTTCAACCTGTCGATTGTGATGGGCATGACGCTGCACAACATCCTCACGGCCGCGGTGTCGGGGACGACGCTGGGCGCCTTGTTGCTGACGCCCGTGCTGGTGACGGTCGTCCTTTTCGCCATCGGCAAGGGGGTGGGGCGGCGTTACGCCGACAGTGTCAGCGGCGGGCAGGCCATGGGGCAGAAGAACACGATTTTGGGCATTTGGCTCACCGTGACCTATCTCAACCCCACGGCGGCAATCGCCCCGTGCGCCTATGTGGTGTGGCAAAATCTGGTGAACGCCTGGCAGCTGTGGTGCAAGGAGAAGTACGGGCGGCTGAAGTGGTGACGGAAAAAGAATAGCGGGATTGCGGACATGCAAGACGGACCGGAAAAGATCATGGTTTATCTCTTTTCCGGTCCGTCTGTATGGATGTCCTTCGTCTTACAATTTCCAACCTGAAGAGCGTTCCTGTATATTCCATAATTGGGCATACAGGCCGTCGGCCCGCATCAATGTTTCATGCGTGCCATATTCCTTTGTTTGTCCGTTGTCCAAGACGATTATTTGGTCCGCGTCCTTGATTGTTTTGAGCCTATGGGCGATGGCGATGACGGTGCGTCCTTTGACGAGTGTGTCGATGGCTTTCTGCACCTCCACTTCGTTTTCGGGATCGAGCGAGGCGGTCGCTTCGTCGAGCAGGATGATCCGCGCGTTCTTCAAGATGGCTCTGGCTATGGATATGCGTTGTTTTTCCCCGCCCGACAGGGTGCACCCCCCTTCACCCACCATTGTGTCGTATCCTTGAGGCAGCCGCATGATAAAATCGTGGCAGCAGGCCTTCTTGGCCGCGGCGATGACTTCCTCCTCCGTCGCATCTGTTTTGCCAAAACGGATGTTGTCGCGTATCGTGTCCTGAAACAGGTAAACGTCTTGGAAAACCATGGAGATGCGGCTCATCAGACTTTCGGGATTTATCTCGTTCATCGGGACTCCATTGAAGAGCACGCGCCCTTTCTGCGGGTCGTAGAATCTGGCACAAAGCTTCATCACCGTGCTTTTCCCGCTGCCTGAAGGACCGACGAGGGCCGTCAACGAATTTTCCGGAAGCGTCATTGAAATGTCCCGCAGCACTTCTTTGTCTTGATAGGCGAACGATACGTGTTCAAACCGGATGTCGCCCGCCGCCGGGGATTGGCGTTCTCCTGTCATTTCCGGCTCGTTCATCAAGGAAAGGATGCGTCCTCCGGCTATGGAAAAATAGCGGAATTCCGTGAAATTGGTCAAGGCGGAAGTCAATGGGTCGAACACACGGGAGCCGACCACGAGGAACAGCACGAATACGAGCAGCGAGAGTTCTCCGCCCAAGAGAAGGTATGTGCCACACAAGACCATCATTGTCAGCCCGGCGCGAACCAAAGTGACGCTCAACAGGACGAACGGGCCCAACAAGGCTTCCTGCCGGACGCAGGCGCGCCGAAGTTCGGCAAACGCATCACGCAGGCGGACGAAACGGTCGCCCAACAAGTTGTAGGCTTTCATCACCCGGATGCCTTGCAGGTATTCTTCCAATCGGTTCCCCGCGTTTATTTTCGCTTGGATTTGCCTGCCGCTCAGTGTTTTTTGCGCGCCCGTGCTTGCCCACAACACGAGCGTGGCAAGCGGAAGCGCGGCGAACATGCTGACGGCCATTCTCCAATCCATCCAGACCAATGAGGCGAAGGCCAACACGGGCATGACCACGGCGCCCATCAACTGGGGCAAGTGGTGCGAAATCCCGGTTTCCGCCATCATGAAGTCCGTGACAAGCATGGAAGACAAGTCTCCGGGGTCACGCCTCGACAGAAAGCCCAGCGAGAGTTTCCTCAGGTGTTCCGCCAGCGACAAGCGTCCGGAAGCGCTCATTTCGTATGCCCCTCTGAAATTGGCCCGGTAAGCCGCCCGTTCCGCCAGCGCCATGACCAGCATGTAAACAGCCATGATGCCGAATATCCACCATAGACGGGTCGTGTCGAGCGGTTGCCCGCTTCCGTCAAAAGCGCTGAAGATGACGCGCACCGCCTCTATGGAGAGGCAGAACGGCACGATATTGACCAAATTGGCAAGCATGGTGTAACCCACAGGCTTGTAAAGCCGTTCGGTATGTCCTATTGTAATGTTTTTGATTGC
>CALUHX010000019.1 GCA_944320555.1 uncultured Butyricimonas sp. | reverse complement strand
GCCCGTGTGGAGAAGCGTCGTTGCGTGGTAATCATTCGTATCCGTCTTTGCCAGGTTAAAGAGTTAAAAAAAAAAGCCTTAGCGTAGAGGATACTCCCGCCCTGTTGAAGATTGACGACTTCAATGGAAAGTTCCAGCAGGGAGGGGCTGCTACGGCGACACCGGCGGCTACTGGTGCGCAAACTCCACCTGTCCGTCCGGCGGCGCAGCCTTCCGGAGCGGCGCAACCGCTTCGTCGTTCTGTCCCCCTCCGCACGTTTGGGGTAAAAGAGGCCATGAACGAGGTGATGGAAGAAGCAGCCCATCTTGAGAAGCCTGCGGCCTATGCCGCAGAAAGCCATCGGGTGAAGGCCAAGGATTCATTCACCGCCGAGCAGGTGTCGGCTGCCCTGCGGCAATATGTGGGCACCTTGCGGTCCGACCAGGCCGTGAAGGTCGCGCTGACTTCCCACCGGCCCCGGGTGGAGGGCTTTGTCATCACCCTCGAGGTGGACAACGATTTCCTGCTGGAGCGGGTGAACGATTTGCAGGCTTCCCTGGCGGATTTCCTGTCAAGGCAATTGAATAACGGGTATATCACGTTGAATGTCAAAGTATACGTGGAGCCCACCGACGGCAAGGAAGAAAAGCGTTTGTTCACGGCGAAAGACAAACTCGACTATTTCTTGTCGAAAAACCCCGCCGTGGCGGAGTTGAAATCCCTTTTCGGCCTTGAATTGGAATAGAATGCTTAAGGTTATTTCTAAAAAATGTTTTGTGTTTTTTACATTATTAACATCTTCGTATGCTAATGCGTTATACCTTTGCAGCATTAATAAATACCAAGTATGAAAATAGACCGATTTCTTCAGTTATTTGTAGTAAAAGAGAAAAAATTCTACCCCCTGTACATAGAGCAAGCCTCTAATATTGAAAGGGCTGCCTCCTCGTTGGTGGAGTTGTTGCAGGAACAAAATTCGGAAAAACAGAATTCCTTGTACAAAACCGTGAAAGACTTGGAGCACGACGGTGACATGATTACCGCCAAGCTCTACGAGGAGTTGAACAAGACCTTTGTGACGCCTTTCGACAGAGAGGATATCAACGCGTTGGGCGGACAGATGGACACCTTGTTGGATTTCATTCACGATTCGGCCAGAAGGGTGTTGATGTATCGCCCCAAGCAAACGAACAAACTGTTGGTGGCCATGGGGCAAGCGATTGTGGAGGACGCCAAGTTGCTGCGGGAAATAATGAGCCGTTTGGAGTCGATACAGCGCCGTCCGCAAGAAATCAATGAATTGTGTTTGAAAATCAAGAAAATCGAACATGAGGTCGACGATATGTACGAGAAGTTCATGAGCGATGTTTTTGCCAACGAAAAAGATGCGATTGAGTTAGTCAAATTGATGAATATCGGACAGGCCCTCGAGGACGCCACCGACTGCGCCAAGAGCGTGGGCGATATCGTGCAAAGTGTCATCATTAAATTCGCCTAAGCGTTATGTTGTCCATCGTGTTGATCGCTATCGTCATAGCGTTGCTTTTTGATTTTCTGAATGGAATGAACGATGCGGCCAATTCCATCGCCACCATAGTCGCCACAAAGGTGTTGAGTCCGACGATGGCGGTCATTTGGGCGGCCTTTTGGAACTTTGCGGCTATTTTCATTTTTGGAGTGAGCGTCGCCCACACAATGGGCGAGGGAATCGTGCAGGCGTCGTGCATCAACGAGTATTTGATTCTGGCGGCGCTTTTAGGGTCCGTGATTTGGGTGTGGCTGTGCACGCACTTCGGCATGCCCATCAGCGTGTCGCACGCCCTGATTGGCGGTTTGATAGGACCGGTGTGGTTCACCTATGGCAGTTCCGCCCTGATTGCCTCCGGGATTCTGAAGATAATCCTTTTCATCGTGCTTTCGCCGTTGATTGGAATGATATTGGGATTCATCATGATGTGCTTGACCATGCTGGTGTTCCATCGCCACAATCCGTTGAAGGTGGAGGGCGTGTTCAAGTTCTTCCAGTTGTTCTCCTCGGCCATATTCAGTTTGGGGCATGGGGCCAACGACGCCCAAAAGACGATGGGTATTATCGCCATCCTGCTTTTCAGCGTGGCGGGGTCGAACGAGTTCGTCAGTACTTATCTCTATGAGAACACGGGCGAGTTCCACGTGCCCGGCTGGCTGATTGTCACCTGCTATTCCGTGATTGCCGCCGGGACGATTATCGGCGGGAAGAAGGTCATCAAGACCTTGGGCGACGGGTTGGCCGCCTTGAAGCCGGCGCAGGGGTTCTGCGCCGAGACCGCGGGAGCGATGACCTTGATTGGCACGGCCGTCCTGGGTATTCCCGTGAGCACCACGCACACCATCACCGGCTCCATCATCGGTGTCGGCATCACCAAGGGCGTGGCGAGCGTCCGCTGGGCGACGGCCACGCACATCGTGGCGGCGTGGATTCTGACCATTCCGGCGACCATCGTGATGTCCGGATTCGTTTATTGGGTGATGGGACTTTTCCTCACCTTGCCGAAATAATTAATTTGTGCGACGTTTATGAAAATCATCACTTATAACGTGAACGGGTTGCGGGCGGCGCTGGCCAAGGGCTTCACCGACTGGCTGGCTGCCGAGCGGCCGGACGTGCTTTGCCTGCAAGAGACGAAGGCGCAACCGGAACAAATTCCCACTCTCGAGTTCGAGGCGTTGGGTTACAAATCTTATTTCTTCTCGGCCAAGAAGAAAGGGTACAGCGGTGTGGCCATTCTCTCCAAAACGGAGCCGGACCACGTGGAGTATGGCATGGGCATGCCCGTGTACGACGACGAGGGCCGTTTCCTGCGCGCCGATTACGGCGACCTGTCCATCGTGAGCGTTTACCATCCCTCCGGCACATCCGGCGACGAGCGGCAGGCCTTCAAGATGCAGTGGCTCGCTGATTTCGAGAGTTATGTGCATGAATTGCAGAAGACCCGGCCTTGTCTTATCCTTTGCGGCGATTACAATATTTGTCACCGCCCCATCGATATTCACGACCCTGTGCGCAACGCCAACAACAGCGGCTTTCTGCCTGAGGAGCGGGAATGGATTGACCATTTCATCAATTCCGGTTTTATCGACACCTTCCGCTATTTCCACGACGAGCCGGGCCAATATTCCTGGTGGAGTTACCGTTTCAACGCCCGGAAGAACAATAAAGGGTGGCGCATCGACTATTGCATGGCCACCCGCAATCTTGAGTCCCGCCTGCGGGACGCCCGCATCCTGATGGACGTGGTTCATTCCGACCATTGCCCCTGTCTGCTGGAGATAGCGTGAGACGGGGTTTGTCCATGGTTGCGCCGTGGATAGGCTTTTATTGTAACGAATGAGCTGCGTTTGAGTAACGTTTGAGCCACGTTTGCAAACGTGGCTCAAACGTTACTCAAGTGTTTTTTATGCCCGTCGTGATGGACGGAACCCTGGGCGATGTATGGGGCGGACGTGGGGAGTGGATTGTCTTTGTGGTGCGGAGAAGGTCACAAATAGCGAGCGAATCCCTCTTCCTTTTTATCGATGTAGTTCGGGAAGCGGAACTCGGGCATGCCCAGCGCCATGCCGGCCCGGATGGTTCCGTCGATACCTAGCGCTTTTTCGAGCGAGCCTTTCCCGTTCTGTTTCACGGCGGCGAGCACGAATCCCGTGTAGAACTGGCTGACGCCGAGGCATTCGGCCATGAGCGAGCCGTTCTGGTAGGCGAGGTTGGCATCCTCCGTGCCGAAGCGGCATTGCCTCGGCGTATGGATGAGAATCACGGCGGTGGCACCCCGGAGGATGAGGTCGTTGCCTGCTTTGTATTCGCGGATCAGCCGCTCGAAAGTGGGGACGTAGTGCGCCGCGTCCGGCATGGAGAGCCGGATGATTGGTTTCAGCAGCGGATTGCGCAATTTTTTCAAGGCGGAGCGGTAGACGTCGAGTGTGAATTCCGTGATTTGGCGCAGGCGGGCGGGGTCGGTGATGACGGTGAAGGCCACCTGTTGCAGGTTGCTGGCTGTGGGGGCGCGGTGTGCGGCTTCCACGATTTGCCGCAGTGCCTCGACGGGCACGGGTGCGGTGGTGAACGCCCGGTTGGAGCGTCGTCCCTTGCAGAGGAGCGTCATTTGTTCCGGAGTGGGATAGTCCTTGACGGAGTAGGGGTGTGTTTTCTCAGGCGGGAACAGGCTGTGGCGCACGGCGTTTTTCGGGCAGGCCGCCACGCAATGGCCGCATCCGATGCAGGTTTGGACGTTTTGGACGGCTACGGGGCCGTTCTTCTCTTCTTGGCTGAAAATGCGGGATGGGCATACCCGGACGCAATGGCCGCAGCGGATGCAATCTCCCGTGTTGATGTCGAGTGTGATGTTCATGTCGGGTGTTTTTGGTTGCTTTTGTGTGTCGCCGGTGTTTTTGCCGCCACATTGCAACTTGGTTGCAGGGCAGGTTGCTTACCTTTGACACAGCAAAATTAGAAAAGTTATGAGAAAATACGGAATTGAAATCATATCATTTGTTCTGCTGGCGGTCGGAATAGTGTTGGGAGCGGCGGATGCGTCCTGGTTCCATGCGGGCGGGGTTGCTTGCGTTTGGTTTTTGGCGGCGTTGCTGCCAGTCGGTTTGCCCGTGTTGAGGGAATCGTGGGAGAGCCTGCGGAAGGGCGAGGTGTTCAACGAGTTCATGCTAATGACGCTGGCGGCGATTGGAGCGTTCTGCATCGGGGAGTATCCGGAGGGGGTGGCCGTGATGTTGTTTTACTCTGTGGGCGAGAAGTTTCAGGAAGGAGCGGTGGCGCAGGCGAGGGGCCATATCAAGGCGTTGATGGACGTGCGGCCGGACACGGCAGTGGTCCTGCGGGAGGGGGAGCGGGTGACGTTGGCTCCGGAAAAGGTGCGGGTGGGAGAGATTGTGGAGGTGCGTGCGGGTGAGCGGGTGCCGCTGGACGGGGAGTTGCTGGACGGGGAGGCTTCCTTCAACACTTCTGCGTTGACGGGCGAGAGCGTGCCGCAAGAAAGTCAGAAGGGCGACGAAGTGTTGGCGGGTGTCATCGCAATAGACCGCACGGTGCGTCTTCGAGTGACGCGGCCTTATGGGCAGAGCGCCCTTTCGCGGGTGCTGGCGATGGTGGAGGAGGCTGCGGGGCGGAAGGCTCCGGCGGAGTTGCTGATTCGGCGTTTGGCGCGGGTGTATACGCCGTTGGTGACGGGTTTGGCGGCGTTGATCGTGTTGGTGCCGTGGTTGTGGTCGTTGGTGGCGGTGGGGTTTGCCTATGACTTCTCGGATTGGCTTTATCGGGGGCTGGTGTTTTTGGTGGTGTCTTGTCCGTGCGCCTTGGTGGTGAGCATTCCATTGGGTTATTTCGGGGGAATCGGGGCCGCCTCTCGGTTGGGGATATTGTTCAAGGGAGGCAACTATCTTGACGCAATAACGAAGGTGGACACGGTGGTGTTCGACAAGACGGGGACTCTGACGCGGGGCGAGTTCGAAGTGGTGGAGGCGCGCGCCTTGGACGGGAGCGACGGGCGGTATTTTCTGCAATGGGCGGCTTCCGTGGAGGCGGGCAGCAATCATCCGATAGCGAAGGCAGTGGTGGCTTACGCCAAGGAGAGGGGTGTGGCGCTTCTGCCCGTAGAGACTGTGACGGAGCTGGCCGGATTCGGCATGGAGGCCGTGGTCGGCGGAAAGCGGCTGTTGGTGGGGAATTTGCGCTTGCTGACTGATAGGGGAGTGGTGGTGCCGGAGGGGGTGGAGCGGGAAGGCTGCACGTTGGTTGCCTGTGCGGAGGAAACTCGTTTTGCGGGGTATTTGCTTCTTGCCGATGCGGTGAAGGAGGATGCTGCGGAGGCTGTCCGTGCGTTGAAAGCGTTAAATATTCAAAATATTCAAATCCTTTCGGGCGACAAGCAGTCGATTGTCACTAAATTAGCCGGACAATTGGGCGTGACCGCCGGTTACGGGGAATTGCTGCCGGAGGGGAAGGTGCGTCATTTGGAGGAACTGAAGCGGGGCCACCGGGTGGCGTTCGTGGGGGACGGCATTAACGATGCTCCGGTGTTGGCGTTGAGCGACGTGGGAATCGCCATGGGGGGCTTGGGAAGCGACGCCGCCATCGAGACGGCGGACGTGGTGATTCAGAACGACCAGCCGAGCAAGGTGGCCGCGGCCATCCGGGTGGGACGGTTCACCCGCCGGATTGTGTGGCAGAACGTGGCGTTGGCCTTGGGCGTGAAGGCGCTCGTGTTGTTGCTGGGGGCGTTGGGGGTGGCCACGCTGTGGGAGGCCGTTTTCGCCGACGTGGGGGTGGCCCTGTTGGCGATATTGAATGCGATTAGGATACAGAAACAGATAAAATGAAAAGCGATGGAAGACAAGTGTATAGAAAAGTTGAACCGGCGGGGCATTAAGCCCACGGCGATGCGGGTGTTGATTCTGCGGACAATGATGTCGATTCCGAGCGCCGTGTCGCTGGCGGATTTGGAGGAGGAGCTGGACACGGTGGACAAGTCCACGATTTTTCGTGCGATAACTCTTTTCCACGCCCACCATTTGATTCATTGCATCGACGACGGATCGGGGGCGCTGAAGTACGCCGTGTGCAGCGACGACTGCGACTGTTCGGTGTCGGACCTCCACTCGCATTTCTATTGCGAGCGTTGCCATCGCACTTTCTGTTTCGAGAACATCCACGTGCCCGTGGTGAACCTCCCCGACGGCTTCACCGTCTCGAGCGTCAACTACGTCCTTAAAGGCGTCTGCCCCGCCTGCGCTGCCCGGGAAAAAAATTGAGAATTGGGCATTTCGAAATTGAAGTGGCGGGAATGGGACAAGGCTCGTTACAAAGGTTGTATGAGCGAATTGAAAATGTTGTCATATGCGATTGTTGCTCGGTAACTACAATTTTTATCGACTTACCGAGCAAGAATCGAAAAAATGATCACTTTTAGGCCTAAAATTGGAAATTGAGTAATGGAGACATAACCATAGGATGAACAATCGGGCAAAAAGTTATATTCGTAAAAGTTTTAAGAGAATTGCTTTGTTTTGTCATAAGTCTATATTACTTTTGTAAACAGATGGTGGGAATTCCATCTATGATATTGATAATTTAAGAAGCGTTATGCTCATCTTGTGACTTTGAAAACGTAGGAAACTTTCAAATGAAATACAAGAGTTGGCATAGTGGTTCTCACGCTATAGCGTGGGCTGCTATACACATTTGTATTTCGGGTATTTCCTACGACCTTCAAAGTTACGTGTGATTATACAGTTCCACGCTTCGTGTTTAAATAAATGTCCTTGTGGAAACTGAAGGATAAAAAAGAAAAGTATTAGGGGTATGAAAAAACTAGTCTTTTTGTTTGTAAGCGTACTTGTTTTTATGTCATGTGCGACAAATAGAGTGTATGTTCGAAATCATAGTGAGAGAATGCGGTTGGTTATGACGGAATTTCCAGAAATTTATAGATTGTATTGTAATGGTGATGTGGTTATTGATCAAGTGGTTATTATTAATAAGAATGGAGAAAGAAATGTACGAGTGCTATATAGATATAGATAGAATCTACCAATATGAGATACCATTTTAGCAAATTAAAATTTGTGGTAATTGTTGTTTGTGAATTTGATAGTGTTAAAAGGGAGTATTGGGAAAGAGAGTTTTATGAGATGAATGTTTGTCTTTTTATCAATTAAAATGGGAAAGAGTGAAAAGTATGAATGGGGATTTGCATTTGGCGGGTTGTTATTTCCTTAGATTAGTTGCTTTAAGCCAAATAGCCAAACATTATCTTATAAGGAGGCTTGTGGATTCTTTGTTGGAAAACGAAGAGAGAATTGAATCATGTGTTGATACGGAGAGGAATGTCGCTTTTCATAGATTGGCGGGAGCATGGGCGGACACCCTTGAGGCTGAGGCGATGGCGGAGTTTGTTGAGAAGGGGTGAAATGCGATAGCACTCCAAATAGGTCGCTTCGGAAATTTCTGTTCACATGGTGGTATTGGGGATTATTTGATTTTGACCTTGATGCGGCGGGCTTTGGACTCGTTGTGGTAGCGGTCGACGGCGGTGACGGCGTAGTGGTATTTGCCGGGTGTGGCGGGCAGGTAGCATTCCGTGTAGCGGGTGGTGCCGAGGATTTTTGAGGGGTCGTCGAGGCGGACGCGCTCGCCGCGGGCGAAGCGGTAAATGACGAAATACTGCGAGTTGGTGGGGATTTCCCGCCCGCCGCGAGTCATCCATTTCAGCGTCACGCCGCGGGAAGTGCGCTCTTGTTTGAGGTCGCAAACGCGGCGGGGACGGCCTTTGTGGAGGTTCGTGTAGGCGGGAATCAGAGCGGGATAGCGGTGGTAACGCTCCCGAAGGCTGTCGGCAATGTCTCCCGTGTTGCGCAGAAGCTCGTTGGCGGGCCAGAAACAGTTGCCCCGTGCGTGCCGGGCCGTGCGGGAGAGGGACATTTTGTGGGTGAGGTCGTCGGCCTTCGCCGTGCGTGCCACGTCCTGTCCGATGTAGAGATGGGCGGCTCCGGCGTGGGCGTCCCACCAGTCGACCAGCGTGGCATAGTCGGCTAATTTGTGGCCGATTTCCCAGTAAAGCTGGGGAACGCAGTAGTCAATCCAGCCTTCCCGCGTCCATAGCGTCACGTCGGCGTAGAGGTCGTCATAGTTTTGCAGGCCGTTGGTACGGCTGCCATCCGGGTCGCTCGATTGGTTGCGGTAGATGCCGAATGGGCTGATGCCGAAGCGCACCCAGGGCTTTTCGCCCTTGATGGCGGCCTGCAGGGAACGGATGAGCTGGTTCACGTTTTCCCGCCGCCAGTCGTCCCGCTCCTCGGGGGCGTATCCGGCGGGAATGCCATACGTGCGGAAACTCTCGTCGTCCGGAAAGGGCTGTCCGCCGACAGGATAGGGGTAGAAATAGTCGTCCATGTGGATGGCGTCCACGTCGTAGCGATACACGATGTCGCGCACCACCCGGCAGATGTGCTCCCGGCAGGCGGGAACGCCCGGGTCGAACAACAACAGCTTGCCGTAGGTGACGAACCATTCCGGATGGTCGTGGTAGACGTGCGAGTCGGCGAGGTTTTCCGTGCCGGCCGTTCCCGCCCGGAAGGGATTCAGCCAGGCGTGGAATTCCATGCCGCGGCGGTGGCATTCCCTGACGAGGAAGGCCATGGGGTCGAAAAACGGCTCGGGTGCCTTGCCTTGCGCGCCCGTTAGGAAGCGGCTCCATGGCTCCAGTTCGGAGGCGTACCATGCGTCGGCTTCCGGGCGCACCTGGAAAATGACGGCGTTTATGCCGAGGGATTGCAGTGCGTCGAGTTTGGCGAGGAAGTCCGCTTTCAGTTCCTCCACGCTCATCCGGGCGTACTCGTCCTGATATATGGTTTGAATCCATGCCCCCCGGAATTCCCGTTTCGGGGCTTCTTGGGCGGCGGTCATTACATTGAATGACAGCCAAATGATGATGACGGATAGTGCCTTTCTCATGTTTTTGTCCTCGTCCTTGTGTTGCAAACGGGAACAAAGGTAGGCATTTATTCGGGAAGACTGGGGGTGGGAGAGAGGAAATGTCCGCTTTGTCGTTAAAAATGGCTTATTCGAGGGAAAAACGGGGATTTGGTTTGTTTTTTGTATGGACGAGGGTAAACACGATAAAGATGGAACGAAAAATTTGGTTGATTTTTGTGATGGCTTTTCTTGGGGCGTGCGACATGATAGAGTATCACCCCTATGACGTGCGGATTCACGGAGAGACGGACATGAACGGGAAGAACATTCCGAGAATCGAGGCGGCGTGCGCGGGAAAGGACACGGTGCGCTTCGCGTTGATGGGCGACACCCAGCGTTTTTACGACGAGACGGAGGATTTCGTGACTCACCTCAACGGGAGGAACGACGTGGATTTCGTGATTCACGGCGGGGACGTGTCCGATTTCGGGCTGACGAAAGAGTTCGAATGGGTGCGCGACATCATGAACAAGTTGGATGTGCCTTACGTGACGTTGCTGGGCAACCACGACGTGCTGGGCAACGGTCTGGACGCTTTCGAGGAGGTGTTCGGGGCGGTGAATTTCGATTTCATGGCGGGCAAGAACCGGTTTATTTGTCTGAACACGAACGCCTTGGAGTTTGATTACTCTCATCCGATTCCGGACTTTAAGTATGTCTATTCGTTGCTGGCGGATTCCGTGACGGAGGTGTCCCGCACCGTGCCGGTGATGCACGTGGCTCCGGGCGACATCGAGTTCAACAACAATGTGTCGCTGGTGTTTCACGAGTTGCTGAAACGGTTCCCCGGCATGGAGTTTTGCCTGCATGCCCACGACCACAAGCTGAAGGAGGACGACCTGTTTGACGACGGAATCATGTATTACGGATGCAGTTACATGAAAGACCGCAATTATTTGTTGTTTACGCTAACGCCTGATTGGTACGGTTATGAAGTGGTTTATTATTAACGTGATTTGCGGGGCGTGCCTGTTGCTTGCGGGCATGACGGCCCGGGCCGAGGGTGTGGACAGCGTGAGGACACAGCGGAAGGCGGAACGCTACGAGCGGCGGGTGGCCTATTTCGAGAAAAGGCGCGAGAAATACCAGCGTGGATGGGAGCGGCTGATTCCCAAATACCAGATTGTGCAGTTCGCCGGTTCCATCGGGGCGGTGTCGGTTGGCACGGGATGGGACTATGGAAAAAAAGGACAATGGGAGACGGATTTTCTTCTGGGGTACCTTCCCCGCTTTTCTTCCAACGAGGGAAAAGTGACGCTGACCTTGCGCGAGAATTATATTCCGTGGCGGGTGAAGCTGGGCGGGTGTTGGAGCTATAGGCCGTTTTCCGTGAGCCTGGGGATGAACACCGTGTTGGACGACGAGTTTTGGGTGAAGGAGCCGGAAAGGTATCCTGCGCCCTATTACAAGTTTTCGACGCGGGTGCGCTTCCTTCTGTTCGTGGGGCAACGTTTCGCGGTGGACTTGGGGGAGAATCATTGGTGCAAACGGATATCTTTTTATTATGAGGTGGGGACTTGCGATTTATACCTGATTTCGGCGTTCTCGAACAAGTGGCTGAGACCGAATGACATTCTTAGCCTTTCTTTCGGCGTGAAGTTCCAAATCTTGTGAAAGTCGGCGGGCATTTCCGTTCCGGAGTTTTAAATTCGCGAATCTCGTTGTATATTTGTAAGTGTTATGGTTAGGATTTGGCGCATATTGATTGGAACGTTGCTTTTGGCGTTGCTGGCGTCTCCGGCGGACGCCCGGCGCAAGCGGGTGGGCGTGGTGTTGAGCGGTGGAGGGGCGAAAGGCGTGGCCCATATCGGGGCGTTGAGGGTGTTGGAGGAGGCGGGCATACCGATAGATTGCATCGTGGGCACGAGCATGGGGTCCATCATCGGCGGGTTGTACGCCATCGGCTATGACTCCCGTCGGCTGGACAGCCTTGTGCGGGCGCAGGACTGGGAGTTCCTGCTGAGCGACAAGGTGTATCGTTACGACTTGCCTTTCACCGAGAAGGAGTATGACGACCGCTACCTGCTTTCCGTGCCTTTCGGCCGGCGGGGGGCGAGCCAGCGGCAGGTGGGATTCGTGAGCGGACACAACGTCTACAATTTGTTCACCGACTTGACGGTGGGGTATCACGACTCGCTTGACTTCACGGAGTTGCCTATCCCTTTCGCCTGCGTGGCGGCCGACATGGTGAGCCGGAAGGAGGTGGTGATGACGCAAGGCAATCTCGTGCGCGCCATGCGCGCCAGCATGGCCATCCCCGGAGCGTTCACTCCCGTGCGGGTGGACAGCATGGTGCTGGTGGACGGCGGCGTGCTGAACAACTTCCCGGTGGACGTGGCCAGGGCGATGGGGGCGGAGATTGTCATCGGGGTCGACGTGCAGGCCGATTTGATGGACGACAAGCAACTGGCCAGCGTGTCGAAAGTGCTGCCCCAGCTTATCAATCTGTTATGCATGAACAAGTATCAGGAAAATTTGCGGGCGGCAGATTTGGTCATCCGCCCCAACGTGAAGGGTTACTCGGCGGCGAGCTTCAGCGCGCGGGCCATCGACACCCTGCTTGTGCGGGGAGAGGCGGCGGCTCGGGAGAAATGGGACGATTTGCTTGCCTTGCGGCGGATGATTGGCGCGGAGGAGGAGGCCGATTCCCGCCGGGCGGAATACGAGACGCGGGAGACGTTCGCCGTGAGACGGATTTACGTGCGAGGCGTGGAAGGACGGGAAAGGGAGTCGGTGGAGCGGCGGCTGAGGATAAAGGAGGGAAGCGAGGCGACGCTGGACGACATCCACCGGGCGATTGCCGAACTGTACGGCACGAAGGCTTACGCCGCCGTGAACTACCGGCTGCTGGGCCGCTCCCCCTACGATTTGGAGCTGACGCTGAGGCCCCGGGTGGCGAACACGCTGAATGTGGGGTTTCGCTTCGACTCCGAGGTGCTGGCGGCCATTCTCTTGAACACCACGTTCCGTCAGGGGGCCTCGCGGGGCGGGCAATTGTCGCTGACGGGAAGGCTGAGCATGAATCCCTATCTGCGGGTGGAGTATTCGCTGGAAAACACCTTCCTTCGCCGTTTCAATCTGGCCTACACATTCCAGTACAACGACGTGGACGTGTTCTCCAGAGGCCGGAAAATCAATAACGTCACGTACCGTTACCATGCGGGCGATTTGGGGATTTCCAATTTCTATTTCCGCAATTTCCGTTTCGGGGTGGGGGTGCGTTACGAGTTTTTCGACTACAATTCCCTCCTGTTCGTGAACGAGGGCGACGTGTTCGACGTGCGGCCCGAGGGCTTTTTCAGCTACTACGGCACGGTGCAGTGGGAGACGGTCGACCGGCGCTTTTATCCCACCCGGGGTGTCGTCTTGCGGGCGGACTATTCGCTTTACACGGACAATCTCGCGACCTACGACGGCGGCCCGCCGTTTTCCGCCCTGTCGTGGAATTTTGCGCCCGTGGTGCCCGTCACCAACCGTTTCTCGCTCTTGCCGTCGCTGTACGGGCGGGTGCTCATCGGGGGCAACACGGCGTATTCCTACCTTAATTGCATGGGAGGCGCGGAGTTCGGACGCTATCGCTCGCACCAGTTGCCTTTCGCCGGAATCAGCAACGTGGAGATTTTCGACAACGCCTTGCTCGTGGCCCGCTTGCGCTTGCGCCAGCGGATGGGGAGCAAACACTATCTGTTCCTGACGGGCAATTACGCCCTCTGCGACGCCAATTTTTTTGACGTGTTCGGGGAAAAAGGGATGTGGGGAGCGTCCGCTGGCTACTCGCGCGACTCTCGGATAGGCCCGGTGGATTTCGTGTTTAGTTTCTCGGATTGGAGCGAGGAGCTGGGATTTTATTTTAACTTTGGCTTTTATTTCTGACATTATGAAAGAGAAAATCAACAAGACGAACGCCGCCCGGCTGTTGGACAAGGCCGGAATCCGCTACGAGCTGATACCCTACGAGGTGGACGAGAACGATCTGGCCGCCCACCACGTGGCGGAGCAGTTGGGCGAGCCGATAGGGCAGGTGTTCAAGACGCTTGTGCTGCACGGCGACCGCACGGGTTATTTCGTCTGCGTGATTCCCGGCGACATGGAAGTCGATTTGAAGCTGGCCGCCAAGGTGTCCGGCAACAAGAAGGCGGAGTTGATTCCCATGAAGCAGCTCCTGCCTGTCACGGGCTACATCCGGGGCGGCTGTTCCCCCATCGGCATGAAAAAGGCTTTCCCCACTTATTTGCACGAGTCGGCGGCCCGTTACCCGTTCATTTACGTCAGCGCCGGTGTCCGCGGGCTGCAAATCCGCATCGCTCCCGCCGACCTTGTCGCCTACGCCCGCTGCGCCCTCTGCCCTATCGCCACCTCATAGAAAGCGTGCTAGAATAGATATGTTGAATTTGGTACAACAAATATTTAGTATTATATTTCACTTGTCCGTCAACCATTTCTCAAATTCTTTTTTTTTTTATGAGCCAAGGGTACGAATGGGTTTCTGATTTTGCGATTTGTTTTGTCGCTTGCTTTTTCGCCTGTTTTGAGACGGCTTTAGGAGTCGTTTGATTCGGGACGGGGGAGATGACGCGGATGAAAAGGCGGGACAAAGTCGAGTGGAGTCGGCTTTGTCTCGGCTTTGTCTCGACTTTGTCTCGGCTTTAAGGGAGAAAAGGGGATGGAAAGGTGGCGGAAAGGTGGCGGATTGGCCGCTGACGGTTGGGGAGGAGTTTGCGAAAGTTTCCCTGAATCCGCCGAGGGGGGTAGAGGGGAATCTGCGGAATGAGCGGGGAAGGCGGATGGCGTTATTTGTATTTGGCCTTGAGGTAGGCGTGCAGGACGCGGTGCATGAGATCGGCCTCGGCCAGTTCTTGGTCGGAGAGGTTGGGGGCGATGTCGATGTCGTTGCAGATGTCGTTCAGTTGCTCGTCCTCGTCGATGCGTTCGCCGTAGTGCTGCTCGATGTGGAAGATGTCGGACAGTTGCATGCGGGCGATGGAGTCCAATGCGAGATTGCGGGCTTGCAGGAGGTTGTATTCCCGGTATTTTTTGAGGAAGATTTCGATGATGCTGTCCGTGAGGTAGTCGGCGAAGTAATGGAGGAGGATGACGCGCATTTTGCGTTGCTCGTAGGGGTCGGCGTCGCCTTTTTTCAATTCCTCGCAGAGGCTGACGTAGGCCAGCTCGGCCAGTTCGATGCTTTCCTCTTCTTCTTCGTCGAGTTCCAAAAGGAGCGCCTTGCAGAGGAGGTCGGCGAATTCGGCGTGGCGGGTCAGTCCGAGGTTTTCTCGGTAGTAGGCCACCCGGTGGGGGATGGCTTGTTTCAGCAGGGCGCGCAATGCCCGCCGGTCGCCGGCGAGATGATGGAGTCGCGCCTCGTCCAATATGTGTGCTAAAGAGTCCATTTGCGGTTCGGTGTTTTTAGTCGTTTGTTTCATTGAAGTTGACCCATCCTTGGGCTTTCAGTTCGAAGGTGTTGCCGTCGCGGGTGACAAGGCTGTGGCCCTCGCCGGGGGGGCAGGTGTGGCCGATGATGCTGATTTCCTCGATGGTGAGGAGCTTGTCGTAGTCGGCGAGAGGGACGGTGAACAGGAGTTCGTAGTCCTCTCCGCCGGAGAGGGCGCACACCGTGGCGTTCATGTTGAGTTCCTCGGCCATGCGGAAGGTCTGGTAGTCGATGGGGATTTTGTCCTCGTAGATGCGGCATCCCAGTCCGGAGTCGTGGCAGATGTGGAGGACTTCGGAGGAGAGGCCGTCGGAGATGTCCATCATGGCGGTGGGCTTGATTTTTTTGTCGCGCAGGATGCGGACGATGTCACCCCGGGCCTCGGGCTTGAGTTGGCGTTCGAGGATGTACTCGTAGCCGGAGAGGTCGGGCTGGACGTTGGGGTCGGTGTTGAACACGGCCTTTTCCCTTTCCAGCAGTTGGAGGCCCATGTAGGCGGCTCCGAGGTTGCCGCTCACGCAGATGAGGTCGTTCTCGCGGGCGGTGTCGCGGTAGACGATGTCGGCCTCGTCGGCCTCGCCGATGACGGTGACACTGAGACATAGGCCGGTGCGGGAGGAGGTGGTGTCGCCCCCGACGAGGTCGATGCCGTAATGGTCACAGGCGAGGTAGATGCCCTCGTACAGCTCGTCGACGGCCTCGAGGGAGAAGCGGTTCGACATGGCGATGGAGAGGGTGATTTGCCTCGGGGTGCCGTTCATGGCGTAGATGTCGCTGGCGTTTGTGGACACGGCCTTGTAGCCGAGGTGTTTGAGCGGCACGTAGGCCAGGTCGAAGTGGACGCCCTCGATGAGCATGTCGGTGCTGACGAGGACGCGCTTGTCCCGGTAGTCGAGCACGGCGGCGTCGTCGCCCACTCCTTTGAGCGAGGATGCGTTTTTGAGTTTGATATTTTTGGTCAGGTGGCGGATGAGTCCGAACTCGCCCAACGTGGATAGTTTCGTCAATGGTTTGTTTTTGTTCATGTCTTTTGTTTTGTGAGGAACAAATATAATCCATTTTTGGCCTTCGCGCAACAATTTCCGCCGTCTATTTTCCCGGCGGGGGATGGGGTGTGGTGTCCGAAGGCCGGGACGTGGCGGGCGATTTACCGGTGTTGGCAGGAACTGGTGAAAGATTTTTTAAGAGGTATTGGGGAGTGTTTTGCTTGTTTTTGCGGGGGGGATTGTTTATGTTTGTTCGATTTTTAACGATTACGCATGGAAGAGGAAGAAGTCACTTTTCGGAAGATGCAAGAGGGCGACTGGGCGGCGTTCAATACTTTTTTTGAGCGGTACGCCGAGCGGTTGTTTCATTACGCCGTGGGGTTCGTGAAGCAGCGGGAGGAGGCGGAGGACATTGTGCAGGAGGCTTTTATTTATTTGTGGACTCATCGGGACAAAATCGCCTACACGGGTTCTGTGTACGCTTATCTGGCCCGGACGGTGAAGCACGCCTGCATTGATTTCAAACTGCATGAGGAGGTGAAGGCCCGTTACGAGCAGGAGGCCATGCGGGACGGGGAGGCGGACACGAAGGACGAGGAGGACAATTTCGAAGAGTTGTATGCCCGGGTGCGCGAGGTGATGGACGCTTTGCCGCCGAAGTGTCGGGAGGTGTTTGTGATGGGTTGCGTGGACGGCATGAGCTATAAGGAGATAGCCGACAAGTTGGGCGTGTCGGTGAATACGGTGAAGACGCAGATGAAGGTGGCTTACAAGAAGATGAAGGACGAGTTCGGGGACAAGAACGTGCGTTTCGCCTTGTTGGTTTTGGGGCATGTTTGCCAATTGATGTGATTTTGTGGGAAATGTCGCCTTATTTGCGCAGACGGAAAAGTTTCTGTATATTTGCGAAAGGAAACTAAAAAAGAGACGATTATGAGATATCTGGATCCGAAAGCAGACCTCACGTTTAAGAAAGTGTTTGGCGAGCACAAGGACTTGCTCATCAGCCTGCTCAACGCCCTGCTTCCGTTCGGGAGCGAGGACGAGGCGGTAACGGAAGTGGAATACCTCCCGGCGGAGATGGTGCCGGAAAACCCGTTGCACAAGAACAGCATCGTGGACGTGCGCTGCAAGGACAATCGGGGACGGCAGTTCATCGTGGAGATGCAGATGGTGTGGTCGAAGGAGTTCAAACGAAGGGTGCTCTTCAACGCCTCGAAAGCCTACGTGCGACAACTGGACGGGGGCAAGGACTACAAACTGTTGGAGCCGGTGTACTCGCTGAATCTGGTGAACGAGATTTTCGAGCCGGATTTGGAGCGGTATTACCACTATTACCATTTGGTCCACAGTGAGTACCCGGACAAGGTGATTGACGGGTTGCACTTGGTGTTCGTGGAGTTGCCCAAATTCACACCGCACTCGTACAGCGAGCGGAAGATGCAGGTGCTGTGGCTGCGCTACCTGACGGAAATCAACGACCAGACCCGCAAGGTTTCCGAGGACCTGCTTGCCAACCCCGACATCCGCAAGGCGGTGACGGAAATAGAGGAGTCCGCCTTCACCGACGCAGAGCTGTTGGGCTACGACAAGTTTTGGGATGCCATCCGGGTGGAATGTACCTTGGTGAACAGTGCGGAACGTCGTTATAAGGAAGGTCGGGCGGAAGGTCGAGCAGAAGGTCGGGCGGAAGGTTTGGCGGAAGGGATGGAGAAGGGGGAGCGGAAGCGTCAGTTGGAGATTGCCAAAAAGATGAAGGCTGACGGTTTGTCTGCAGAGGTGATTGCAAAATATACGGGCCTTTCTATTGACGAGACCCAGACGCTGTAAAATAGAAGTCACGATATAATATAAAATGTAAGGGGGCTTCGGGGTGGGGCTGTCATAAAAAACATTATGTTCCTCCATATACTTTGTGTTCGAGTGTGGCTTCGTCTCGAATCGGCTGTGCTCGGCAAAGCGATATCTGGCGGGGTGACGTTAAATTACTGAACAATAATTGTTTGTAATTCTCTGTAAGGGGAAAGGAAAATTTTTTGGAAAAAAGTGGATTTTCTTTTCACCCTTTTTGCCGTCTTTCCCGCTTAGATGGTGTAAGAGTAACTTTAACGAGATGAGATATGAGCACAAATGATGAGAAAGAATGGTTGAGGGCCGTGTTGGAAGGGCGGGTGAAGCCGGGTGACGAGGCGTGGGAAAGGATGTGGCGGGAGCCGGAGTTCGCCCGGGTGAGGGGTGTGTTGCGTGAGGTGGGGATGATGGAACGCGGCGATGTGGTTTTCGACCGGGACAAGATGTGGCGGGCCATTGAGGCTTACCGCGGAGAGGGTCGGAATGTGAGGAAACGAGTGACGGCATGGCGTTGGGCGGCGGCAGCGGTGTTGGTTTTATTGGCTGGCGGCGCGGCGTGGATGTTGTCGGAGCGCGAGCCGGCACGGCGGCCTGTGGCGCAGGCGGTGGAGATAGAGGCGGGGGGACCTCGCGCCGTGTTGATAATGGCCGAGGGGGAACGGATAGATTTGACGCAGCCGGTGGACACGGTGTTGGAGCGGGACGGGGTGGAGATTTTCCTTGATTCCGCGAGGGGCGTGACGTATCAGCCGGTGAAAAATGAGGCGGAGAAGATGGCATACAACACGATAGTCGTTCCGCGGAAAGGGGAATACCGGGTGACGCTGGCGGACGGCTCGACGGTGCATTTGAATTCGGAATCCGAGTTGCGGTTTCCGACGGCCTTTACCGGAAAGGAGAGGCGGGTGTACTTGAAGGGGGAGGGGTATTTCGAGGTGGAAAGGGACACGGTGCGGCCTTTTGTGGTGGCGGCGGACGAAACGGAGGTGCGCGTGTTGGGGACCCGTTTTAACGTGAACGCTTACGATGCGGAGGAGGTGACACGGACGACGTTGATGGAGGGGAAGGTGAGCGTGGGCGACTCCGTGGCGGGGAAGGCGGTGGTGTTGTCGCCGGGATGGCAGGCGGAGTGGCGGGGAGGGAACATCTCGACTCGCAAGGTGAACGTGAAAGCCGTGGTGGCGTGGATTGACGGAAAGTTTTATTTCGAGGAGGGGGCGACGCTGGAGGAAATCACGGAACAATTGCGACGTTGGTATGACATCGATTTCTTTTTCACGTCGGAGCGGGTGAAGCGTTTCATGTTCGCCGGGGTGATCAGGAAAGATTACACGGCCAACGAGATTTTCTCAATCATAGAGAAAACGACGAACGTGCGTTTCGACGTGAAGGGGCGGACTGTGGTGGTGGGCGAACGGTGATTTGAATTGTATGGCGCTGACATAAAAAACCGGGAATTGCTGCAACAACTCCCGGAATAAGTAAGCTCTCAAGGGAATTCGCGAGTCCCAAGAGAGGGATTGTTTAACTTTTATCACAAAACTATGAAAAAAACACGAACGGACGCATGGTTTCCTCGAAAAAAATCATGGGTCCAAATGAAAAGAGCTATGAAATTGACATTGTTATTGATTTGCGGTTTTGTGCTCACGCTTTCGGCGGGGGTGCGGGCGCAGGATCAGGTGGTGACTTTGAAGGTGGAGGGTTCCACGTTCAGGGAGGTGATTGCCGAATTGAAACGGCAGACGAGCCTCGATTTCTTCTACAGCTTCAACGAGGTGGACGTGAGCCGTCCGGTGTCGTTGGACGTGGAGAACGAGCGGATCGACGATGTGCTGCGCCAGTTGTTGGGCGCACGGTTCACGTGGGAGTACAGGGACAATATGGTGATTATCAAGCCATCGGCGGAGGACGACGAGGAGCGGAAGTCGGTGCGGGTGAAAGGCTTCGTCTACGACGAGAAGAAACAGCCCATGCCGGGAGTAACGGTGCAAGTGGTGGGCACCTCCGTGGGCACGGCCACCACCGAACGCGGCTGGTTCGCCATTGACCTGCCGATGCTGAAAGGCAAATTGAAGTTCTCGTTCGTGGGCTATGAGTCGCAGGAAGTCGAGTTCACGGAGCGGACGGACACGTTGCGCGTCTACATGAAGGAAGAGGTTTCCGACTTGGACGAGGTGGTAGTCCGGGCCTACGGGACCCAAAAGAAGCGGGAGACGATCAGTGCGATGTCCACGATAACGGCGGACGACATCAAGGAGATGCCGGCGGCCAGCCTGGCGGCTTTGTTGCAAGGACGGCTGGCGGGGTTGAACGTCATCCAACAGTCAGGTGCGCCGGGAAGCGCGGGAGTGATTGCCGTGCGGGGGTTCAATTCGCTGTTGGTGAGCGGTGCGAGTGACGGGCAGCCACTCTGGGTGGTGGACGGCGTGCCGATGCACTCGTTCGTTTCCCCGGTGACGGGAACGAACACGATAGCCGACTTGGACCCGAGCATGATCGAGTCGGTGACGGTGTTGAAGGATGCCGCTGCGGCTTCCATTTACGGTTCCCGCGCGGGCAACGGCGTCATCCTCGTGACGACAAAGAAGGGGAAAGAGGGCAAAACGCAGTTTGCCGCAAACGCTTCCTATTCCGTGGCGCAGTTGATGGAATATCCGGCGCAGACGGGCGGACGCATGGAGCGGTGGCTGGACATCTTGTGGTTTAGAAATCAAAAAACAGCGTATACAGATCTTACAACATATTTAAAATATTATCCATCCTCATATAATGACATCTATGGCAAAAATGGATCTTATGACAAATTCTGGGGGAACGGGAACAGGGGTTCCGGCATGTTAAATTATAATCTTCAGGACAGTTTGGATCCTTATTATAATAATTGCGAAAACTGGTGGAAATACGTTTTCCGTACGGGTCATGTAGTAAACGCTAACATTCAAGCATCAGGAGGAACCGAGCGTTTTCGTTATATGGTCGGATTGGGATATTATGACGAGGATGGCATCGCCATCAATAGCCGGTACTCCCGAGCAAACCTACTTACCAATTTTTCTGCCCAATTTACAAAAAATCTGCGATTGGATACCCGTATTTATCTGGCATATATGGATAAAAGTAGAAACAATAACACGATGAACAATTATGAAGGACTTTCGGTAGATCCATCTACGCAACATACCTACATAGGGGCTTCAGATGAACTAAAAGAAGAATGGCTAAAGAATGTGGAAGGAGTAAAAGATCGAACAGACGACTATAGGGCCATGGTAACAGCATTTTTGTCTTATGAAGCATCATGGGGTTTGTCCGCATCTATTTCTGGAAATCTTGATTTCTCCCAATCCAATGCAAATCAATTTTCTCCAAGCTATCTGGATCCATCATATCATGAAAGTTCTTCGACCGGAGCAATCGCACGCAATGTAATGCTTTCAATAGAAGGTTTATTACATTATAAAAAAAGTTTCAAAGAAACACACAATTTAGATTTGCTATTGGGTATTAATGCAAATAAAGAACAAGCGTTTAGCATAGAAGGTGCCGGAAGAAACGGAGCAAGTGACGATGTCTATTATTACACTCCGGCATTAGGAAATGATGTTGTGAATCATGGGACAGAAGAATATCCTTACTATGTATCGAATACTTCTTATGCTTCTGATTTTACGGAGAAAAAAATGTTAAGTTTTTTTGGACGTATCGGATATAATTACAAGCAACGTTATTTGATGGAGTTCACTTTCCGGCGGGACGGTAGTTCCACCTTTGGAGAGGGAAACCGTTGGGCAAATTTCCCCTCGATAGCCTTAGGATGGACATTTTCGGAAGAACCGTTTGTGAAAAGTTGGGCTGGCAATTGGTTAAATTGGGGTAAAATCAGAGGTAGTTATGGAACTTCCGGCCAAGTATTTACGGACGCTTATTTGGCACATGGATTAATGGCTTCGAGCCAAGCATTCTTGTATAATGTAGGAATCATGTCAACGAAACCGATATCTCCAGATTTGACATGGGAAAAGACAGAACAATATGATATCGGTCTGGACATGGACATGTTCAACTATCGTTTGAATTTTAAGTTGGATTATTATTACAAATATACAAGTTCGTTGATTTACGATATTCCTTTACCTGGAGGTTTGTATCCTTTCACAACCCGGACAGAAAATGCAATGGCCGTTTCCAATGAAGGAATCGAATTAGAACTGCAAGCTGATATTTTCCGGGAAAAGGCTTTATCTTGGCGGATGAAATTCAATATCGCCAGAAATTGGAACCGCTTTGAGGAATCATATTCGGGAAAAGACATTACAAATAAAGATCTTTTAGTGATTGGACGCCCATTAAGCGGATTATATACTTATGCACACGAAGGTTTTTATGAATCAGAAAAAGATGTCCCCGTTTATTATAGGCAAGACGGAGCGGCAACTTATTGGGGTGGAGTATCTGTAAAAAGTAGTGTTAGCGGCCAAGTAGGAAACTACAAATTGAAAGATTTTGATGGAGATAATAATGCAGATATGTATTACGCTGGATCTACACTTCCTCTTGCTCATGGAGGATGGGTAAATGAATTACAATGGAAAGGATTTGATTTAAACATGCTTGTCAGTTATACGATAGGAAGACGAATGCTTAATTGCAGAGCCTCCATGGGATATCATACAATGATGCCCGTCCCTAAAATGTTTGACTATCGAGATGTTCGCCCCTGGACAGAACCGGGGTGCGATGCAAATGCTCCTTCATGGGGAAATACGATCGAACCTTTATTAGACTCACAAATAGAAAAAGTTAATTACGTGAGTTTTAGACAGTTAACATTAGGTTATAACCTACCAGACAACATTGTGAAAACAATAAAACTTCAAGGTATTCGTTGCTTCGTCACAATAGAAAATTTGTTTTACATCAGTAATTATTCGGGAGAGAATCCTGAAGTGGTGGATGTATATTCGGGAATGGATTATGCGTTACAATATCCGCTTCCTCGAAAATGGACATTGGGATTAACATTTAACTTTTAATAAATATGGTGAGATATTATATACTAGTAAGTGCCGTGTTATTAACATGTTGGCGATGTGCTGATTTTATAGATGTTAGACCGGAAAACAGCACTACATATACTAATTATTATCGAACACAAGATGATGCGGAAGCTTTATTAAGTGGCTTGATGACTTATATGAGAGGAGTTGGCAATAGTGGTTGGATAGCTGACGCAGGAGAAAAAATGGATGTGGATTTATATTATAATGTTCCAAATAAATTGCTCGATTATCAGATGTCAAGCAATTGGAGTTACTTTTACAATGTTATATATCAAGCGGATCTAATAATAGATAATGCGCATCGATTTGAATTGACGGAGGAAGAGTTAAAGCCTTATCTGTTGCAAGCCTATTTTGCCAAAGGCATTGCTTATTTTTGGTTAGCTCGTACTTTTGGAGAAGTTCCTATCACGCAAGGCAGCACGACATTTGAGAAATTTCCCCAAAGTTCAATCAGTGAAGTTTTAGATGAAGCTGAAAAATGGGCACTAATGGCCATGGATCTTCCTGTTTACGAAGAAATGGTAAGCACTGCTGGAGGAGAACGTATGAAACAGTTCGGAAGCAAAGGAGCCACAGCGGCTTTGTTAGCTCATCTATATGCCTGGCGAGCCGGCGTGGAAGGAAAAAGCGAGTGTTGGGCCAAGGCCGAAGAGTACTGTTCCATGATTATTGATGGACAAGTCGGTTTTTATAAACTGGTCGAAACTCCAGAACAAGTTTGCGTAGACGTAATGAAAGGGAATAGCGACGAAAGTATATGGGAAGCTTATAACAACATTGAGGAATTGGATCAGTATTGTTATTACAATGCGTTTGTTGGGTTCCCAGTCCTAACTACTTCTAGCGATTTACCTACAGATGATGATTATCGTCCCTTATATTATAAGACAACCATTAGAGATATGTATGCAGAAGGAGATCTGCGCCGAAATGCCTATTTTTGGGCAACAGATGCGGATTCTATTTTCTTGAAAGTAGTCGGAGGAGAAACTGTAGCGGATGTGGAGAGAGGCATGGACTCCGTAATTATCGGTTACGATAATGAAGCAATACAGCGAGCTTACTTTTATAAATATCGCTATCCTTATTATGCTTTTGATGAGATATTTATGGAGCCCATGTATATAGGATTAAATCAAAACAAGGTAGTCTGGCGATTGGCAGACATTTATTTGTTGCGTGCGGAATGCCGCGCCCGTCAGAACAAAGCCAACGCCGTAGAGGACCTGAACAAAATCCGTAGCCGGGCGTATGGCGACTTGGATAAAAACCAGCTGACGGAGAAATACGCTTTCCCCTGTGCGGACGACATCGCTAAGGGACTTGACGGAAATATCCAACTGGCCATCTTCCGGGAGAGAGAAAAAGAGCTGTTGCAGGAGAGCCACCGTTATTACGACATTGTCCGCAACGGGTGGTGTTACATGCGGGGAGAGGACTCCTACGACTATATCCGCAACGAGATATCGGACGCCTATGCGGCGTTGACGGATCAGGATTTGGAAGACGGGGCGTTATATTATAAATTACTAGGTGCTTGTTTTACAAATAATGACTTGATCCGCCAGAACAGGTATTGGAATCGTCGGGCACAATAAAAGAAAGGAGATATTATGAAACGATTAATTTACATGATAATCATTGCGTTGCCATTGTTCAACGCATGCACGAAAGACAACTTTGTTTATTCCGGCACGAGCGACGGCCGCCACGAGGGGAAGAATATGCTGGAATACATGGAAACGGACTCTTACGACTGGGACTCGACCCTGCTGATGATCCGCCACGCCGGAGCGGAAACCGTGCAACTGTTTGAGGGGAAGGACGCCGCCCATCCCGAGATAACCTTCTTCGGGATAACGAACCACTCCATCCGCCGCTATATGCTGGAGAACGGCATCGAGCGGGTGACGGACCTCGACCCTGCATGGTGCCGCTCCATTCTGTTGCAGCACGTGGTGGACGGGAAGCTCTACCGGCGGGACATTCCGGAGGGAGCCCCGGGCACCTATGGCACTGTCGGCGAGGGAGGCATGACGCTGACCACGCTGGCCGGCACGGAGATCTGGGCCTATACGATGGTGGAGGAGCAGAGCGGCATCGTAGAGAACGCCGCACGGCACATCTTTATCAATTTCACGAAGGTGAACTTGCAGGTGGCGGTGGCCTCGGGCGATATCGAGCCGGACAACTGCATCGTACACGCATTGGAATACGGATTTACTTTGGGTGAAGAGGAATAACGTAAAAAAAGAAAAGAACATGAGAAGACTAATGGGATTATTGACGATAGCGCTTGTGGTCGCCCTGGCGGCCTGCCACGAGACGACGATAGGCTACCTGATCACGGAGAACGCCTCCTACGATCCGGACACGATGTACGTTCGCAAGACGCCTGATCCGGTGACGGACGCCGTGCGGATAGAATACAACGCCCCGTGGGTGTCCCTGCAACTGCAGGGGTACGAGGGGACGGAGCCGATTTATTTCTATGTGGAGTCGGTGACTTCCGACCAGGGCGAGGCGGCCGCCGCCACGTTTATGAGCGAGCTGACCATCCGGGGAGGGGGCGCATTGATGTATCCGCTGGAGAACAACGCCGTGCCGGGCACCTATGTCGTGTCCGTGCGGCTGACGAACGACGGCTACTCGCAGGTGGTGGAAAATGCCATGACGATTATTGTCACGGAATAGATTTGTCGGATGTTGTTTCGTGATTTCTAACAAATCGGTCAAGCAAGGTTTATGGTGCGTGCTTCCTTGCTTGGCCATTTTTTGTACGTCGGACAAGATTTGGATGTTTGTTTTCATTTGCGGTTGTTTTCGATGTGTCCGGCGTGGTAGTAGGAGACGTTATGTGATAGGTAAGTCTTTCCATTGTTTAATGTGATGGTTTTTCATGCCCCGTTGTTATCCACGGAATCACTTTGCCGTTGCTTGTTTGCAGGCTTTGCTCACCGCCATAAATCACGCCGCAATAGTCAGGTGATATTCCCGATAAGTTTCTCCATTTCGTCAGTCCTTTGAAATAGTCCGGAGAATATGTCGCACCTGATTTTATTTCGTAGGCATGTACTTGACCGGCCCGAAGTGCGAGTAAATCCACCTCGTTCCCCGAGCTGTCTCTCCAAAATGTCAATTGCGGCTCCCGTCCTTCGTTCCACGCCTGCTTGATAAATTCTGAGATAACCATGTTTTCAAACAAATTCCCTCGCGCAAAATGAAAGGCCACTTGGGAGGCTTCGGTTATGTCCAGTAATGCACAGGCCACCCCCGTGTCATAAAAATACAATTTCGGCGTTTTTACCAAACGCTTGTTGTAATTATTAAAATCCGGTTTCAATAGAAAGACGATGTAACTCGCCTCAAGCAACGAAATCCACGTTTGAGCCGTGGAAACCGCAATCCCACATTCGTTGGCCAAGGAAGACAAGTTCAACAACTGTCCAATCCGTCCGGCGCATAATTTTATGAAACGCACAAACTTGCTCAAATCTCCCACGTTTTTCACCATCCGCACATCCCGTTCCACATAGGTCTGAATGTAGTAAGCGTAAAATTCTGTCGGATTAAGACTCTTGTCATACAAACGGGGATAGCCTCCCATGTATAATTCTTCATCCACCGTGCGGGGCAGAATATCCGCCTGTCCCATCTCCGTATGGGAAAAAGGCAGCAGTTTTAAAATCGCGGTTCGTCCCGCCAAGGATTGTCCTATGGATTGCATAAGCAAAAAGTTGTGGGAACCGGCCAAATAATACATTCCCTCTTTTCCTTGCGCATCAATATGCGTCTGGAGATAAGAAAACAAGTCCGGCACCCGCTGCGCCTCGTCAATAATCGTCTTGTCCGGGTAAGTGGCAATAAATCCTCGAGGGTCATTCTGCGCAAACTGTCGCATGTCGATATCCTCAAGAGACACGTACTTATAGTCCGGCAAACAGTTTTTGAGCAGTGTCGATTTACCCGACTGGCGGGGACCCGTCAATGTTACTATCGGATAACTTGTTCCCGATATAATTAATTTGTTTGTCAAATCTCTATTTATCATGGCGCCATTTATTTCTTTGCAAATTTACGATTCAATCGTAAATTTGCAAAGAAATGGGGAAGGAATATTGTAGGGCATCAAAGTAAAATGAGGCGATTTTTGCATAAATCCAACGAGGAGGCGGAAAATGACGGAGTGGGACGCTGGCGGGCAAGGAATTTATGGGGCGATAGATATTATCTACCGGGGGGATGACAAGGGGCGGTATTTTTTTATTACTTTTGCGAATTGGGAATATGGCTGATTCAAAGACGAGTCACGCCAGATTCCAGAATGTTAATTCTCAATAATAGGATTATGGCTAAGGAGCAAGACGAAATATTGAACGAGGTGACGGAAGGCGAATACAAGTACGGGTTCGTGAGCAACGTGAAGACGGACACCATCGGGAAGGGATTGAACGAGTCGGTGATTCGCCTGATTTCCGAGAAGAAAGGGGAGCCGGAGTGGCTGTTGGAGTTTCGGTTGAAGGCTTACCGTCATTGGTTGACCATGAAGATGCCCACATGGGCGAAATTGAAGATTCCGCCCATTGATTATCAAGATATAGTATATTATGCGGCCCCCAAGCAGGAGGCCAAGAAATCGTGGGACGAGGTGGACCCGGAATTGAAGGCGACGTTCGACAAGTTGGGAATCCCGCTGGACGAGCAGAAGGCGTTGGCGGGAGTGGCCGTGGACGCGGTGATGGACAGCGTGTCGGTGAAGACGACGTTCAAGGAGACGCTGGCCGAGAGGGGAGTGATTTTCTGCTCGTTCTCGGAGGCGGTGAAGAACCATCCGGATTTGGTGAAGCGTTATTTGGGGTCGGTGGTGCCGTACACGGACAACTTCTTCGCGGCGTTGAACTCGGCGGTGTTCAGCGACGGGTCGTTCGTGTATATCCCGAAGGGGGTGCGTTGCCCGATGGAGTTGTCCACTTATTTCCGGATAAACGCCGCCAACACGGGGCAGTTCGAGCGGACGCTGATTGTGGCGGACGACGACAGTTTTGTGAGTTATCTGGAGGGATGCACGGCGCCCCAACGTGATGAGAACCAATTGCACGCCGCCATCGTAGAAATCGTGGTGGAGAAGAACGCCGAGGTGAAATACAGCACGGTGCAGAACTGGTACCCGGGCGACAAGGAGGGGCGCGGCGGCATTTACAATTTCGTGACCAAGCGGGGATTGTGCCGTGGCGAGAACTCCAAGTTGATTTGGGCGCAGGTGGAGACCGGTTCCGCCATCACGTGGAAATATCCGAGCACGATATTGAAGGGAGACGGCGCGGTAAGCGAGTTTTATTCCGTGGCCGTGACGAACAATTACCAGCAGGCGGACACGGGGACGAAGATGATTCACATCGGGAACAACACGCGGAGCCGCATCGTGTCGAAGGGAATCTCGGCGGGGTACAG
The DNA here is from genome assembly GCA_944320555.1 of uncultured Butyricimonas sp. Lineage (GTDB taxonomy): Bacteria > Bacteroidota > Bacteroidia > Bacteroidales > Marinifilaceae > CALUMT01. The sequence goes on along the minus strand of CALUHX010000019.1, from coordinate 16,543 downwards.
TTCCAATTCTTACCGGGGGAAGGTGAAGGTGGTGAAAAGTTGCCAGAACGCCCGGAATTTCTCGCAATGCGACTCGCTGCTGCTGGGAGACAAATGCGGGGCGCACACGTTCCCCTATCTGGAAGTGGCGAACCCGACGGCCCAAGTGGAGCATGAGGCGACGACTTCGAAAATCGGTGAGGACCAGATATTTTATTGCAACCAGCGCGGCATTTCGACGGAGGACGCCATCGGTTTGATTATAAAGGGGTATGCGGGAGACGTGATTAACAAAATGCCCATGGAGTTCGCCGTGGAGGCACAAAAACTGTTGCAAATCAGCCTGGCGGGCAGCGTGGGATGAGTCCAGGCAGGTAACACAATTAAAATTTAAGGAGGAAAAGAAAGTATGGAAAATTTGTTGACGATAAAAGATTTGCACGCCGGCATAGACGGCAAAGAGATATTGAAGGGGATTAACCTTGAAATCAAGCCCGGGGAGGTGCACGCCATCATGGGTCCCAACGGGGCCGGGAAGAGCACGTTGTCGGCGGTGTTGACGGGGCGGGAGTGTTTTCACGTGACGAAGGGGGAGATTTGGTTTAACGGCAAGAATTTGTTGGATATGCCCGCCGAGGACCGGGCGCGTGAAGGCATATTCCTGAGTTTCCAGTATCCCGTGGAGATACCGGGAATCAGCACGGTGAACTTTTTGAAGACGGCGGTCAACGAGCACCGCAAGTATCAGGGATTGCCGCCATATCCGGCGGGAGAATTCCTGAAGATGATCCGGGAGAAGATGGAGTTGGTGAACATCGACAGCCATTTGTTGAACCGTTCGCTGAACGAGGGCTTCTCGGGAGGCGAGAAGAAGAAAAACGAGATATTCCAAATGGCCGTGCTGGAACCCAAACTGGCCATTTTGGACGAGACGGACTCAGGGCTGGACATCGACGCGCTGCGTATCGTGGCGCACGGGGTGAACCGGTTGAAGCGTCCGGACAATTCGACCATCGTCATCACGCACTACCAGCGTTTGCTGGATTACATCGTGCCCGACGTGGTCCATGTGTTGTATGACGGGCGAATTGTGAAGACGGCGGGGAAGGAGCTGGTGGCCGAGTTGGAGAAAAATGGTTACGATTGGATAAAGCAGGAGGTGGAGAGTCATGGAAAGAATTGATGAGATAAACCGGAATTTCTTCACGCTTTTCCAAGAGGGACGGGAATTGCTCCGGAAAGATGTCGGGGCGGTGATGGACGCGCAACGGGAGAAGGCGTTGGAGGAGTTCAAGGCGCATGGCATACCCTACGGCTGTGAGAATTACCTGTACGCCAATTTGTTGCCGGTGTTGGAACGGGATTACAACGTGTCGCTGAGGTATGTGGAGCAGGAGGTGGATTTGTCGGAGGTGTTTCAATGCAACGTGCCTTGCCTGGACACGCATCTGCTGTTGACGATAAACGGAAGGTTTTGGAGGGGCAACGAGCGGCCCGACGTGCCGGAGGGGGTGATAGTGTGCGGATTGGCGGAGGCGAGCGTGAAGTATAAAGAGTTGTTTGACAAGTATTATAACCAATTCACGGAACCGGGACGCGCGGACGGGCTGGTGGATTTGAACACCATGCTTGCCCAGGACGGCGTGTTTGTGTACGTGCCGGACGGGGTGGTGATGGAACGTCCGTTGCAGATTGTGAATCTGGCGAGGGCGAAGGCCGACTTGATGTCGTTTCAGCGCAATTTGGTGATTGTGGGGAAGGGAGCCAAGGCGACTTTGTTGGTGTGCGACCATACGTTGTCGGACCATTATTTCCTGATGAACAATCTGACGGAGATTGTGGCGGGCGAGAACGCCTTGATGGATTATTATCACGTGCAGAACCAACATCTCGGGGCATCCCAGATTAACAGCGTGTTCGTGTCGCAGAGAAGGAACTCCCGGTTCGAGGCGAACGTGATTTCCTTATACGGGGGCTTTATCCGCAACAATCTGTATGCGGCTTTGACGGAGGAGGGGTGCGAGTGCGATTTGTACGGCATGTATTTGTCGGACAAGAAGCAGGAGGTGGACAACTTCACCTTTATCGACCATGTCGCACCGAACTGCCGGAGCAACGAGCATTTCAAGGGCGTGTTGGACGATTCCGCCCTTGCCAATTTTGCCGGAGTCATCACGGTGCGTCCCGGAGCGCAAAAGACGGAGGCCTACCAGGCCAACAACAATCTGCTGTTGACCGACACGGCTCGGGTGAACACGAAGCCGCAGTTGATTATCGACGCGGACGACGTGAAATGCAGCCACGGGGCGACGGTCGGCCAGATTGACGAGGAGGCCATGTTCTATTTGCGCAGCCGGGGAATCAGTCTGGCGGAGGCGAGAATGATGATGATGTTCGGTTTTGCCCATGAAATCGTGGGGAAAGTGCGTCTGGAACCGTTGCGGGCGAAAATAGACGATTTGGTGGACAAGCGTTTACGGGGAGAATTAACCAAGTGCCACAATTGCGTGTTGCACTGCAAGCAATAAATTATGTTCGATGTCAATCAAATAAGAAAGGATTTCCCGATATTGAGGGAGCAGGTTTACGGGAAACCGTTGGTTTACCTGGACAACGGGGCCACGACCCAGAAACCGCGACGGGTGGTGGAGGTGATGAACGAGTATTACCTCCGCTATAACTCCAACGTGCACCGGGGCGTGCATTATTTGAGCAACAAATGCACGGACGCCAATGAGCGTGCCCGGACCGTCGTGCGGGACTATATTCACGCGGGAGAAACGGAAGAGGTGATTTTCACCCGGGGAACCACGGAGAGCATTAATTTGGTGGCTTATACTTTCGGGGAGGCTTTTATCCACGCCGGTGACGAGATTGTGGTGACGGAGATGGAACACCATGCGAACATCGTGCCGTGGCAAATGCTGTGCGAGCGCAAGGGGGCGGAGTTGAAGGTGGTGCCGTTCAAGGATAACGGGGAGTTGGACATGGAGGCCTTCGCCGGGTTGATGAACGGACGGGTGAAATTGGTGGCGGTGGCGTATGTTTCCAATGTGCTGGGGACGGTGAATCCCGTCAAGCGCATAATCGACGCCGCCCATGCCGTCGGCGCATATGCGTTGGTGGACGCGGCGCAGGCCATTCAGCACATCCCGATAGACGTGCGGGAGTTGGATTGCGATTTTTTGGCCTTTTCCGGTCATAAGATATATGGGCCGACGGGTGTCGGCGTGTTGTACGGCAAGCGGGAACTGTTGGAGCAAATGCCGCCTTGGCAGGGCGGGGGTGAGATGATCAAGGAAGTCCGTTTCGAGAAGACCACATACAACGAGTTGCCCTTTAAGTTCGAGGCGGGCACGCCGGATTTTATCGGCGTAATCGGGTTGGGAGAGGCGATCGAATACGTGAAGTCGGTCGGATTGGACGAGATTGCCGCCCACGAGCATGGCTTGATTGCCTATGCGATGGAGCGGATTCGGCAAGTGCCGCGAATCATACTTTACGGGGATGCTCCCGGCAAGTCGTCGGTGGTGTCGTTCGGTTTGGAGGGGATGCACCATTTCGACTTGGGAACGTTGCTGGACAAGATGGGAATAGCCGTGCGCACGGGGCAGTTGTGCGCCGATCCTGTGATGTCGCATTACGGGGTGACGGGCATGGTGCGTGCCTCGCTGGCCATGTACAACACCGAGGAGGAAATCGACGCTCTTTGCGCCGGCCTGAAAAAGATAGAGCGGATTTTTAAAATGTGAGACCATGACGATAGAAGAAATTCAAAACCAGATCGTGGACGAGTTTTCCATGTTGGACGACTGGATGGACAAATACGCCTATTTGATAGAGATAGGCAATGGCATGGCGCCGATGGACGAGGCGCACAAGACGGACGACAATCTGATAAAAGGATGCCAGTCCCGCGTGTGGTTTTATGCGGAGCTGAGGGACGACGGGAGGCTTTATTTCACGGCGGACAGCGACGCCATCATCACGAAAGGAATCGCCGGATTGTTGATCCGGGTGTTTTCCGGACAGCCTCCGAAAGATATCGTGAACGCCAATCTGGATTTCATTGACAAGATAGGATTGACGCAACACCTTTCGCCCACCCGTTCCAATGGCCTGCTGTCCATGGTGAAGCAAATCAAGTATTACGCCTTGGCGTATGCCGGCAAATAAAAAGCGAGAGATATGGGAAAAAGTTTAATGGAAGATTTGGTTATCGAGAAATTGTCGACCGTCTACGACCCGGAAGTGCCAGTGAACATTTGGGATTTGGGGTTGGTGTACGGCATTGAGTTTCCGAAGCGGAACGAGGTGATTGTCACCATGACGCTCACGGCGCCCGGTTGTCCGATTGCCGACCAAATCGTGCAGGAGGTGCACGACGTGGTGGCGACGATAGACGGCTTGGACGAAGTGACCGTGAATTTGGTGTTCGAGCCTGTCTGGACGCCCGAGCGGATGTCGCCGGAGGCCCGGCTGGAATTGGGTTTTGGCATTTGACGGGCCATGCGTTGGGAAGAGGTGGCGGCCGAGGCCGTGGCGTTGGGATTTGCGGCTTGTGGCGTGGCTCCCGTGGCTGACTTGCGGAAGGAGGGGGAGCGTTTGGACGCATGGTTGGAGAGTGGAAAAGAGGCGGGCATGGCGTACATGGCCCGCAATCGGGAGAAGCGGCGCAATCCGGAGTTGCTGGTGGAGGGAGCCCGTTCGGTAGTGGTGACGCTTACGAATTATTACGCTCCTGCGTTGGCGGTTTCTCCGGAAGTGCCCGTGGTTGCCCGGTATGCGTACGGGCGGGATTACCACGGGGCGGTTAAGGAGCGTTTGTTTCAATTGTTTGCTTTTTTGCGGGAGCGGGAAGACCGCCGTTTGCGGGGACGGGTGTTTGTGGACTCGGCTCCGGTGTTCGAGCGCGAGTGGGCGAGGCGTGCGGGGTTGGGATGGATTGGGCGCAACACGTTGCTGATTCATCCGCGGTGGGGGTCTTTTTGTTTTGTCGGGGTGATTGTTTCTGATTTTGAGCCGGAGAGTTATTCCGAACCTTGGACGGCGGGCCGTTGCGGCACTTGTCATCGATGCGTGGACGCTTGCCCGACGGGAGCGTTGAAACCTTATTCCGTGGATGCCAACAAGTGTGTGTCTTATAACACGATAGAGCGGAAGGAGCCGATACCGGAGGAAGTAAGGGTGAAAATGGGAAACCGTTTTTTCGGTTGCGACGCATGTCAGGAGGTCTGTCCGTGGAACCGGCGGGCGGTGCCCCATTGCGACGCGGCTTTTCGTCCGAACGAGTGGTTGCGGCGGATGACCCGTGAGGATTGGATGCGTTTGGACGAGGCGACATTTCAAGAGCGGTTTTCCGATTCTCCGCTTTTGCGTCCCGGCCTGCCCCATTTGCAGTCGATTCTTTCCGGGAAATAGTTCGGCGTCTTGTCGACAGGACAAAAATGGGGTCGTTTTGTCTTGTCGATAAGACAAAAAATTGTGGCGTGCGAAATATTGCGAGCAAATTGGTGGATAAGGAGACGGTTCCCAAATATTATTTCACGGACAACGGCATATTGAATCCTAATGTGTTGCCTTGCCATCGCCGTTTGGTCGTCACTCGGGATACGGAGCGACATTTGGAGGCGGGGGGAAAAGCGATAGAGGTGGTTCCCGTTTGGAAATGGCTGTTGGAGTTGGGTTAGAGGGTCAGCAGCCAGGTGAGGACGGCGGCGGGGAGATAGTCTTGCAGTTCGATGCGGAGCTTTTTCAGGGCGACCTCGATATGTTTTTCCACCGTCCGGGGCGACAGGTCAAGTTCGCGGGCGATTTCGTCCACGTTTTTGTGCTTGAATCTGCTTTCCGTGAACACCTTTTTGCATTGGGGCGGAAGCGTGTCGATGGCCTTGTCGATGGCTTCCCGCAGTTCGCCTTCCACGTAGTACTCCCACGTCAGCGAGCCGGTGGCTTCCCCTTTGCGCATGGCTTCTTCCTGATAGTCGTCGCGCACTTTTAGTTGCTCCAAGTAATTCAACGAACGGTTGCGGACGGCAGAAAACAAATAGGATTTTGTGTTTTCCAAATACAGCACGGAGCGGTTCTCCCAAACGGAGGCGAACACGTCGCTCACGATGTCCTCCGCCACGGCGGTGTCTTTCGTGAAGCGGGAAGCGTACACCACTAATCCGGAGTAGTACGTGTTAAATAATTTCTCGAATATGGCAACGTCTTGATTCATATCGTGTTCAATCTTCGGCTGCAAAAATAAGGATTCTGTGCGTAATTTCGTGTGTTTTGTTACAATTTTTTTATTTCGTCGGGGGAAAGACCTGTAATCTCGGCAATTGCCTCTGTGGTGTAACCTTTGCTTTTCATGCTTTGGGCGATAAGAAGTTTTTCTTCTTTCCGGCCTTTTTCGACCCATTCCTTGTGTATTTCCTCTTGGCGGCGTTCTGCGCTATTCATCAATGTTCGTTCCACGCTGATAATGTCCCAAAATTTGTCGTGTCCGAATAATTCGGCATCTGAGAAAGTGGATTCTTCTATCAAGTCCACTGCCTCTTTAAGTTCGCAATTATCAAGCAAGTCTTGTGGCACTTTTCTGGAATAGTCGGCAATTTCTGTCAGATAGCGCAACCACAGCGTCCGACTCTCTTGGTCTTCGTGTCGATGTGATGAAAATTTGGGTAATTCCACCAATATTAAATGTAGATTATTGATTACATTATTTGTTAATTCGTTGTATATTGTTGGATAGTAGTGGTAAAATTGTTCGGATTCAGGAATAAGGGTTTCTGTGGATAGGTTCAAGGAATATTGGGGTGTTTGTAGATTAAAAAAGAATTGTTGTTTGTGCCCCAACTGCCGCACATAAGCTTTCGAGGCGTTGAACAATACCCGTTGCTTGAATTCTTGCGACCACACCATTTGCATCTCCACTATGAATTGCCGTCCCCGGTTGTCCTTGCAACGCACGTCCACGATACTGTTCTTCCGCAACGGATTGTCCGGCACCATTTCCACGGGCAGATATTCCAACGATTCCACTTCGTCCCCCGGATTCTCGAATGGAAGCAGGGCGTTGAGCAGGCTTTTCACCAAATGCTTGTGTTCGCCGAACACTTTCTTGAACGTCAAATCGGCTTTCGGGTCCAGATATCTCATGGTGTTTTGCGTTTAAGTTGTTGTGTACAAAGTTAGAGAAAAAATCCCCGCTTTGCAAAACAATGCTCTCCTTGGATTTTTTTTTTGCATGAATGTGGTGTTATGAGTGTTGATTGATAAACAGTGTGTTACGGTGTTTCGTTTTCGGGATGGAGAAAAAAAGTGAAAAAAATGAGTGGTGGGACTACGTGTGACGGGTGTTTGAACTGTTATAGGGTTAAAAAGGAATTTGTATGAAAGAGGAAAGAGACATAAAAGAGAACAAGGGCCGACTGTCTGGCGAGGCGGAAATCGACGAGGCGCTGGAACTGCTGCGTCAGATGGAGGCCGTCGACAAGCGTCGGGGCTACGAGCGTGTCGTGCGTCCGGTGAAATCGCGCCTGCGCCGGTTGAGGATGTGGCGGCGGGTGGCTTCCGTGGCGGCGGTTTTTGCGACGGTTGCCGTGGGTGTGGGTGTGTGGAAAACGAGTGAGCCGGTGGACATGCCGGTAACCGTGGCGACAATAGACTCCATCGTGCCGGGGCGGCCCACGGCCCGTCTGGTGCTGGCGGACCGCCGGGAAGTCTTGTTGGACACCTTGTCGTCCGGTCGGGTGGCTCAATCGTCAGGAGTGGCCATTCGCAAAGAGGGCGAGAAAGTGATTTACGAGGCTTCTTCGGAGAAGTCCGCTTCTCGTGTCGAATACAATGAACTGCTTGTCCCTTGCGGCGGGGAATACGACATTGTGTTGGAGGACGGCACCCGGGTATGGATGAACGCGGACTCCCGTTTGCGCTATCCGGTGGCGTTCCGAGGCAAGGAGCGGCGGGTTTATCTTGAAGGCGAGGCCTATTTCGAGGTGGAGCGCGACACGTCTCGTCCCTTTGTCGTGGAGACGGAGCGGCAGGCCATCCGGGTGTTGGGCACCTCCTTTGACGTGAACGCCTATCCCGGCGATGAGTTGCATTACACCGTTTTGGCGCAGGGAAGCGTGGCTGTCGGCGACAAACGCACGGGAGAAGAACGGGTGCTGAGTCCCGGCGAACAGTTGGTGTTCAACGTGGAAAGCGGCGGCGTGATTGTGGAGCGGGTTGATGTGGGGCAGGCTGTCGCGTGGAAGGATGGCATGTTCGTTTTCGACGGTTTGACCCTTGACCAAATCATGACGAAACTTGCCCGTTGGTACAACGTCACGGTCTTTTTCCGTAACGCAGGGGCGGATGAGCTTGTCTTCAAGGGCAATTTGCCCCGCTACGCGGATTTCCACGCCGTGCTGGAAGTTTTGGAAAAGAGCAGCGACGTGCGTTTCGACGTGAACGGGCATGTGGTGACGGTGAACCTGTAAAAACAGGAAGAATCCGGTAAATTCTTCCTGTGTCTTTAAATAAACATCTGCCGGTAACAGATGATTGTCAAACTTAAAATGTAACACAAAAGTATGAAAAAAAGTACCAATTGTGCCTTATTCCCGCCGGGAAAATGGCAAAAATTAGTGTTAATTATGAAGCTGAAATTGTTTCTTTTGCTGTGTTGTCTGCAAATGGCGAATGCGAGCGTTCTTTCGCAGCAGCGTTACGATGTCTCTTTCAAGGAGGAGGCTATGTTGGAAGTATTGAACAGTTTGCGGACGCAGACGGGTTATCAATTCTTTTATCTGGAGCGTAACATGGTGGCTGCCGACCGGGTGACGCTTTCGATGACGCAGGCGACGTTGCCGGAGATTTTGGACAAGGTGCTGAAATCCCAAGGGTTCACCTACGAGATTCAGGACAAAATCGTGATTATCAAGGTCGCCGACGAGGAGAAGAAGTCAGTCACGGTGAAAGGTATTGTTTACGACGAGAAGAAGCAGCCCATGCCTGGCGTGACGGTGCAGGTGGTGGGCACCTCGGTAGGAACGGCCACGACGAGTAAGGGGTGGTTCTCCATCGACCTGCCAATGTTGCAGGGTAAGTTGAAGTTTTCGTTCATCGGTTATAAGGAGCAGGAAATCGATTTCACGGAAAAAACTGCCAACGACACGTTACGCATTTACATGAAAGAAAGCGTGGAGGAGTTGGACGAGGCTATCGTGGTGGCCTATGGGGAAACGACGAGAAGAAAGGCTACTGGCTCCATCTCCGTGGTAAAGGCCGATGAAATCAAAGGAATTCCTTCCGGGAATATCGCCAACCTCTTGCAGGGGCGTGTGGCAGGAATGGATATCACTAACCTATCCGGGGCACCGGGCGGGGGCGATGTGGCCATCACCATACGGGGATATAACTCGCTTGACGTGGAAGCCGGTCGTCGGTTCTCCAACCCGCTCTGGGTGGTGGACGGGGTACCCTTGAACTCCTTTACCTCGCCGGTAACGGGAACCAACCTGCTTTCTGACCTGAACCCGGACATGATTGAATCCATCCAGATATTGAAGGATGCCTCGGCTGCTTCCATTTATGGTTCCCGGGCGGCCAACGGCGTGATTATCGTGACCACAAAAAAGGGACGGAAGAATCAGGATGCCACCTTTTCGGTCAATGTCTCCCAGTCTTGGAGCGTCCTTCCCCGCCATCCGGACTTGACCACGGGACGGGCGGAACGATTGCTGCGCTTAAAAAACACGGAGAACAAATACATGGCTTACATTGATGAGGAAACGAACAGTTATAAATATCCTCAAAGCTTGGCGGAACAATATGAACATCCAGAAAGTAGTTATAATGGTTTTTGGTATCCCGATAAAAATCAAATAAACACGGATAATGGTACAATGTATCAAGATAGTTTGAATACATTTTATAATAATTCGACCAACTTTTTCCCCATTTATTTTGAGACAGGAAAAATTACAAATGCTAATATTCAGACCTATGGAGGAAGTGAAAGGATGATTTATGGGATAGGCTTAGGATACTATAATGAAACAGGAATTTTCAAAGGAACTGGTTTTAAGCGGTTTGACTTGAATTCCAACATGACGGTTACACCCCTTCCTCGGTTAAACGTGGACTTGCGTTTTAATGCCTCTCTTGTACAAAAGAAACGTGCCTCTTCCAGTATGGATCAAAATTTGCAGTATAGTAATGAAATTGTATCTGTAGAAACAATATCGGGAGACCCTTATCAGTTGTCTTCTCTCTTGCCGGGAGAGAATTCTGTAGTTTGGAATGAGGTGTTGAAGGTTTACGAGGGTACGCGGGAGGCGAACCGTTCTGTTCGCTTGCGGAGTAACTTTCGCTTAGGGTACGAGATTATTGAGGGATTGAATTTTTCCACCTTGTTGGCAGCGGATTATGCTATTGCTCGCCGAAATTATTTTTCACCTTCCTACTTGTCGGAAGATGGTAATTCTATGTCCCTTGGGGAAACGGGAATCAATCTCATGGTGTTAAACGAGAATTTGCTGACTTATAAACGCACGTTCGGGGAATCTCACTCGTTGGAATTGTTGGGAGGTTTCTCCTACCAGTACGACCAGGAGGAGTATAACGGAGGTTACGCTCAAAAATCCCCGAGTGACAAGATTTATTATGCCCCACAAGGCATGCCGGATTTGGAAACGGTGGATTGGGGAGATTACGAGGAAGTACGGGCGTTGAAAAATTACCAGTCCGATATGCAGGAGAAATCCCTGCTTTCTTGGTTTGCTCGGCTGGAGTACGGTTATCGGGACAAATACTTGCTCTCGCTCAGCATTCGTCGGGACGGGAGTTCCACCTTTGGGGCAAAGAATCGTTGGGGGACTTTCCCCTCCGTGGCGGCAGCCTGGACGTTCTCAGAGGAGCCTTGGGTAAAGGAGAACCTGGGTTGGCTTTCGTTCGGGAAGTTCCGGGTTAGCTGGGGGCGTTCCGGGATGCATTTTTCACAGAATTATTTGGCGTTAGGCATAATGAATGTCGGAACTTCCTCCTACCTTGGCGATAGTTATGTCGAACCTGTGTGGTACGATGGCTTGTACAACGATTTACTTTCTTGGGAGGAAACGGATCAATATGATTTTGGAATAGATTTAGATTTTTTTAATCATCGTTTAAGTGTGACAATGGATTATTATTATCGCTATACAGATAAATTGTTGGATCGGGTAAATCTACCTAGTAATGGCCTTAACACCGGATATACAACGCAATGGCAAAATGCGGCGGCGATCTCCAATGAAGGATTGGAAGTTATGGTAAAATATGAGATTTTCCGAAAACCAGAACTTTATTGGAAAGTGGCTGTGAATGGTGCGCATAACTGGAATCGTTTTGAAAAATCTTATACGGGAAAAGATTTGAATAATCGAATTATTGGAAAATCATTGAATGGTATTTATGCTTTACGAACGAATGGCTTTGTGGATGAAGAAGAAGAAATTCCTATTTATTACAATCAACAAGGAACGAAGATTTCATTGGCGGCAGAATGGATGGAGTATTTTTTCTATAAGCCTGGCGATTATTATTTTGTTGACGTAAATGGAGATCGAAAGATTAATTTTAACGATCAAGTTTATTGTGGTAGTGCCTTGCCGGAATTGACAGGAGGGTTGGTGAGTGAATTCTCATGGCGAAATTTTGACGTAAACCTTTCTATTAGCTTTCAGTTAGGGCGGCATATGCTTAATTATGTGCCCACTCGTTCTTTGTCCGTTTGGGGAGCATCAGAATTCCCTACTATTGTGATGGATTTAAGGGAAATTACGTTTTGGGAACAGCCTGGGGATAATTCTGATTTTCCTAAATGGCAATATGATTTCAATACTTATTTGTGGGGAGGACTTTATACCTCACATCAGGTAGAGAAAGTGAATTGGTTGAAAATGAAGACACTCTCGGTAGGTTATACATTGCCTGGTTCTTGGATTAAACGATGTGGTTTGGATGAATTGCGATTTTTTGCAAGCGGTGAGAACTTATTTACTTGGACAAATTATTCTGGTTTAGACCCGGAAGTTGTGGATGTCCGAACAGGCATCGATGCGGGGAGTGCTTACCCGATGGCGCGAAAATGGACATTAGGATTAACATTAAAATTTTGAAAGATGAAGATATACATATATTTGTGGATAATTTCAATGTTGTTATCCATTGGATTAGGAGGATGTAAAGATTGGATAGATTTGAAACCAGAAAATTCCCTTGTTTTTAAGAACGCTTTTGAATCGGAACGAGATGTCGAGGCGGCATTGCTTGGTGTGGAACAAAGTGTTCGTGTTAATATGACGGCGGCTTCTTGGACTCCTCAAACTTATGGAGAATATTCAGATTATCACGATAATCAATCTTTTGCGTTGTTAATAGAGAGTCAGGCTTGGGCATATGTTAGTCAATGGCATTGGAATTATAATGTGATTGCGGCGGCAAATGTGGCATTACCTTATATAGATGACGTGGATATGCCACAAGAGAGGCGAAATTTTTACAAGGGATCAATGTTTTTTTTCAAAGCGTTTGCTTATCTCGATTTGGTTCGTCGATGGGGGGATTGTGTGCTTATCCGGGATGAGGTGGAAACAGGGCCTATTGGGAAAACGTCTTGGCCAGCCGTGATAGATTATGCCATTGCTCAGGCCAGAGAGGCGGTGCGCTTGCTGCCGGAATGGGACGAGCTACGGGATGCTGACGGGAATGCGGTGACCCATCGGGCACGACCTTGCAAGGGGGCGGCAAATGCCGTGTTGGCACATCTTTGTGCCTGGAAAGCGGGATGTAAATATCTGGCACAATCGGAAGAACGGAATTATGATGAGCAATCTCTGTGGAGGACGGTTGATTCCGCCTGTTCTGCGATTATTGCTCGCACAGATATTTATGCGTTAGAAGCCACTCCGGATGAGGTTTGTACTAGAACTTTGTTGGATGGAGGGAAAGAGTGTGTTTTTGAAAGTATTTTTCATGGTTATTGGGAAGAAATGGATAGCCAAGCCCAATATAACTTTATTTGTTTGGGACAAATGTATGAATCTTACCCTGTGATAACAGGCAAACAACCTGGAGATATAAAAATGAGCTATAATCGTATTTTAAACACGACGGTGCGAGCCATGTTCGAGGAATACGAAGAAAATGGAGAAATTCGGCACGATACTCGGCGGGATGCTTGGTTTTATAATTTTGAGGAAATGGAGCAGATGGACGAGTCCATTACAGGAGGGTATGCCTATCCTTATAAATGGCGATATGGCCGAGTGTCTACGGAAGGATGGGATGCTGGACAATTTATTAATTTTGATTGTAATAAAATTTGGTTTCGTTTGGCGGATATTTACTTGTTGCGGGCGGAATGCCGGGCAAGATTGGGTAATCGGCAAGGCGCTATTGATGATTTGAATAAAATTAGAGACCGGGCGGAAGCCAAGCGTTATGACGAGAGTGAGTATAACGGGGATTTACGCTATGCCATTTTCAAGGAACGGGAAAAGGAGTTATTGATGGAAGGGCAACGCTGGTTCGATGTTTTGCGGAACGGCTACTATAAAACGGAACTTTATGGCGGTTTCCGGGAAGTTTCGGAACAGGATATCGTGGATGGCGTGTTCTTTAATGCCTTAGATGAGGCTTTGTTCACGGATAACCCCTTGATACGGCAAAATACCTACTGGTTAAAACGACAATAATAGAAACAGGAATAAAAGAGATAGAATATGAAAACATTCATGCGATATATCATCATAGCGGTGGCACTTTGCCTGGGCTTGGCGAGCTGCGACACGAAACAGAATTGGTGGGATTCGGGAATCAGTTCCCCCTACCACGATTGCAGTATTATGGATTACTTGCGGTCTGATACGGCCAACTGGGGGCTGACGGTGGTCTTGATTGAGCGGGCGGGATTGACCCCGCTGTTCGAGGGGAAGGATGAGAACTATCCTGAGATAACCTTCTTTGCTCCACCTTCATTTTCGATATTGCGGCATGTGTGGGATGAGGCCTCAGGGAAAGACACCGGCAACCAACGTCCTTTGACAGAAGAGGAAAAGAATCACCCGGAGCGGCTGGTACAGGCCTTGGACCCGGATTGGTGTCGGGAGGTGGTGATGCGCCATGTGGTGAAAGGGAAATTCCTGAAGGCGGACATCGCTTACCGGGACCCGAGTTATGATATTTTTGCCGAGGAACAGACGGGCGGCACGGATTTCACCTGCGAGACAGGGAACAGGGTGCGGGCTTTCCGGGATAAATCGGCTTACGGGGGAGTTCCGGATGCCGGTCCGGAGACGCTTTACCTTTATTCATTTGATGCGATGCAAATGGTACCCTTGGCCTCTCCCGATATCCAGCCGCTAAACGGGGTGGTACATGCGCTGAATTACAATTACGTGTTGGGACGAATTTAAGTTAAACCTAAAAAATGAATGACGATGAATAAATTATACATAATCGGGGTATTGTTCTTGTTGGTCTACTGGGGTACAGGGTGCCAGGATATTCCTATCGGTTACTTACAGACGGAGGATGCCGGTTATAATCCGGATACGATGGTGATAAAGAATGCGAATTCGCTGGATGATTATCCTGGAGAGCCAAATCCGGAGTTTCAAATGTATCTGGATATGGGATATACCGCACAGCAAATTACGGAATGGTTCGGGATTCCCGAACGGATTAACGCCGGGGAGGACTACGTCCGTTCTAAGTGGGGAGCCCCTTGGGTAAGTACTCCTATTGAAGGGGTGCAAGGAACCGCACAAATTTATGTGTCTATTAAAGCAATCCGGGAGGAAAGCGGGGGAAGCGTGGCCGAGGCTTTGGAACAAGTCAAGGTGTACGGGGATGGTACATTCGAGGTACCCTTGCAACATACGATTCCCGTTGGCCGTTACGTGATTTCCCTGAATTTCCGGAACGAAGGCTATTCGAAAGACGTGGACGACTGCTTTACCATTATCGTGAAATGAGGGAACGAACGTGACGGAAGCACGATAAAGTTGTTATTCATATTGGTGCGTACAGGCTGGTGGTAAAAAATCAAGCCGCCAGCCTTTTTTGTGCTCTTATACTTTATACCCGCCGGGACTCGCCCGCCAGGCATAAAAATCAAAATTTATGGCAAAAAATATCATAAGAAGTGGAGCGAAGTCCACGCCGGAGGTGCGTCACGAACGTGACGGCCTGTTTGTGTTCATCGAAACGAAGAACGTGTTAATCCCCTACGCCGCCATCCTTTACGTGGAGGCGCAGGGCAGCTATTGCCGCATTCATTTGCGGGACAAAAAGGTGGTCAAGGTGACCAAGCGGATGAGCCTTGTGGAAGAGTGTCTGCCGCCCTCGCATTTCGTCCGTGTGCATTACAGTTTCATCGTCAGCCTCTTCGACATCACGGAAGTTGCGGGCTCGACGCTTTATCTCGGCGAGAAGTATCTCCCCATAGGCAGAGTCTACCGGGAGCGTCTCATCGACAACCTGAACATCCTATAATCGAACCCTTTAATCTTAGTTCAATAATCCGCCTGCCGGGCGTTCGCCTCCCGGCGGCTCATTTCTCCGTTCCCAACAGTTTGTCGACCTCCTCCTCTGTCAAGTGCAACAAGATGGCGATTTCCTCGTTGGAACGCCCCTGCTCGCACAGCATGGAGACCAGCAACAGGTTCTTTTCACTCAGTTCTTTGTCCTTCTGTTCGATTTGTTGATTTTTCTGTTCGATTATTTGGTCTTTTTTCTTGTTTTCCTCCTTGCTTTTTTTCAGTTCCGTTTTTGAGACCATGAGTTCCGTGTCCCGGTTCTCCAGCACGGAGAGGAACTCGTCCTCAATGCGCATGTCGGTGAGCAACTCCTGCGAAGCGGCGGCCTTGACGAGGCGGTCGATGACGAGCTGCTCCTCCCTGCTTCGGGGTCTCGTCTCGTCGATTTGCAGGAAGTGTGCGTTTTCCTCCAGCCGCCTGCTTTGGTCGAAGACCTCCAGCAGCCTTTCGAGGTGGTTCCTCGGCCTTCCTTTCAGGAGGGGAATCTGCACGATGATGGCGTCGTGCGTCAGGCTCTCCACGAAAGGATCCGGCACTCCGCGGGAAAGCGCGTTGGAGTCGTAGTCCAAATACCGGCGGCGGACGTACACCATGGGCTCTTCCAAATCGCCCACCCGGTGGTCCAATAGGTAGATGGTGACGATCGGCAATCCGTACCCTTTCGGGTTTTCCTTCCTGGGCGGAGCATTTCTTTCGTCGAGATAATGGGCGCCGAGGTATTGGCGGAAACGCAGCGTCTCGGTCTCCAGCCACGTCTTTTGCAGCTCGATGAGGACCAGGTTCTCCGTCTCGTCCTTGTTTCTGACTTTGGCGGAGAAGTCGATGCGCAGCACGGAAATCTCCCGCTTCACTTTCTTGGCATACTCGTGCTGGCGGACATGCACCTCGACCACCTCTTTCTGCAGGAGTGCGGAGAGGAGAATCTTGGCGACCCTGTTGTCCTCCATGAGGAACTTGAAGACCGTGTCGTAAACCGGATTGGCGATAATCGTCATGGCGTTCTCGTT
>CALUHX010000018.1 GCA_944320555.1 uncultured Butyricimonas sp. | reverse complement strand
GAACTTGTCGAAAAAATCAGCGAGACACTTTATTGGAAAAATGTCTCGCTGGCATATGCTTTTTAAGGGACGACTATATAGAATATGGACAAGATTCTAACATACGATTCGATATACGAGTTCAACAAGGATTTCGGCATCGAGACGTTTCATCCGTTGATAAACATAGTGGATATCGCCACCGTACTTTCCGTCGTGATAGAAGGCAAACATTGTTTCCACTTTTACGAAATATGTTTGAAAGACTGTAACTGTGGTGTCATCAGATACGGACGCAATACATACGATTATCAGGATGGGACATTGCTATTTTTTGCTCCCAGACAAATAATTGACATGGAGGATTCACCCGAAGATACCCCTAAAGGCTGGGTACTGATGTTCCACCCCGACCTGCTGCGCGGCACGCATCTCGGAAGTAACATGAGGAACTACACCTTCTTCTCGTATGACGTGAACGAGGCCCTGCACCTCTCCCAGCAAGAGCGGGAAATCGTGCTGAACTGCTTCCGCAACATCGAAGCCGAACTGAAACACGCCATGGACAGCAACAGCAAGGAACTGATAGTGTCCAACCTCGAACTGTTCCTGAATTACAGCAAACGTTTCTACGAACGACAGTTCATCACCCGTTCCCATGTCCAGACCGATACACTCAGCCGCTTCGAGCACATCCTCAACCGGTATTTCCATTCCGACCTTCCGAAACGTCAAGGACTGCCTACCGCCAAGTATTGTGCGGACAAGATGAATTTCTCGGTGGATTACCTCAGCGACCTGTTGCGCAAAGAGACGGGGAAAAGCACCTCCGAGCATATCCAGCAGCACCTCATAGAAGCGGCAAAGGAGCGGCTTTTCAATACGCAAAAGACCGTGAGCGAGGTTGCCTACGAACTGGGCTTCGAGTATCCGCAGTATTTCAGCCGGCTGTTCAAGAAGCGTGTGGGCATGACGCCGGGGGAGTATAGAGTACAAGCATAATACATGACAAAACAAATAAATGGTAGTTGTATCTTTCTTTTAAAAATAAATATTATCTTTGCAAATCAGAGTTGTTTGACAGAGAAGCATGGCAAATCTCAGAAATAGCGACTGTTGCCAAGTCATTACCCCGTTCTTTGAGAAATGCTCATAAGTAGCTCATTTCTAATTTATTCCTATTAATATATCGGATTTTATGACAAAATTATCATATTAAGGCAAAAGTAAGACTGAATTTTGTAGGAATTTTGAAGACATGGCAATCACTCTTCCCTCTTCAAATAAATCCTCCTCATCAATGCGGGCAACACCAACAGCAACAGGGGCAAACCCGCCACAAATCCGCCTATCACCGCCACCGCCAACGGCTGCTGCATCTGCGCGCCCGTCCCCAACCCGAGAGCCAGGGGCATCAAGGCAAGGCCGGCCCCGATGGCGGTCATCAGCTTGGGCCGGATGCGAAGCGCGATGGCGTAATCCACCGCCTCCTCCGCACTCCCTCCGTTCCTGCGGTTCATCCTGTACTGCCACACCGTGAAGATGGAATTTTCCGCCAAGATACCCACAATCATGATGATTCCCGTATAACTGCTGACGTTGAGCGGCACGCCCGTCTCCCAAAGCGCCAACAAGCAACCGCAAATGCCCATCAAGGACACGAACAACACGGCAAGCGATACCCGCCACTCCCGCAGCAGGAACATCAGCACCGTCAGCACGAGCAGCGTGGCAAGGCCGAGAATCATCGCCAATTCGCTGAACGACTGCCGTTGCTCGGAATAGGCCCCGCCGAAAGAGACATTGTAACCGGACGGCAACGTCAGTCCGGAGTCAAAGGCTTGCCGGAGCTCCCCGACGGCCCCTCCCAAATCCCGGTTCTCCAGACGGGCCGTCAGCGTCTCGTCGCTTTGCACTGCCCGTTTGGGCAGAATCATCATTTGTTCCGCCGTCTCGTCAACGGGGAGCAAGGCTTTCACGTTCATGCCCTCGGGCAGAAACGGAGCGTCGGCGTAAGCCATGACCGGACGCGACTGCGACTCGGCGTTCATCACGGCCAAAGCCCTCCCGATGGTCGCGGCCAGGCGGGTATCGTCCGGCAACACCAGCGTGCAGGCCTTCCCCGCAACGGCATGGGCGGATTGCTCGTAGGGCACGTTCAGCAGGAACACAAAACTGTTTTCTTCCGCCAGACTGCACAACGCCGTCCCCTCCGCCGCGTAATTGTCCGCCTGCTGCCGGACGCCAAGCACGACACCGTCCTCGCCAGCGTTTTTGCCGTCCGTCAAAAATCGTCCACGAGAACGTCAAACCGGCGCTCCAGCCAAAGTGACGGCACACACGGGCGTACTCACTCACCCGCAACCCTCCGTCCACAAACAAATTGAGCTGAGGTTTGTACTGCGCCTTGAAAAAATTCAAGTCCGCGACCACGCTCAAACTGTCCAACCGGTATTGCTCCAAAAACAACGAGGACGGCCCCTCCGCCAACCCGGGACGCAACTCGACCGCCGCCAACTCGACCGTTGCTGTATCCGCTATCCCGCAAAGAAGGTTCAAATCCGACAGATGCGAACGATAGGATTGCCGCGCGGCTATTTGCAAATCGCAGTTCGCCGCCCGCTCAATGGCAAGCAAATGCAAATCCGACTGCGCGGCCATCCCGTTCCGCGCCAATTCACGCACCAGCGACTCTTGCCGTTCCAAAACCTTCCCTATGCTGTCGGCGAAATCCATCTGACTCTTGTCGAGCAGGCAAAGAAGATACTGCTCCGCCACCGCGCGCTCCAATTGATGCTCCTCCAAACGAATGTCATCCGACAGGATGGCCGCCTGCACCCGGACCTGCTCCTCGGCGGCCCGATACGAGCCGCGCCCCAGCAACGGCTGGGTCCACGTGAATCCGGCGTGCAAATGACCGCTGCTCTCGCCCAAGTCATACCCGTAATAATCCGTCCCGTCCTGCGCGTTCCATTGAAAAGAGGTCCGTCCCCCGTCTTTGGAAATGACCGGCACGAAAAGATACTCCCCGTTCAACTCCAAACGGGAGCGGGTATAAAGCGATTTCAATCGCTCCCGCTCCAACCGCTGCACGCTTTCCCGGTTGCGATAATCCTGAAGAAGGGGACTGTGCCTCCTGGCCGTCTCCATGTAAAAGGCCAAGTTCCGCTCCCCTTCCTGCCCGTTCCCCGCAAGAAAACAAGCCAAAAAAACCAAAGTGAAAAACAATCGTGTCATATCCGTTTCTACTTTTTTGCGCGAATGTAGACCTGGATATTGTGGAAATTTTGAAGAAGAGGAACGGCTTATCTCGTCCACTCCTCAAACTTCCTCACCACATACTCGGCGATTTCACAATCCTGGACCTCCGTGCCGCCCCCGACCCCGATCGCCCCCACAATCTTCCCGTCCACAAACTCCCCTAACAATTCCCCGCCATATCTCAAATCCCACCCACTCTCCTCCTACAACGATACACCCCTTTTCATTGCCTATTCAATATAGATTACATAAAAATTACATGTTCATTACATCATCATTACCACTAACTCTCCTATAACTGTCCTATTACTCTCCTATAACTCTCCTGTATAATATAGGAGATTAATAGTTGATTTATAGGACTAATATAGGTATACGACAGGTAATAAACCGGTAATCCTGACGCAGTCATCAGGAAATCTGCAATGAAAAGGCCATGACAAGGGGATTACCTCCCCAGGACATCACATATCGTCCATCGACAATCCCTTGTAAGAAATCGAATACCCCTTAAATTCTCCGGTTGTCCGCAGGAAAGCCGCCGCCTTGCCCTTCAACTCTCCCATGTCGACATTTCCTGCCTTGCGCTTTACCTCGAAAAAGGCAACCTCGCCGTCCAGTTCGTTTTCGGCTACGATGTCAATCTCGTTCTCGCCCTTGCGGTCCCACCAGCTTCCGAGACGGGTGTAGCGGTGCGTGCCAGCCAACGCATGCTTGAACCACCGTTCGAGCATCAGCCCGCTGAAAGTCTCATAGTCTCGCGCGATGACGGCCTTCAAGCTATCGTAGTTCCCAATCTCGAGGATGTAATTGTACTTATGGATAAAACGGAACCAGAACGTGAAAAAGTTATCCTCGATGGAGTAGCGCACGTTTTTGGTGGCACTTTTCTCGAACAGGGGTTGCCTCTTGCTGACCACCTCGTACTCCTTTTCCAGCTTGGTAAGATAGCCGCCGATTTCCCTGCCCACCACACTTTCTATTTCCGAACGCAACGTCTTGCCCCTTGCAATGGCAGACAGTATCGAGAAATAGATGCCGTAGTCCTTGCCAAACTCTTCGATTAGCATCGCTTTGCCTTCCCCTAAAAACACAGAGTCGGCTCTGACAATCCGGTCCAGCATTTTCATCTTGTCGGTCGCCCCCGCATCCATGAGCAACTGGACATACTTCGCCACGCCACCCGTGAACGAATAGAGGGCCAACAAGTCCTCGGAGGTGTGGGCCGGATTGTACTCCGCCAGAATCTCTTTCAACACGACCGGGGTAAACGGACGCACGGTCATAAAGCGCGTCTGACGATTGTACAGCGGCTCTTTCCGGTCCTTGAATATTTTGGTCATCATGGAATAGATGGAGCCGCAGACCACCAGATTGAGGTGAGCCTTCGGGCTGTATATGTCCCAAATGCGCTGCATGTCGCTGTAAACGGATTTGTTCACGCGGAAGAATTCCTGAAACTCGTCGATGAAAAGCGTGACGGGACGCTCGGCAGAGAGCCGCATCACGTACTCGAACATCTCCGCAAAGCGTTCCACCCTGCCCATAGTAGGAATTCCCAGCTTGCTCTCGATTTCAAGCCGGTAATCCTCGCACAGTTCGCTCTCAGCTTTGCGGGCGACGAAGAAATAAAGAATCGGTTCGTCCTCATACGCCTTCCACACGAGCGATGTCTTCCCAACACGGCGACGCCCCGTGACCACCGTGAACTGCGCATTGGCCTCCGCCATGCTCCGAGCCTCCCGAAGCGAGGCTATTTCTTCCGTTCTGTCAAAAAATCTCATACCTTGCTGTCTTGGTTAGTTCCGAAACGGCTGTTTCCGAAATGGCCGTTTCTCTACTGCAAAAATAGGGAGTATTTCCCGAATGGCAAAATCATGCGGAGACATTTTCCTCCGCATGGCCGACACGTCATCCAACAGAGAGCCGAGGCAGGTCAGGGGACGGGGTCGTAGCCGGAGCCTCCCCACGGGTGGCAGCGGAGGAGGCGGCGGAAAGCCAGCCAAAGTCCCCGCACGGGGCCATGCTTGCGGATGGCCTCGACGGCGTACTGCGAACAGGTGGGCGTGAAGCGGCACGACGGCGGCAGCCAAGGGGAAATGGCCCTCTGGTAGAATCTAATCGGCAGCAGGAGCATCCACACCGCCAGGGAGCGCAAGGCTTTGGGCAAGTTTCCGCGTGACATGGGCAATGGCTTTTTCAATCATGGGATAGTCGGGCAACTCGTCATGAATATAGACGAAAAGAAGATGGAGGGCGCGCCCGGGGGGCACGAGGGCGCGGATGGGGTGCTTGTGGAGGCGGTAGACCTCGCGGACGAGCCGTTTCACCCGGTTGCGTTTGACGGCGCGCTTGAAGCGGCGCTTGGAGACGCTGACGGCCATGCGGACGGGCTCTCCGTCGCAAGGAACGAGCAGCCATACGACCCGCAAGGGATAGGCCGTGAACCCTTTCCCCGAGGCGACAAGCTCCCCGAATGCCTTCTTGCCGCGCAGCCGCTCGGCCTTGCCTAACGTGTGTCTGTTTTCCGCTTCCATAATCGAGGACAAAGATAACGCAATTTTCAGAAATCCGTTTTTCCGCGGCTCAAGGAATGGAAAGAAAAGGAAAGTTTGCCGGAGGGACTTTTTTATCTATCTTTATGGCGCATAACCAAAAGAGCGCGCGATGGAAGAGGGACTGACGATACGGGAAATGCGACCGGAAGAAAGGCGGCTGCTGAAAGATTTCCTTTACGAGGCCATATTCGTGCCGGAAGGGGCGGGAAAGACCACGTCCCCCCTCCTCCCGGCAAAAAAATCAGGCCCGCACGGGGAAAACCCGGCGGACCTGGCAGGTATTATGGGTGATTTATGTTATTTGGATTTGTTTTCCTTGTTGTAGGCTTTGATGAATTGCTCGAGGGCCATGGTCATGGAAGGCGCCTGGGGAGTCGGGGCCTTGACGTCGACGCGAAGGCCGATTTCCTCAGCGGCCAGGCAGGTGGCTTCCCCGAAGGCGGCGATGATGGTGTTCTCCTGCTTGAAATCGGGATAGTTTTGCAGGAGGGAGCGCACGCCCACGGGAGTATAGAAGGCGATGATGTCATATTCCTTCACGTCGGGGATGTCCTTGGCCACGTCGGCGGCCACAGTGCGATAGAAGACGGCCTTGGTGTAGTTCAGCTTCAGCTCGTCCATCAAGGTGATGAGATTCTCCTTGTGCACGTCGGAAACGGGGATAAGGAAACGCTCGGTCTTGTGCTTGAGGAGGATTTTCGTCATGTCCTTCACTTCCTTGTCGCCGTAGAATATTTTCCGTTTGCGATAGACGATATATTTCTGGAGGTAGAACGCAACCGCCTCGGAAATACAAAAATACTTCATCGTGTCGGGAACCGCGACGCGCATCTCTCCGCACATGCGGAAGAAGTGGTCGATCGCCATACGACTCGTGAAAACTATCGCGCTGTAGTCAAGGATGTTTATCCGCTCCTGTCTGAATTCTTTGGCGGGAACGCCCTCCACTTTGATAAAAGATTTGAATTCCAACTTGAGTCCAAATTCTTCCGCCAAATCAAAGTAGGGCGACTTTTCGGTTGTTGGCTTCGGCTGCGATACCAGAATCTTTTTGATCTTCACCTTGTATTTATTTTTAATGTACAACTTTATCCTAATAGCTTGTACGCCACAAGCAAAGGAGTTATTTCGAGGGTGCAAAGGTACAAAATCATATAGAAAACGGAAACTTTGAACTCAAATAAAATTCCACACAACCGAATCCATTTAAGAATCAGACAAAGAAAGAGGAATATAAGAATCACGGAGAAAAGCAGGGGCACAGAAGATTCCCTCACGAAAAAGAGGGAAAGCATGAGGGGCGAGAGCAGCAGGGCCGTGACGGCGTTGCCCGCGCAATTGGCAAGGCAGGCCTCGGAGGCGCATCTCGGCGCGTTGAACACCCATCCCAAAAAGACGACAAGCAGCGAGACCGCGGCCTGGAACAGCAGCAGGACCAGACAGACGACGGCCGCCGTCCTCCACTCAAACCCGTCCTCCGCGGCAAAGGCCACCCCCATCGCCACGGAAGAGTAGCCGACGAGCAAGGTTATCCACACGTTGCCGTACTCTTGGCGCAAGTCCTCGAGCAAGTCGTCTCTTGTCCGCCCGCGGCCGAAGAAATAGAGGAAAAGCATGGGAAGTATCCGCTTGCCCTGCAGACGGAGGAAGGCCACCATGCCCAGAAACAGGACGACGTAAAGGACGACGAGGGCCATGTGCCCCTCGTCGGCGCGCGCTCCGGCCAAGGGAATCCCCCCGAACAAAGGCAGGGGCGTCCCGGAACGAAGAGCCGCCTCCTCCCACAAGCCGGGAGCGCGGCAGAGGGTGTCCACACCGAACAAAAGCGGAGCGCGAGCGGAGTCGACCGCCTGCGTCAACATGCCGCCCAAAAAGTCCGCCGAAAGGAATGGTGCCATCGTCATACCCCGAACCGATTTAATGCGCCTCGTACCAGTTTTCCCCGAACCCCGTGCTGACCGTGAGGGGGATGGAAAGGGAAACGACGTGCTCCATGCAGTCCACGACGAGCGCTTTCAGCTCGTCAAACTCGGGCCGGTAGCACTTGAAGTCCAGCTCGTCATGCACCTGGAGAATCATGCGGGAACGCATCCCCGCCTGCCGCATCCGGGCGTGGATTTGAATCATGGCCTTTTTGATGATGTCGGCCGCGGAACCCTGAATGGGCGCGTTCACGGCGTTTCGCTCGGCCACTCCCCGCACGACGGCGTTTCGGGAATTGATGTCGCGAAGGTAGCGGCGGCGGCCCATGATGGTCTCCACGTATCCCTGACGGCGCGCCTTCTCGACAGAGGTCTCCATGTAACGTTTCACTCCGGGGTAAAGCTCGAAGTAACCGTCTATAAGCTCCTTCCCCTCCTTGCGGGAAATCCTCAGCCTCTCGGCCAGGCCCCAGGCCGATATGCCGTAGATAATGCCAAAGTTGGCCGTCTTGGCGCGGCGGCGCATCTCGGGAGTGACCTCGCCGAGGGGGACCCGGTAGATTTTGGCGGCCGTCTCGGCGTGCACGTCCTCGCCGTGGAGAAAGGCGCCGCGGAGGGCATCGTCGCCGCTCAAATGGGCCATCAGCCTCAACTCCACCTGAGAATAGTCGGCTGAAAAGAAACAAAAGTCGGGGTCGCCCGTGACGAAGGCCTTGCGGATTTTGCGCCCCTCCTCGGTGCGGACGGGGATATTCTGGAGGTTGGGGTTAAGGCTGCTGAGACGCCCCGTGGCCGCCTCCGCCTGATTGAAACAGGTGTGAATCTTGCGGGTGGCGGGGTCGACATAGGCGGGAAGAGCCTCGGCGTAAGTGGTGAGCAATTTTTTCAGACCGCGGTACTCCAGAATGTGGCCGACGACGGGATGGGCGCCCTCCAACTTGGAAAGCACCTGCTCGGAGGTGCTGTACTGGCCGGTCTTGGTCTTTTTGTTGCCGGGGTCGATGTTCATCCTGTCGAAAAGAATCTCGCCCAACTGTTTCGGAGAACTGATATTGAACTCGCTGCCGGCCATCCCGTAAATCGTCTTTTCCTCGTCGGCAAGGCGACCTTTCAAATCGGCGGAGATTTCAGCCAGGGCCTTCTCGTCAATGGAGACACCCTCGTACTCCATGTCGGCAAGCACACCGACAAGGGGCATCTCTATCTCCTCGAACAGTTTGTACAATCCCACCTCAAGCAACGCTTCCTGCAACTTCCCTTTCAGGCGGAACATCACGTCGGTGCGCTCCGGGAAATCTTTCCCTTCCTTTTCCTCGACCGGAAAGAGGGAAAGCTGGGTATCCGCACCCGCGCCATCCTTCAGAAGGCGGTAGTTCAACATCTCGAGGGCGACGCGCTCCAAGTCGTGCGTGCCATCCGGCTGCAAGACATAGTGCGCGATTTTCAAGTCGAATATTTTGTTCCTCAACTCGACGCCCGCCCGGCGAAGCCAGATGATGTCGCTTTTCACGTCGCCTGATATAAAGGTTTTATTGATGTCATCAAACACAGGAGACAAGAAATGAATGAGTTTCTCAGCCTCGTCCTTCCGGGAAGGGACCCGGAGATAGCGCGCCCGCTGCCCTTGAACGGAGAAACAGAGCCAGGCGGGATAGGCGGTGTAAATGGTGCCCGTCTCGTAAACGGCGTTCATGACATACTCTTTTGACTCCGCAAGCCGCCGCAGGAGGGATTGCCGCTCCTCCTCCGTCGTCACTTCCGCATAATCGACCTCGGCGGGACGGATGGAATCGACAGTCTCCACCGCCCGTTCCATGGCGAACAACCGCTTCTCGAGGGAAAAGAGCTCCAACTCGTCCAAAATAGGACGCAACGCGCCGTCGTCCATCTTTCCACGGACCAACTCCCCGGCGGAAAGGTCGGTGGGAACCTCGGTGTTGATTGTCACCAAGTCCTTGGACAATTGCACGGTAGGCTTGCATTCCAGCAAGCGTTCCCGCTGTTTTCCTTTCAACTCGTCGATGTGCTCGTACACGCCCTCGATACTGCCGTATTTGTAAATCAAGGAGGCCGCGCTCTTGGGGCCGATGCCGTTGCAACCGGGCACGTTGTCGGCGGTGTCGCCCATTAGCCCCAATATGTCGATGACCTGCTCCACGCGCTCAATGCCGAAGTGGTCGAGCACCTCGGGGATTCCCCACACCTCGGACTTGTTGCCCGCCCGCCCGGGCTTGTACATGAAGACGCGCTCGCTGACCAACTGGCCGTAGTCCTTGTCGGGAGTAATCATGTAAACGCGGAACCCTTCCCTCTCTCCCTTCTTGGCGAGGGTACCGATGACATCGTCCGCCTCGAAACCGGGGACAGAAACCAGCCGTATGCCCAATCCCTCGATAATCCGCTTGATGTAAGGGACGGATTTCCGCAAATCCTCGGGCATGGGAGGACGCTGGGCCTTGTAGGCCGGATACATCTCGTGGCGGAAGGTCGGTCCCTCGGGATCGAACACGACGGCCAGGTGCGTCGGCTTCTCCAACTCCAGCAGTTCCAGCAGGAAGTTGCAAAAACCAAACGTGGCGGAAGTGTTTATTCCCGTGGTGGTAATCCGCGGATTATTGATAAAAGCGTAATACGAACGGTAAATCAACGCGTAGGCGTCCAACAGAAACAATTTTTTGTCCTCGGTGTTCATTTCTTTGTCGATTCTGATTCTTTCAGGCAAAAATAGAACTTTTCTTTCAGTTTTCACGCGGAGATGGAAAGGATGTCTCTTTTTATCCCGGAATTTTTTACTACTTTTGTAGTATGTAGAATCACGCACAAAAAGGAGGAACATTATGAAAGTGGCAGCATCGGTGGAAAGCCTTTGGCAATACATCCAATCGCTCTCTCTGAGCGAGAGGAACAGGAAATGGCTGGCGACAAAGTTGTTGGAAAACAATTATGCCAAAGAAGACGAAAGCGAGTTTATCAGCAAGGACGAAATCCTCGCAGGGATTGACAATGGGCTAAAAGAATTAGCGGAAAGGAAACGGACAGGTCGAAAAGCAAAAACTTTAGAGGAACTAATTCATGAACTATAGTATCATATTAGACGACTCTTTTGAGCGGGAAGTTAAACGGTTAAGCAAACGCTACCCCTCATTCAAGGAAGACCTCGATAAATTCCGTAAAGAACTTCTTGCCAATCCGAACACAGGAATTTCATTGGGAGGAGGATTGCGCAAAATTCGCATGTCTATCCATTCCAAAGGCAAGGGGAAAAGCGGGGGAGCGAGAGTTATCACGTTCTCGGTTGTAGTGGCAATTGAGGAGACTGAAATTAACTTGCTTTACATATACGACAAGTCGGAACGAGAAAGCATTTCCATGTCTGAAATTCAAGAATTACTCCGTAAAAATGGATTGGCTTAAGTTTTTATTTCACTTATCAGATATAGACAGGTCATTTTATGGATTTTAAGATAGAAACAGAAGGCTGTGAGGGATGGGGCTTGTTTTCAAGGCGGGAGCGGCCGTTGCTGATCGCAGGGCCGTGCAGCGCGGAAAGCGAGGAGCAAGTGATGGAGACCGCCTTGCGGTTGCGGGAGGCGGGAGTGGAAGCGTTTCGGGCAGGGATTTGGAAACCGCGCACGCGTCCCAATTGCTTCGAAGGCGTAGGAGAGGAAGGATTGGCATGGCTGTCGAAAACGCGGCGGGAGACGGGGATGAAGGTGGGGACCGAGGTGGCCAAGGCCCGCCACGTGGAGGCCTGCCTGAAGGCGGGGCTGGATTTTTTGTGGCTCGGAGCGCGGACCACGGCCAACCCGTTCGCCGTGCAAGAAATCGCCGAAGCCCTAAAGGGGACGGACATCGCAGTTTTAGTAAAAAATCCGGTAAACCCGGACATCAACCTGTGGATCGGGGCCTTGGAGCGACTGAGCATGGCGGGAATCTCCAAATTGGGAGCCATACACCGGGGCTTCTCGACATACGACAGCGGGAAATACCGCAACGCGCCCCAATGGCAGATCGCCATCGACCTGAAACGGGAAATCAAACCGATTCCTCTGTTTTGCGACCCCAGCCATATCGGAGGACAGCGGGAATATGTGAGGGAAATCGCCCAAAAAGGCATGGACCTGGGCTTCGACGGGCTTATCGTGGAGGTACATCCAAACCCGGACAAAGCGTTGAGCGACGCACAACAACAACTGACACCTAAAGAATTCATTGAAATCATGAGCAAGTTAGTCATCAGAACAGGACAAGTCGCGGACGGCGACTCAAGCATGGAAGCGTGGCGGGAAAGGATAGACCAACTCGACCGCGCCCTGATGCGGACCTTGACGGAACGTATGCGGGTGTGCGAACAAATCGGGGAATACAAGAAAGCGCACAACCTGCCCGTCCTGCAGACGGACCGCTGGGAAAAGATTTTGTCGAGGGTAGTCAAGGAAGCCGAGGAGAACCGCCTTCCACGGGAACTCGCGGAACGCATCTTCAAGGCCATCCACCAAGCCTCCATCGACCGACAGACCGAAATCATGGAAGGACAAATCCTAATCGGGCATTCAAACAAAAGACAACTTCCATTTTCTTAACGACACACTATGGACAACAGACCTTCTTTGGACGACAACGCTTTCAGCCAATTGTACAAAGCCTATTTCACCACCATCGCGCAATTCGTGGCGGGATACGTGAAAGACGAGGAAGCCGCCAAAGACATCGCCCAAGACGTATTTCTCATCCTTTTGAACAACCGGCAGAAAATAGACACCTCCTACCCCGTCAAAGCCTATCTTGTCACCCTGGCCCGCAATCGGGCCTTGGACTACCTGAAACACCGGCAAGTGCAAGAAATCAACCAACGGGAAATCGCCGAATGGACGAAGAACACGCCCGAAGATTGGAAAACCATCGAAGAGCGGGAAAACAGACTCCGGGGAAAAATGCAACAACTGACTGAAAAGCAACGGACCGCCATCACGAAATGCGTGGTGGACGGGAAAACCTATCAGAAAGCGGCCGAGGAGATGGGAATCAGTGTCAATTCGTTGAAGACCCACCTGGCAAGAGGCCTGGCGTTTCTGCGGGCGGAAATGGCACCGGAAGAAGACGATGGAAGCCGGTCGGAAGTGTTGGCGTTGCTCGTCCTTTTGCGAAAACAATAATTTTTTCGGTTTTTCTTGTCACCCATTTCCGGGTCGTCGTCGTGTATAGGGCAAAGAGCAAAAGTTTGAGTCATGAAATACACGAACGAAGACATCGAATTTGCCATCCGCCTGCTGCATCGGCGGGAGGAAGTGGGCGACGAGAAAACGCAGGCGTGGCTAAGCGTTCCCGGCCATCAGGCGTTGTTGGACGAATTGTCCGCCATACGGAGAATTCTGTCCGCCAAAGAAGACGGGGTTGGCAGCGAGGAGGAATTGCTTCTGCGGCACAAGAAACGGAAGGCTCAAAAACGCAGACGCATCCTCGTCGCTTGGGGCGCGGCCGCGTCAATCGCCGCCCTCGCCGTCGTGTTCAGTTGGCATTTCTTTGCAAGCACCGACGAAGCGCTCCCGGCCCGACAGACTCCCAAAAAGTTCGTCGAGCTGACCTTGTCCTCCGGCAAGCAGCTGTTTTTAGACACAAAGAGCGAGACGAGCGAAAGCGGCATTCCCTACGATTCGATTAACGGATTGGATTACCGGGCCACGGCCATCGACACAAACAGCATAACCGACAGGGACAGCGCAAATCTTGAAATATTCAACACGCTGCGCACGCCCGGCGGAAGCACCTACCAGTTGACTCTGGCAGACGGCACAAGGGTGTGGGTGAACGAGAACACAGCCATCCACTATCCGGTGGAGTTCAAGGCCGAGGAGCGGAAAGTGAGACTCCGTGGAGAAGCGTATTTCGAAGTCCGGCCCGACGCCCGGCACCCGTTCATCGTGGAAACCAACGGGGCGGAGGTGAAAGTGTACGGAACGGCGTTCAACGTGAACGCCTACGACTCCACAAGAATCCAAACCGTGCTCGTGGAGGGGAAGGTGGGCATGCGAATCGGGGAGACGGGAGAAGAGGTGATTCTGCGCCCCAGGGAATTGGCGGAATACGACAAGGGGGAAGGCCGCATCTCGGTGACGGAAGTGTCGCCTTACGCCTACATCGCCTGGAAAAACGGGGAATTTGTGTTCGACAATACAAGCATAGAGGAAATCATGGAACGGTTGGCCCAATGGTATGACATTCATGTGTTCTATGCCTCGGAGGAAGCCAAACGCATCCGCTTTTCCGGGATTCTCGACCGCAACGATTCAATCCTGCATTGCCTGAAGCGCATGGAGGACACCGGCACCGTGCGTTTCGAGGCGAAAGGCAAAAGCGTCACGGTATATAAAAATTGAAGAAATTAACGACAAACCGCAGGTTGTTGGAGCAACCTGCGGCCAGCAAACGGATGTCTCGACATCCATTTAAGTATCAATTATAATCACAAAATTATGAAGAAAACCAACAAGAAGCGCATTTTTTCAAGGAAAAAGTGGCGAGGAAAGACGAGATTTTTCTGTCGAAAGGCGGTGCTTGCGTGTACGCTCGTCATGCTGATGGCGACCACGTTGGCCGCCCAGGAGCAGAAAGTGAGCATCGATGTGAAACAAGCGGGAATCTCCCTTGTGTTCCAGCAAATCAAGGAGCAAACGGGGCTTAATTTCATGTACAACGCCGAGCAGCTGGCCCCGTTGTCGCCCGTGACGCTGCGCCTGCAAAACGTGACGGTGGACTCGGCCCTGACCGCATTGTTCTCCGGCCATCCCTTCGAGTGGCGGTACGACGACAATTACATCGTCATCAAGCAAAAGGAAACGACCAACCGCTTGACCCAATCCGTCACGGTGAAAGGGTTCGTCTACGACGAGAAACGGCAACCCATGCCGGGCGTGACGGTGCAAGTGGTTGGAACTTCAGTGGGAACGGCCACAACGGCAAACGGCTGGTTCTCCATTGGTTTGCCAATGTTGTCGGGAAAGCTGAAACTTTCATTTGTGGGGTATAAGGACAAGGAAGTCGAGTTCACGGAAAAGACGGCAACCGACACGCTGCGCATTTACATGGAAGAAAACGTGGAAGAATTGGACGAAGCGGTGGTTGTGGCATACGGAGAGACGACGAGAAGGAAAGCTACTGGTTCCATTTCGACCGTGAAAGGCGAGGAAATACGGGGCATTCCGACCACGAGCATCGCCAATTTGCTGCAAGGGCGGGTAGCCGGAATGGACGTGACGAACATGTCCGGTGCTCCGGGTGGCGGTGGAACGACCATCACGATTCGGGGTTACAACTCATTGGACGTGGAACAGGGACGGCGATTTTCAGACCCCCTGTGGGTGGTGGACGGTGTGCCGCTGAACGCATTCACATCGCCGGTGACGGGAACCAACCTGTTGGCGGACATCAATCCGGAATCCATCGAGTCCATCCAAATCTTGAAAGACGCGGCTTCGGCGGCTATTTACGGCAGCCGTGCGGCGAATGGGGTGATTATCGTGACGACGAAGAAAGGGCGGAAGAACCAGGAGGCGGATTTCTCGGTGAATTTCTCGCAAACGTGGAGCGTTTTGCCGGAGTTGCCACCGCTGACGATAGGCAAGGCGGAGCGTCTGTTCCGTATAGCCGCTGTAAAAAATAATCCATCGGCCTATTATGACACTGAGAACTACACCTATAAATACCCGACTTCCATAGAAGAAGTGTATTGGCAAGGAATGGGGAGCATCGATGGTTTTTGGAGTGCGACGGGTGGTGGTTCCACGCCTTTCAAACTGCTGTTGGACAGCTTGAATCCGTTTTACAACAATGCCACAAACTATTTCCCGCTGTTTTACGAGAAGGGGAAAGTGACGAATGCCAACATTCAGGTGTATGGAGGTTCGGAGCGCATCGCTTACGGTATCGGAGTCGGTTTTTATGACGAGTCAGGCATTGTGAAAGGAAGCGGTTTTAACCGATTCGATTTGAATTCGACATTGAACATCACGCCTGTAAAGAATTTGAATGTGGATTTGCGATTCAACGCCACATTGAACAATCGGAAGCGAGGCGACCGCTCGACGAACGACACGCCGCAGTCAGTGGAAACAGTGCCGGGAAGCCCTTACGAGTTATCGACCTTTTATCCGGGCGAGGGTTCCGCCGTTTACGAGCGTGTGTTGGAGCAACTGAACGGAACGAAGGAAAAGAACCGGAGCGTACGGTTGCGGACGAATTTTAAGATTGGATATGATATTCTGCCGGGTTTAAACGTGTCGGCTTCGCTGGCGGCAGACTACTCGGTGCACCGGAGGAATTACTTCCAACCCTCGACGCTAGCACCGGACGGATATTCCATCACATTGGGAGAAACCGGCGTGAACCTGATGGTGCTCAACGAGGAGTTGTTAAGCTACACGAAAACGTTCAAAGAAACGCACTCGTTGAATTTTTTGGCGGGGTTTTCTTACCAGTATGATCAGACGGAGTACAATATGGGTAGTGCAAAAAATGCTCCAAGCGACAAGATTCACTACGCCCCGTCCGGAATGCCGGAACTGGGGGAAAGTGGTTACGGGGACTACACTGAGACGATAGCCTTCCAGCATTACGAGTCGGACATGTACGAGAAAATCCTGATGTCCTACTTCGCGCGGGTGGAGTACGATTACCGGAACAAGTATCTCTTCTCGTTCTGTTTCCGGGGAGACGGGAGTTCGACGTTTGGCCGGGGCAACAAGTGGGGAACGTTCCCGGCGGTGGCGGTAGGCTGGTCATTCTCGGAGGAGAATTGGGTGAAGGAGAACCTGGGATGGTTGTCGTTCGGAAAGGTGCGGGCAAGTTGGGGAAAATCCGGAAAGACATTCGAGCAGCCGTACACGGCGGCGGGAATATTGCAGAACGGAGAGACTTCTTTCCAGAATGGACCGATATTAGAGCCTAATTGGTATGATGGACTTTACAACGAGGAGTTGACGTGGGAGGAGACGGACCAGTACGATATCGGGCTGGACATGGACTTACTGGATTACAGGTTGGGCGTGACGGTGGATTATTATTACCGGTATACAGATAAGCTACTTTCCCGGATTTCTATAGATAAAAGTATTAACACTTACGGAAATCAATGGCACAATGCGGCAGCGATATCGAATGAAGGATTTGAATTATTGGTACGTTACGAAATATTTCGGGAAAAGGATTTATATTGGAAAATTTCAGTAAATGGGGCTAAAAATTGGAATCGATTCAAGAAATCGTATGATGGTAAAGATATGGGACGTTGGATTATAGGAAAACCATTGAACGGTATTTACGCTTATGAGTGTACAGGTTTTATTAACGACGCAGAAAAAGTACCATTTATGTATGACAACGAGGGTGCAAAATCCTACTTGTATCTCTCAGATAAAGGCCCATCTGGCTTTTTCAAACCAGGAGATTACATGCTGACAGACATAGATGGGGACGGAATTATTCAAGGCTATGATTTAGTGTATGTTGGAAGTGCATTGCCTGTATTTCAAGGAGGTTTAGTGAGCGAATTCCAATGGAAAAATCTAGATATAAATCTTTCTTTGACATATCAATTAGGCCGACACATGGTCAGCACACTACAATTGTCATCACTATATACAGACCAAAATAATCAAGATCATCCGTTCTTTATGGATTTGAGAGATGTTTCGTTTTGGGAGCAGCCTGGTGATGATCAAGCAAAGTATTCCCCAAATGAACTTAACAATTATTTATACCGAGAATACACGAGCCGGGACGTAGAGAAAGTGAATTGGATGAAACTAAAAACGTTGTCGATTGGTTATTCTTTACCGAAGCAATGGACTCACCACGTAGGAATGGAACAATTGCGGGTGTTTGTGAGCGGAGAAAACTTGTTAAACTTTTCCAATTATTCTGGTATGGATGCAGAAACAGTTGAAATTGACAAAGGGGTTGACAGTGGGAAAAATTATCCATTAGCAAGAAAATATACAATAGGTTTAACGATTAAATTTTGAGTCATGAGATACTTATTTTTGATATCGTTGCTGATATTAGCAATAGGATGTGAAGACATGCTGACTCCTGTGCCGGAAAATAGTATGACATTTAACAATATTAAAACAGAAAAAGATATTGAATCCATATTAAACGGAGCGGGGCGATATGTGGTACAAATGGCAAAATGGAACGAACAAGAACCCATCAGCAGGGGAGGATATACATCTTATCGAGGTATAACAGAAAAAAAAGGATTTAACTTAGAACCAGGTTTTGTGCCAAATGCTATTTCATGGGATCCGTTCTATAAAGTAATAAACCAAGCAAATATTGTTCCTAAATTCATCAATCAAGTTGAGTTGACTAAAGATAGGCAAAACTTCTATCTTGGGCAAGCCTATTTTTACAAAGCATTTGCCTATTTCTTTCTGATTCGCAATTATGGTGATTGTGTGTTGATTTATGATGACCCTATTATTAGTGCTGGTGGTGTAGCCAAGTCCCCTTGGACACAAGTGGCGGATTATGCCATCAAGCTGGCGGAAAACGCTGCAGCATTACTGCCTGATTTCGAAGATTTGACAGATTCCGATGGACAGAAAATAACTTATAAGTCTATTCCTTGTAAAGGAGCTGCCAATGCTTTGTTGGCATACTTATGTGCGTGGAAGGCGGGAGGGAGATGGTTTGCAAATGAGGATTACGATGAAATGAAGTTATGGCGACAAGCTGAACTAGCTTGTAGTCGAGTGATTGATTCCACGGATACGTATCGTTTGGCCGTCAATCCTGAGGAAGTGGTAACGAACGTGCTTAGGGGAAATAGTAGTGAAAGTGTATACGAGACTGTGATTATGGGGATGAATCATGAGATTACTTCTTATGAATCAAAAATCTATACTTGCGGCATTGCGAATATGTATGTGTATAATATTTATCCAGTATACCCTAATGCGACATTCGCTAGTATTATAACAAAAACTGATCATGTTATCACTAATGACGATGTGCGGAAAATGTATTCTGATGGAGATTTGCGGAGAGATGCCTATTTTTATAAATTTAATGAAATGGCGGCATTGGACCAAAGTATTACGAATAATTGGGCTTATTTTTATAAATACCGATATGTGGCAGTATATACACCAGAAGAAAATCAGTGGATGGCAGGACAGTGGAAAGCTATGGATTGCAATCGGGTGTGGTGGCGATTGGCAGATGTGATTTTGCTTAGGGCTGAATGTCGATCCCGATTGGGAGACGATGCCGGAGCGATTGCTGACTTGAACCGTGTGCGGGCAAGGGCAAATGCGACCCCGTATGATGCTTCCGAGTATAATGGAGATTTACGTTTTGCCATTTTTAAAGAACGGGAGAAAGAATTATTGGCAGAAGGACAGCGTTGGTATGATATGATTCGTAATGACTACATCCGTCTTTTGATGGGTAAAGGTTATCAAGAGGCTTCCGAGCAAGACTATAAGGACGGCCTGTTGTTCCTACCTTTACAGATTGATGTGAATTTGAACCCGAAATTGCGACAGAACACTTATTGGTTAAAACATGCTAAATAAATAAGGAACAATGAAAAAAATTATGATGTTATGGATAATCGTGGCGAGTGCATGGGCTTGCAACACGAAACAAGACGTTTGGAATAGTGGCATTTGTTCGCCCTATTTTGACGGAACGATAATGGACTATTTGCGGGCGGACGATTACAACTGGGGATTGACAGTGGCGATGATTGAACGGGCAGGGTTGACGGACTTATTCGAGGGACAAGTGGACACCTTGCCAGAGATTACGTTTTGGGCTCCGAAGAGTTACAGCATTGCCCGGTGGTTATTAGACTCGCAAAAGGCCGCCATGCCCGGGAATATCTACATGGAGGTGGAAGATGTGCCAGTGGAGTTATGCAGGGAGTTGATTTTGAGTTACGTGGTGAAAGGAAAGTATTTGAAGGAAGATATCGCCTACCGAAATATGTCTTACTATATCAACGACGAGGAGCAAGACGGAGGAACGGACATGGAAACGCTGACTGGTTGTCAATTGCGGGCTTATCTGCTTGGGTCGGATTGGCAAGGGGTGGCAGATGCCGGGCCGGTAATGCTGAATTTGTGGTCGTTTACGTACGGTGAGATTTCTGTGGTAACGCCAGATATCCAACCTTCCAATGGAGTTATCCATGCGTTGGATTATTATGTTTTATTTGGGAATATATAATTTAATATCAGTGGAATATGAAACGAATAATATATTGTTGCTTACTGGTGTTTTTGGGATGGGTTGGACAGGGATGCCACGAGGTACCGGTGGGCTATCTTATCACGGATTATGCCTCGTACAATGTGGATTCTCTCGTGATTAAAGCAAAATTGACAGACTTGGATCCGGGAGTGGAAACTCCGAATCCTGAATGGCAGATGTGGATAGATTTGGGATATTCTCCAGCGGAGATTATTGAATATTTTGCCATATATCCAACTATTGTGGAGGGACGGGGCGAAGACTATTTGAGGAATTTGTACGATATTCCATGGGTGTCTCTGCCTTTGGAAGGATTACAGGGTACTCCTCCGATTTTCGGGCATGTGAAGTCGGTGGTGGGCGTGGAAGGTGACGGGGCGGAAACCTTAAAAGCCTGCATGACGGTACGTGGCGATGGCACTATCGAGATTCCAGCCAAACATGGAGTATCAATAGGTGTTTACCGAATATCACTAACATTCACGAATGAGGGATATTCCAAAGATTTGGATGACTGCTTCACCATCATCGTGGAATAACGTTAATGTGCTTTTTTAGTTGAGGAGCGGCAGGCGAGAATGATTCATGAGAATTTCCCGCCTGCCGCCTTATCTATGTTAGCTTATATCCGCCAACGCTTGCCACCGGACTAATTTATGTAGAGAAATATACGCACGGTCAATAATTCTATGGCTCTCAACGTATGGACAGGATGTTCTTATGGTATGGTCCATGTATAAAGGCGTGTCATGGATGTGTCTCCGACGCAACAAAAACAATCAATCCAACGCTTTTAACACATCGGAGACACGTTCGTAATTGGTTTGTGTACACGGTTCACACCATGAGAAAACACGGAACAGACCTTGTTCGCACTTTGAATGAAGCGAACCCTCGTCTGTCGGTTATTCAAAACGTTCCGCATCCGTTCCGACACTACAAATAATCCTACGGAGCAGATTTGAAGGCCGTTCTTAAAAGAAAATCGATGTCCGATTGGCCTTTCCTCGTGTTATACTATTATGCCTATTTCTCTCATCGGATGAATATAATTGTGATTTTAACGCACTCGCATTCCAGTAACAACAAGAAATGAGTTGATAGGCATAGCCTCCACTCAACATTCCAGAACTTTCCAATCGTCCACAGTGCCGGTCTTTGAAGAAAAGCTCACGCCGATGCGGCGTAGTTTGCGCTTGTCCGTGCCGTACGGACGGGCGTATCCCTTCTCTTCAATTTGCCGCAACGCCTCATCCGCAGAACCATCCAACTTGAACTCGAAAATGTAAACATAATCCGGAGTTTCCACCACACAATCCACCCGCCCCTGACTTTGACGCTCCTCAGCACGTACCGTGTACACTCCCAATAACCGAAGAATCAGATAGAACGTGTACTGAAAGTCGCGTTCTCGCTCACGCTCGTTTTCTTTTCTCCGCATATCGTAAGGAATACTTGCCAAAAAAGATGTCAGCAATTCACGAAATTCTTCTGTGTCGCCCGCCCTCAAGGCCTTGTTCAGCTCCCGGGCAAGATATGACACGTCTTCCGGCGACTTCAAATAATCCGCCGCCACCATTGTCAAAAAGCCTTCCTCTACCTCGTTGTTCGGAAAATCCAGCAAAAACGTGCCGTCCTCCCAATTATAATCCTTTATCGTCAGATAGCCGCTTTGGTATATCATCGGCAAAGGACGCTCGACATCCGCCTTATAGTCCACAAATTCCCTCGGAGCGTAGTAACGGCCTGTCAACTCATTCATATTTTCCCGCATGTGGGACAACAACCGCACCAAATAAGCAGGCGTTCCGCTGCTAAACCAATAATCCCGCATCATGCCCTCCCGAAAAGCGTTCAACAGGCTGAACGGGTTATAGATATCAACAATCCTCGGACTGAAATGGTAACCGTCGTACTGACGCTTCAGCAGTTGAATCATCGTCAATGCGTCGCAACGATACGTTTCAGCCATTTCGGCTATCGGTCCGGCGAAATAATGTTCCAATTCGTTCTGCGTGATGCCGCAGAGAGACTCATACTTTTTGTCCATGCTGATATCCGCAGGCTGATTGAAACCGCTAAAGACACTTACTTGCGAGAATTTCGTCACTCCCGTCAACAACACGAATTGCAAATGGGCATCCGCCACCTTGAACATCGAATAAAATCCTTTCAGGATTTCCCGATGCCTGTCCTCCAACAATATCCGGTCGCCACCGACGGCTATTTCCTTCCCCGTGTCCAACACATCCAATATCGGTTTGTCATACTCGTCGACCAGGACCACGCAACGGCGGCCCGTCTGTTCGTGCGCCCGTCTCAACACTTCCGCGAAACGGCTGCCGACGTTCGTGTAATTCCCCGTCCTTCCGTAGATTTTCTCCCACTCGCTCACTTTCCCGTTCAACACATCCTCCAGGACACCCGATTCCTCCATTCTGCCATTG
This sequence comes from uncultured Butyricimonas sp., assembly GCA_944320555.1. Lineage (GTDB taxonomy): Bacteria > Bacteroidota > Bacteroidia > Bacteroidales > Marinifilaceae > CALUMT01. The sequence continues at coordinate 28,832 of CALUHX010000018.1, read as the reverse complement.
AAATCAATATGAAATACCGGATAAACGAACCAATCCTTCTCCAAGCTCTCAATGGCCAATCCTTTGAACAATTCCTTCCGCCCGAGGAAATAGTTCTCCAGAGTGGAAACCAACAAGCTTTTCCCAAAACGCCGGGGACGGCTCAAAAAATAAATCTTACCCTCCTTCACGAGAGAATAGACCAAATCCGTCTTGTCGACATAGACGTAACCGTCCTCGATGATTTGTTCGAAACTTTGAATGCCTATCGGATATTTCATGACCAAGCAATTTTTTATGTCCTTACGGACAAAGATATAAAAACTTTTCGACAAGGCAACGCTATGGATTCGCCCGCTTCCATTCGGACCATTCCCTCATCAGTGACGCCTCTGTGACGCAAAGCTTTGTGGCGCAGAGGCGTCACTGATGCGGGAGTGATGCGAGAGTAATCAAGGGGAAAAATAGCGAAAACAATCCGTGCCCAAGAACTCCTATGCGGCATCGTGGGCATACCGGCACGTATTGATGCGCCTCAGACTTCTTCACTTCTCGAGTGGAAATAATCATAGACTTTTCCGGCTTTGGAGGGACCGACGACGGCGGCCAGTTCTTCACGGGAGGCAGAACGTATTTTATTCACCGTTTTAAAATGCTGCAACAGAGCCGTTGATGATTTGTCACCTACACCTTTGATTTCATCAAGGACGCTGTTGATTTGTCCTTTGGAACGAATCTGGCGGTGAAAAGTGATGCCGAAACGATGCGCCTCGTCGCGGATGTGCATCAAGGTGCGCAAAGTGGGAGATGATTTAGAGAGGATGTAAGGTTCGGAGTCGCCGGGATAATATATCTCTTCCATCTGCTTGGCCAAACCGATGATGGGGACTTTGCCCAACAAATCCAACTTCCGCAAAGTCTCGACGGCAGAGCTCAATTGCCCTTTCCCCCCGTCCACGACTATCAAATCGGGCAGCTCCCCGCCCTCTTTCAACACCCGGCTGTAACGGCGGAAAAGGATTTCCTCCATGGAGGCGAAATCATTCGCTCCGACAACCGTTTTCACGTGGAAATGGCGGTATTCCCGTTTGGCAGGCTTGCCGTCGATAAAAACGACACAAGAGGCGACGGGACTCGTGCCTTGAATGTTGGAGTTGTCGAAACATTCCATGCGGTGGGGCAAGCGGGGCAGTTTCAGGTCGCTCTTCATCGTGTTCAACAAATCGAACTTGTTGTTTTGCCGCAGCAATCCCCGTTGGCGTTCCCTGTCCATCTTGAAGAATTTCGCATTGCGCTCTGAAAGCTCCAGCAATTGCTTTTTCTCCCCCCGCTTGGGAACGGCGTAGTTCAATCCGGCCATCAGCACGTCCGGATAAAAGGGAACCAGGATTTCCTTGGAACCGCTATTGACCAACTGGCGTATCTCAAAAATGGCAAAAGAAAGCAGGGCTTCCTTGGACTCGTCCAGCTTCTTTTCCAACTCAATCGTATGGACTTGGTTCACAGCCCCGTGAACAATCCTCAAATAATTCACATAGGCAAAATTTTCATCGTCGATATAAGAAAACACGTCTATGTCGTTCAACGACGCGCTGACAATAGTAGAGCGGCTCTGATGGCTCTTCAATATCTCGATTCCCTCCTTCATCGTCTGGGCCTTCTCAAACTGAAGAGACACGGCATATTCCTTCATCTGCCTGCCCATCAAGTCAATGACAGAGGATATGTTGCCTTTCAATATGCTTCGTATCTGATTGATGTACTCCATATAAGCCTCCTCCGTGACATCACCGACGCAAGGAGCAAGGCAGTTTCCTATATGATATTCAAGACATACTTTATATTTACCATTATAAATATCTGATTTTCTGAATGATATATTACATGTTCGCAATTTATACAACGATTTAATCAAGGAAATCAACGTGTTGGCATACTTTGCGGAGGTGTATGGTCCAAAATATTCAGAACCGTTGCGGACAAAGCGACGCGTGAGAAAAACCCGGGGAAAGGTTTCTTTTGTGATGCAAATCCAAGGATAGGTCTTGTCGTCTTTCAACAAGATATTATAGCGAGGCTTGTATTTTTTTATCAAGTTGTTCTCAAGCAACAAGGCGTCCTGCTCCGAATTGACGACAATGTAACGGATGTCTCTAATCTTGCGCACCAACATCACCGTCTTCGCCGACTGGTTTCCTTTCATAAAATAAGAAGAAACTCTGTTCTTCAAATTTTTTGCCTTGCCGATATAAATAATCGTCCCGTTGGCGTCAAAATATTGGTAAACTCCCGGCGATGTCGGCAACTTACTGACTTTCTCTTTCAATCCGTAATTGTCCTCCATAAACTCAAACAAATTTAAAAGCGTCAACGTCGAACAATCCCTCCTCCCCTATCTTCAATGCGGGAATCACTATCAGGGACATGAATGAAAGCGTCATAAAAGGCGCCCGCAAAGAACAGCCCCATTCTTTCAACTTGTCAAGCAAAAAGAGATAGCGTTCCGCAACCTCCTTCCCCGTCTTGTCGCTCATAATGCCTCCTATGGGCAAAGGCAAAGAGTAGGATTCTCCACGACAAGACAACACCAACCCACCCTTGTTTTCTATCACGATGTTTATCGCATCCGCCAAATCCGCGTCGTTGGTCCCCATGGCTATTATATTATGGGAATCATGGGCCACGGAAGTGGCAAAAGCTCCTCGTTTCAAATTGGCCCCACTTATCAATCCCAACTGCGGTTTTCCATTAAAATAACGGTTCACATAGGCTATTTTCAAGATATCATCGTCCAAAGAAGACTGGAAATTTTCTATCCGGGCGGCAAACTCAAGCTGCCTTTTGTCCGTTATCAAACTATCCGGGACGATTTGAATGCAGGGCACAGTTCCTTGGACAGGGAGACGCAACTCGTCCAACGAAATCGGGTCGTGGACAAAATTGTTCAACGACACTCCTTCCCGCGGCATAGTCTTTACCTCTTCCCCTTCACGAAAAACCTCGTCCCCATTCACGTAAACGGACAACACGTTAAACGTGTCTATGTCGTCCACCAAAATGAAATCGGCCGCATCGCCTTCACGCAGCGTCCCCACGTCCAGATGATAAAAACGGACCGGATTGAGGCAAGCCACTTGCAATATGTCAAAAATGCCAAACCCATCGGCAATGGCTTTCTTCACAATCTTGTTGATATGTCCTTTCTGCAACAAGTCTTCGGAATGAGAATCGTCAGTACAAAACATGATTCTGTCCGTATCCGTCGCAATCAGGGATTTCAAAGCCTCATAATTTCGAGCCGCGCTCCCTTCCCGAATCTGGACATGCATCCCTTTCGATATTTTTTCCTGGGCCTCCTCCAACGTGACGCTTTCATGGTCGGTCTCCACCCCGTGCGCAATGTATCTGCTCAAATCCTCGCCCCTCAAGGCGGGAGAATGACCGTCAATCCGCAATTTGTGCTCCTTGGCTGTTTCCAATTTCCGAAGCACCTCCTCGTCGCCATTCAAAACACCCGGCACATTCATCATCTCGGAAAGGTGGGAAAAACGTCCGGTCTTCGCCAAATTTTCCACAACATCCGCATTCAAAACAGCTCCTCCCCTGTCGAAAGGAGTGGCCGGAACACAAGAAGGTATGCCCCAAAAGAATTTCAGCGCCGTGTTTTTTGCGTCTTCCATCATAAAACGAATCCCCTCCTCCCCCATCACATTCGCAATCTCATGAGGATCCGCCACCACAGCCACGGTGCCATTAAGCAAAGCCAATTTAGAAAACTCCGTCGGTGTCAGCATGGAGCTTTCCACATGAACATGGGAGTCTATCAATCCGGGAGAAATATAACAGTCATACGAATTGGAATTCCTTTCCATCAAGACTATCTTCCCCTCAGATATTGTAATCGCACAAGGATAAATTTCCCTGTTTTCTATGTCAATCAAGTTTCCTTCTACTATCTTCATTTATCTCTCTTTTTAATGATAAAGACATTGGTATAACATTTTTTCTCCTTATTGTTTTTACAGGTGCTCTTCGCACACTTTTTGATGTTCCACGTGAAACATTCTATCGACCCAGCAAAATTAATAGCACGCTTATATCCGCCGGAGAGACCCCCGTGATACGAGAAGCCTGCCCTATCGTTCTCGGATTAATCTTTGTCAACTTCTGACGGGCCTCATAAGAAAGCGAAGATATTTTCATATAATCAAACTTTCCGGCAATCACCAAATTTTCCAGACGACTCAATTTGTCGGCAAGCAACTTCTCCCTCTCTATGTATCCCCTATACTTAATCAGCACTTCCGCCGCCTCAATTATTTCTTCCCGCAAAAGGTTCTCCGAAACAAATTCCCGCAAAGGGGCAAAGTCATCTTTCAATTTGAACATCGTCACTTGAGGACGAGAAATTATATCAACCAGTTTCACCCGTTGCCGCACAGGTGAAGTATTCAAGTTCTCAAGTATCCCGTTAATTTCATCCGGAGACACACTCAAATTTGAGACATAATCGACAAGCATATCCCGTTTCCTCATCTTGTCCTCAAAAATAAGCATCCTGTCTCTTTTCACCAAACCTATCGAATATCCCAAAGGAGTCAAACGAGCGTCCGCATCGTCCTGACGCAACAAGATGCGATATTCCGCACGAGAAGTAAACATGCGGTAAGGCTCGTCAACCCCTTTCGTCACCAAATCATCTATCAACACGCCAATATAAGCCTGGTCCCTTTTCAACACGAACTCCCCTCCCCCATGCAAAGAAAGGTGGGCATTGATGCCAGCCATCAAACCTTGCGCGGCGGCCTCCTCATAACCTGTAGTGCCATTAATCTGACCGGCAAAATAAAGGCCTTCCACCAATTTTGTTTCCAAAGTCGGACGCAATTGCGTCGGTTGGAAGAAAGTATACTCAATCGCATATCCCGGACGGAATATCCTCACATTCTCGAAGCCTTCTATGTGGCGCAACGCCCGCAATTGGACATCCCACGGCAAGGAAGAAGAAAAACCGTTCAGATAATACTCCGTGGTCGTCTCGCCCTCCGGCTCCAAAAAAAGATGGTGGCTGTCCTTGCCGGGGAAAGTATCCAACTTTGTCTCGATACTCGGACAATAACGAGGACCGATACTCTTTATGGTTCCATTGAAAAGCGGACTGTCCGCAAACCCCTCCCTCAATATCTCATGCACCTTCTCATTTGTGTACCCGATGAAACAAGGCCGCCTCTCCAAACCGTTCGTGACGGAAAAACTCAAAAATGAAAAACGATGAAAATCATTATCGCCGTCTTGACGCGTCAGTTTGGAGAAATCCACGCTACGCCCGTCAATACGGACAGGAGTACCCGTTTTCATCCTTCCAACCGTAAAACCATAATCCGCCAACTGTTTCGACAAGCCGAAGGAGGCAGGCTCCGATATTCTCCCTCCGGAAAAACTCACTCTCCCGACATGCATCAGACCGTCCAAAAAGGTTCCGGTCGTCAACACTACCCGCTGCCCCTTAAAACGGACTCCCATCTTTGTCTCGACGCCTACCACCCTACCCTGCTCCATCAACAGGCCCGTCACGTCGTCCTGCCACATATCCAAATTATCCGTGTGCTCGAGAATATCCCGCCAACACAAGGAAAACACCATCCGGTCGCACTGGGCGCGAGGACTCCACATGGCCGGCCCCTTCGACGAATTCAACATTCTGAACTGAATCGTGCTGGCATCCGTGACAATTCCCGTATAACCGCCCAAAGCGTCTATCTCCCTAACTATCTGTCCTTTAGCGATACCTCCGATGGCCGGATTACAAGACATCTGAGCTATCTTATTCATATCCAATGTGATAAGCAATGTCTTGGAACCCAAGTTCGCCGCCGCGCAGGCAGCCTCGCATCCCGCATGTCCCGCCCCGACCACAATCACGTCATAAATAGGAAACAAATCAGGCATATCAAAGCGTTTTAAGCAGTTCTAAGCAATGATTTTCATTGGAGCGCATCTCAGCCGCGTCCTCGTCCGTTTTGTCCTTATAACCGATTAAATGGAGCAGGGAATGGACAATCACCCTGTTCAATTCCTCTTCGTAAGCAGTATGGTATTCCTCGGAATTGGACTTCACCGTGTCCAAACTGATAAACACGTCGCCCGACAAGATTTCCCCCTCGACATAGTCAAAGGTAATCACGTCGGTGTAGTAATCGTGATTCAAATATTTTCTGTTCACATCCAAGATATAGGGGTCACTGCAAAAAATAAAAGAAATAGCTCCAATCTTACGGGAATAGTCGCTTGCGACAACCCGGAGCCACTTCCTTATTTTCTCTTCCGAAAAAAAGGAAGGCATCTCACAATCCTCGGTAAAAAAGAAAAGTTCGTCCATCTGAATTTCATATTAAATTAGAATTCCGCCCACTCTGCCGTTTCAACAAGCGAATTTACCACAAATAATCCATTTAAACAATCCTCACATAGGAGCCAGCCAAAGCTGGGGATTCAATTTGTCCTTGTCTTTCCAGACTTGGAAATTCAACGTGCTGTTGCTTTTCTCGTTTGCGGACAATTTGCCTATCATCTGTTTCGTTTTCACATTGTCTCCCTTTTTGACAGACACTTCCACCAAATTGGAATAGACCGTCAAATAGCTGCCGTGACGGATGATGACCACGTTATTGTAACCGGGAATAAACATAATCTCCGTCACCACCCCACCGAAAACGCTACGCACATTCGCGTTCTTCGAGGTAGTGATTGTTATCCCGTCATTGGACAATTTCACTTGCTTGAAAACAGGATGAACATTCACTCCAAATTTCTCGGAAACAAAACCCTGCTCCACAGGCCACGGCAATTTTCCCTTATTCTTGGCAAAATCCGTGGACACGATTTTCTCCTCGGGGGTCAACTTGTAATCGGATGTCTTGCTTCCCGATTTCTTTGTCTGCGCGGCTATCAGTCTCTTCAATTCCGCACTGAAACGTTCTCTGTTCTTCATCTCGGCTTTCAACTTCCGCGACAAGTCCTTTTCTTTCTTCTTCAACTCCGAGATATAAGAATTGGCCTCATTTTGCTCCCGAATCAATTCGCCGTTTTGAGCGACAATGTCAGAATGAATCTCATTCTTTTGGGCAATCAAATCATTCAACTTGCGATTGACTGAGGTCAGGGAATCGTTCGTCACCTCAATCTTGCGCAACTGCTTCTTCGAATAGTTTCCCACCTGCTCAAAATATTTATAACGGGCATAAGCCTGACGAAAACTGGAAGCGGAAAATATATACATCAACTTATTGAATTCGCCTCGCTTTTTCCAGGTCTCATAAACCATTTTCGAATAAAAATCCAGCATGCGCTGCCTGTCGCCCTCCAATCTGCTCTTCAGTGCCTCATTGTCGGCAATCAAGCCCTCCAAAAAACTCACTTCCTCGTTCAGCGAGTTCAACATCTCTTTTCCCTTCGAAATCTTTTCATTAATGATATTCAGCTTTTGCACGGTGGCGGACTTGTCTTTCCGGGCTTCTTTCAACAACCTATTCAGGTAAGCTATCTCTTTTTCCGTCTTCTCCTGTTTCTTTTTCATGTCGGCTATCGACTGTGAGAAAGAAGAGGAAAAGCAAAACAGAAAAAGCAAAACTCCTATCCAACGACAAATTCTCATAACTAATAAATTCTCTTATACTTACTCGTTATCCTGAAATTAGGCGAAACACTCACGTCAAATTCCAACCGGGTGAAATCCAAAACGACTTCCAAGTCGTCGGAATCAGACAGCAACTTGAAAGACAAACGTTCCGGAAACAATTTTCCGCCGAAATCCTTGAAATGCCCGTAACTGACACTCACCTCCAAGTTTTCTTCCAAATCTTCTATCGAAACGGCATTGAGTCTGAAGTTGTCCGGATTGACATGCACTTTTTGCATTACAAGGGTAAACTCTTTGTTTCTCCGCTTCTTTTTGTACAAACGCTTTAATTTGCGGCCAATGGCCCGCTCCTCCAAACTATAAAGCACATAGTCCTCTCCCGACTTGTCAAGTTTATACCGTTTCTCCCTTTCCACCGTTGAAGTGCAAGAAATAAAATCGAAAAATTGATTCGTCAATATGCGTTGAAAGCAATCGAAAGTCAGGTTAACGTCAAACTTTTCCGAAAAAATGCCATAATCCGAAATCAAATATTCTTTTGCCCTTGCGTTTATGAACTTCACGCTGTCAGGAGTAAACAACACTCTCGCCACTTCTATGCCCAACGGCGCTGTGACGGAAATCCAAATAAAACTGTCCCTCTTCACTCGCAACATGGCTTTCAAGCTATTGGACTTCTCTTTATCGCGCAGGGTCAAATCAATTTTTTTGGCATAAAGGGTTTCAAAACTCAATGCGCTGTCGCCCACATTTTTAAACAATCTGCTTTCCGAAATGTGAGGCAATTCCACTTCCTCGTTCACCACAGTCTTAATCGAACGGCAAGACGCGAAACAAACAATCAACAATATGAGCACGAAACTATTCTTCATCATCTGTCGGTAAACCATTTTTAATTTTGTCCACAATCTTGTCAATCTCCACATCACCTCCCACCTGCATCGCCTTTTGCCACATTTTCACGGCTTCTTCCTTTTCTCCGTTCATATACAAAATGTCTCCGTAATGCTCATACAAAACGCCCGAAACGGATTGCTCGTCTTCTATGGCCGAACGAATATAAAATTTGGCCAAAGAATAATTCTTGCGCTTGAACAACACCCACGCGTAAGTGTCCAGAAAAGTGCCGTTATTCGGATTCAGAGAGACGGCTCTCGAAATCATCTCCTCCGCCTCCTCCAGACGCTCGCCCCGCAAAGCAAGGAAATAGCTGTAATTGTTCAAAACCAACACATCATTGGGATTGATTTTCAAAACCTCGTCATACATCTTAAAAGCCAAATCCACACTGTCCTGCTCATAATAACAATCACCCAGATAGGAATAGAACTGAGCTTTGATGACCGTCCCGTCTTCCGCAAGTTCCACCCCCCGCTTCAAATAGAGCAAAGCCCCGTCAATATTGCGTTCCAACAATAACGGCAGACTGACCATCAGATAAGGAAGCGGCTCATTGGGAAAATGGCGAAGACATTCCAATCCTTTTTCATACATGGAAGCCGTGTCCTGTATCTGATTGTACATCAACAACAATTCTTCCCAAACGACAAAGTTGTCCGGATCTTTTGAAATCAGAAACTCCAATTCCTTCACGCACAAATCCAACTGATTCATCCGTTTCAAAAAATCCGCGTTCAAAGTGCGAACGGACAAATCGTCCGGATACCTTTCCAACAAAATCCGCTCATAACCATACACCTTCTCCACCGAAAGATTCAACTCTTTCTGGTTGACCAACAATTTCAGCAAATATTGAACCTTCAGACCGTTATCCACTCGATCGTTCACCAACACGTTTCTCAATAACCTCTCCGACTCCACCGTGTCTCCCTTCGAATAATAATAATCGGCCATGAACAGTTGGGCAAAACCATTGTCAGGCTCTTTCTTCACCACTTTCTCCAGCACCTGCAATCCTTTCTTCTCCTCGTCATTAGACAAATACAATTCAGCCAACAACCCCAGATAATCCGTTTTTTCCGGATAGGCTTTCACCAATTTCATGATTTCCGAGGAGGCTTTCTTTATATCTTTCAATTGGGCGTAAAGTTTCGCCTTCTCGACAGTGACAGATTCATTCAAACCAAACCGGGCCTCATGCCTGTCCAAAACCTCAATGGCTTTTTCCCATTTCTCCACGGAAGTGTACAAACCTGTCTCTACCAAATAAAAATCCTCCCTGTCAGGATGCTGGGCTATCAATTCGTCATAAACCGCACAAGCCTCGTCTATCATGGACTTTTTTTGCAAAATATTTGCCAGCAACAACTTATACCAAATATTATCGGATTCCAACTTAACCGCTTCTCTCATCAGTTGCAAAGGCAATGTCAAATCGTCTCCCAAAGCCAATATGCTTGCCAGCTCATAACGGACCGCCGCGCTCCCCTTGTAAAGCTTCATGCACTGGTCAAAGTAAGTTATCGCCGATTTCAAATCGCCCAAAATCTTGCAACGCACTCCCTCCATAAAAACATAATTGAACTGAGTCTCCTGATCTTCAGTCAAAATATGCTCCGTCTCCTTTTTATCTGCGAACGAATTGAAAGCAAATAAAAATAACAAAACCGATAAAACTAAACGCTTCGTGACACTCATTTTCTCATTTCATTGTTTTCCGGTGTGACCGAATCCTCCTTCCCCTCTTTCCGTCTCCGTCAATTCTTCCACGCGAATCCACTCCGCCTGCTCGACGGGTTGAACCACCATCTGGCAAATCCTGTCCCCGTCGTTAATCTGCACCATCTCATGGGAAAGATTGACCAGAATGACTTTTATCTCTCCCCGATAATCGGCGTCTACCGTGCCGGGGGAATTCAAAATTGTGATGCCCTCCTTCCAAGCCAAACCGCTACGCGGCCGAATCTGTGCCTCATACCCTTCCGGCAACTCGATAAAAATGCCCGTAGGAACCAACTTCCTTTCCAAAGGTTTCAGCATGATTGGCTCTTCCAAGTTGGCACATATATCCATTCCGGCCGACGATTTCGTCTTATATTCGGGAAGCGCGTGCTTCGATTTGTTCACCACCTTTATTTTCATACCTTTAACTGTTACGTTTTTGTTCGTTTTCTTTTTACAATCCCGCTAAGATAATCATTTTTTATGAACTAATCCGCGTATGAACTGTTTTGTAAGCAAAAAACTCATCTCTCTCTTCACAAAGATAAAAATGAAAAGCAATAGTAAAGGAGTTCTGACCAAGCAGGTTAACAAATTGCTGTCAAGTTTTATCTTCTCTCCCGCAAAATAAAATATAAGACAAATTACAAAATAGAAAATGATTTTAGGCACGTCGTAGTTTATCCGGTAGAAATGTCTGCCCAAGAAAAAAGAGATGATTGTCATCACAAGAAAACAGGTGAACACGGAATAAGCGGAAGCTATGTATCCGCATTTTTTTAAAAACAACAAGTTCCCCCCTATCGTGATCACGCAACCTATGACAGCCATCACAGCGCCGTAAATCGTCTTGTCCGTCAATTTATACCACAGCGAAAGTGAATAATACATCCCTTGGAACAAATTGGCCATCAAAACAATAGGCAATATGACCAATCCTTCGTGGTAATTCTCGGGTATGAAATATTTCAATAAATCCAACCAATACATCACGCCCAAAAACACCATCAGACCGAATCCCGTGAAATAAAGCAACACGTCTTCGTATACTTTCTTTGAGTCGCTGTTTTTAGCGTAGCTAAAAAAGAAAGGCTCGAAAGCGAACCGGAACCCTTGCGTGAATATATACATCACCAAAGCCAGTTTGTAATTCGCTCCGTAAATCCCGGTGGCAATCCACGACTCCTCACCCTCTCCCAATATCTTCGGCATCATGATTTTGTCTCCCTGCAAGTTTATCATGCCCGCCACACTGACCACAAGAATCGGAAACGAGTATTTCAAAATGTCTTTCAACAACGACCAGGAAAACACAAACCGGAACCTGCTCAAATAAGGCATCAACATGAACAACGTCAACACGGAGGCCACCAGATAGGAAACAAATATGTAAACCACTCCCCCGTCCGGATTATAAAAAGGCACATGAAGGCCCCGTTTTTCCAAATAAGGACACAGTAAATAGAAAAATAAGTTTAAGCAGACATTGATACCTATGTTAATCAATTTGATGGTGCCGAATTGCAAAGCTTTCCCTTCCAAGCGCAACAAAGCGAAAGGCAAGGTGCTCACCACGTCAATGGCCACTGTCACTGCCAACAGGCTGATATAAGTCTCGCTTCCGGGCATTTCTATAAAATTCGCAATCCCGGGCAAAAAAGCAAAACAAAGCGCCAAAAAGAGCAGGGAGGTGAATGTCAATGAGGTCAGCAAGGTCGAGAACACCCTGTTCTTATTGTCTTTTGTGGCAAAACGAAAGAATCCCGTCTCCGTCCCGTATGTCAACAGCACGACCAACAAAGCCACATATCCCATCAAATTCGTGAATATGCCATTGTCCGCTTCCGATAGTACCCGGGTGTATAGTGGTACCAGCAACCAATTGATAAACCTCCCCAATATTGTGGAGAAACCATAAATCACGGTCTCCCCCATCAACTTTTTTATAGGATTCATAAAACCTAGCTTTTTGTTTTGCGAAAGACAAAAGTACGAAGTTATCAACAACTATGTCATATTTATATTCTCTTTTAATTTTTCTTTGAAACAAAAAATAAGGAAAATAATATGCGGTGAATTCTTTGGAATAAATTCATGCTGTTTGTTTGTTTGTTACGTTATTCATATTGAAGACTGGGTTATTCACAGTTTGCGGTGCTTTTATATGTCTGTCAATAAATGATATGTGAGGTTTTTCCACAAGAGTTAGTAATTGCTTGCTTTAAAAAATAGTTTTTATTCTCTCGATGGATTCCTGTTAGAAAAACAAGGAAAGAATTCGAGCGAAAAAGAATAACTCTCCTTGCGATTCTCGATTTCATTTCTATACCTCTCCCCTATCTGTTAATTGCAAATAAAGTTATTCTTTTCTTCTCTATTTTCCTTCACAATTTATCCACCGCTTTTCCCCATTTTTCCACAAAATGATATGCGGACAATGTGAAATGAAATTGCGCTTTATAGGTTGTTTCCTCTATACTCGGATGGTGACACTTTTAGCAGGCGTTGCATATAACGGCTGAAAAAGGAAAGGGAGGAAAAATTCATTTGCTCGGCGATTTCTTTTAAAGCTAAGGACTTATCTGCGAGTAAACGGCTGATGGCGACAATCGTGAAATGGTCAATCCAAAAGTTGGCGGTAGAGCCGCTTATTTTTTTGCAGACTTCTGAGAGATATTTTGGTGTGACGCACAATTTGGAAGCGTAGTAAGAAACTTCCTTGTGTTTTTGATATTCTTTGTTGCTCAACATCTCAATGAATCGTTTCATCAGTAATGCCTGTTGACCGGAAAAGCGTGCGTTTCCATAGACTTGGGCGTGAAAGTCGTAAAGGTCTAAGACAAAAGTGTCTACGAGACAACCCATTAATTCGTTGTAAAAATGGTGAGCGGTGTTCACTGTTCGTTTGCGGATGATTTCAATATCTTCCATGAATATTTGTTGTCCTGCCTTGGTCAAAGGAATGATGGGATTGCGCAGCAAAGTCAATTTTCCAATCACGTCGTATTCGTTTTTTGGCATATTGTTGAGCAAAAAGTGATTGGAGATATAAACAATGGTTGCCTTGAAGTCTTTTGTTTCCGTGATTTCGCTCACCAGTTCATTATGCGGGAGAATAATGCAATCGCCTTGTTTCATGTGGAACGATTTTTCAGCCAATAGAAATGAAGCCTCTCCTTCATGGCACAAGGCGTGCGTGCAATACAAATGAATGTTTTTGTTGTTCATTCTTTTGAAATTGTCGTCAAATATGATGTCTTCTTCCATTTTGAATTCCGTTTGCATGATTACAAATGTACGGAACTTGTGTGAATTGTAAATATGTATGACAGAAAAAAGTGAAAATAATACCGTAATTTGGGTATGGTAATTTGTTGATTGATATTCTACTTTTGTAAAAACAAAAAGCGAATCAAGCAATGAAGACTGTAAAATTGAACAATGGGGTTGAAATGCCTGCCATAGGATTTGGCGTTTACCAGATTCCGGCGGGCGACACGGAACGCTGCGTGAGCGACGCTCTTGAAGTCGGCTATCGGATGATTGACACGGCCGCTTCTTACTTCAACGAAAAGCAGGTGGGTGATGCCATCCGCCATAGCGGATTGAAGCGCGAGGAAATATTCGTTACCACGAAATTGTGGGTGCAAGACCATGAGTACGACGATACGTTAAGGGCTTTTGACCTGTCCATGAAAAAGTTGGGATTGGATTATCTTGACCTTTATCTGATTCACAAGCCCTATGGCAATTATTACGCTGCCTGGCGGGCGATGGAACGGCTTTACAAGGAAGGTCGGATTCGTGCCATCGGGGTTACGAGTTTCTCCAGTGAACGTCTCCAGGACTTGTTCCTGCACAACGAGATAAAACCCACCGTGAATCAGTTGGAAACTCATCCCTTCTTTCAGCAACAAGCCGCTCACCGTTTCTTGGAGCAAGAAGGCATACGGCATGAGGCGTGGGCTCCTTTCGCCGAGGGACAAAACGACATTTTCAACAATCCGCTTCTGAAAGCCATTGCCGGCAAGTATGGTAAAACGGTCGGCAACGTGATTCTTCGCTGGCTCAATCAGCGTGGCGTGGTTGTCATTCCGAAATCCGTGCGTAAGGAGCGGATGATTGAGAATCTGAACATTTTTGACTTCACGCTTTCCGACGAGGAAATGGCTCGGATTGCCACGCTCGACACGGGCCGAAGTCCCATCTACGACGATATGAATTTGCAGATAGTGAAAGGAATAGGAACATTAAAAATACACGATTGATATGGAACATATAAAATTGAACAATGGAGTGGAAATGCCCCTCTTGGGCTATGGGGTTTTTCTTGTGGCTCCCGACGAGTGCGAGCGTTGTGTGAGCGATGCGCTTGAAACGGGTTACCGTCACATCGACACGGCCCAGGCTTATTTCAACGAGGAAGGCGTGGGACGTGCGGTCGCCAAAAGCGGCATCCCGCGTAAGGAATTGTTTCTCACGACAAAAGTATGGATTTCCAACGCCGGAGAGGAAAAGGCTGCCCGCAGCATCGACGAGTCGTTGAAAAAATTGCAGACAGATTATATCGACCTATTGCTGATTCACCAGGCGTATGGCGACGTGTACGGTTCTTGGCGGGCAATGGAGCGGGCGCTTGCCGAGGGGAAAGTTCGTGCCATCGGCGTTTCCAATTTCCAGGTCGGACGTTTCGTCGATTTTGCTCTCCATGTCGATGTGAAACCGGCCATGAATCAGTTGCAGTGCAACGTGTTGGTACAGCAAAATGGCATTCAGCCTTATCTGAAAGAGTTCGACACGAAAATGACGGCTTGGGGACCGCTTGGCGGGCAAGGAGCCGATGCCATTTTCACCAATCCCGTTTTGACGAAAATCGGAGAGAAATACGGAAAAACCGCGTCGCAAGTGGCTCTTCGCTGGCTCACGCTTCGGGGAATTGTCGCTATCCCCAAGAGTGTCCACAAAGAGCGTATGGCGCAAAATTTCAACATCTTCGATTTCCGTCTCACTGACGACGAGATGTCGCGAATAGCTGCCCTAAATCAGCACGACACGGGCACCGTGAATTTTAACGACCCCGCTTTCATCAAATATCTCATAGAGACTTACGGGTAAAACAATCTGTTCTGCGTGGTAGACAACCATTCTCCCTATCGCTGGGACTGTGTCGAAATGGATAATCGTACCCCTTCGGCGGCTCTGCCACCCCTTCCCCTAATTTTGGGAATGGGGCGACAGAGCAATGATATTCAGCAAAATAACTTTGCTCCGCAAACTCTTCCCCTAAGGTAGGGGAAGTACCCCGGAGGGGGGTAGGGGTATGAAAATCACTTATTGCAGTCACTCCTTTTCTTGTTTGGGAACGTGCAGGCAGACGGAGTCGGAAGCGTACCTCCCGTCTGCGCTGGTGGCAAAAGCGTAAAGTACCACTCGTTTTGGGTCCATGTTGTCTGGTATTTTGACGGTTTCTTCCCCGTCCTCTCCTCGCAGGCAGATTTCTTTTGACAGGGCGATCCATTTCCCTTCGTCCACCAACGCCGCATGAATCCGGTCGTCAAGAAAACAGTCTGCGGCATTCACTAATATGGCCCGGTGCCTGAATCGCACCTCTTTCTGTTTCGTGTCGATTTCCGCCTCCACGCTTGGAGAAAGCAGAGGACCGGAGGCCACTCTCAATTTTGAAATGTCAATTTTTGCCTTGAATTCTTGTATGGCTGTTTTTCGTTTGCTCAATTTTTTCGACGGTTTGATTTTCTCCACCGTCACCACCTCTTTCGAGTTCACGCTCATGAAAGCGTTGCATCCCTTCAACGTTTTCCCGTTTCCTGGAAAACCGATGTCGATGACCGGCTTCAGCCTCCTTTTCAATTTGGTCAGCGTGCCGAAAACGGCCGACTGCCGTTTTTGCGGTTCTTCACTTGCCTTGCGGACCAACCATGCCCCTCGGGCCAATGTTTTCCCGTTCCGTCCCTCGTACAGAATCACGTTGCCCACCTTCCCTCGTATATTTCCGAGTGTGCTGTTTATCTCTGCCATATAATCGCTCAATTAATTTCCCCAAAGATACGCATAAAGTTTAAATAATCACCTCCAAGCATGGATTTTGATTTTCTTCCAAATCGTGCCTGTGCCTGGCTTATAAATGAGAGTTCAGATTCAACGTTAATTCCATATTTCTACCTAAAATAGCAACACCTGAAAGGTGTCGGATATCCCGCAAATCCGCACTATGCAGGGTGTGTATCCAATGTCCATGTCCTCAAGATTACGCAAAGAATAGGAAAAACAAACCGTATGGTTGGATAAAGTTACGAAAAAAAGTGAGTGGCATTTGCATCTCCCGAATCTTTGACCCACCTTTGCGCCGACATAACGAGAAAGAGCGTTTTGTAATCCTCATCGGAGGGCAAGGGAAAATTGCCGGATAAGATGACTGGGTAAAACCAATCACCTTGTCCGGCAATTTTTGTTTGTCCGGCTGTGTGAGAAAAATTAACCGTTAAAACGAAAGACTATGAAAAGAGATGCGATTGATTTAGGAAAAGTGAACGTGTTCACCTTGTTCAAGAAGTACTTTATTCCCACCCTGTTCGGTATGTTGAGCATGTCTGCCGTCACGGCCGTTGACGGCATTTTCGTCGGCCACGGGATTGGAAGCGACGGCATAGCGGCCGTCTGCCGCGGTCTCATCTCCCCTTATTCTATGTTTTGCGGCGGATTGACCGGCTCTTCCCTCCCCTTTTTTCCCTCGGCCTGCCTCTTTTTCGCTTGATAGGCCGGTTTCTCTTCCGCCGCCATGTTCAGAGGTCCCTCCTCCCCTGTCTCGTATGTCTTCGGCTTTTTCTTTTGGAAGTTGGCGAGGTACGAGTGGTTGATGTGGTACTCCATTTCCCGCAGTGTTTCCTCCCTCGCTTTGGGCTTCAGCTGGCATTCCCATATCGTCATCACTTTCCATCCCAGACGTGTGAGGAGCAGTTTGTTGCGCTCGTCACGGGCCTTGTTGCGTTCGATTTTCTTTTGCCAGAACTCGCTGTTCGACTTCGGCAGCCGCCCGTCCACCTCGTGCCCGTGCCAGAAGCAGCCGTGGATGAAAATCACGATTCCGTATTTCCGCAGCACGATGTCCGGACATCCCGGCAGGTTCTTCACGTTCTTGCGGTAGCGGTATCCTCGGGAGTACAGGTAGCGGCGCACGATTAACTCCGGGCGCGTGTCCTTGCTCCTGATTTTGGCCATTACGGCCGACCGTTTCTTCTTGTCCCAGATGTCCATGTCCTTCTCCTTTCTTCCCTGTTCAGATTTGACTGAGCCTTTTTCTTCCTGCCAGATAGACCGCTCCGATGAGAACCGTCGTCGTCATCAGCCATGGGTAGAAATATTCCGCGGCGGCGTGCCCGTACAGCAGGCCGCCCACCATCGGGCCGAGCGCCATGCCGCTGTCCAGTCCGATAAGGTAAGTGCTGTTGGCCAGGCCCCTTTTCGTGTTGTCCACCATCGCCATGGCCGTCGCCTGCGATTCCGAGCACATGATGCCGAATCCGCCCGCCATGCACACCGCTGCCCCTGCCAGGCCTGGATTGTGCCCCGCGAAATTGAGCAGCAGCATGGACACCGCCGCGCTGCCCGTGCACACGGCCAGAAAACGGCGGTAAGGCACCCGGTCGAAGTAATTGCGGAAGCCTACCCGCATGCACACCAGCGCGATGGCGTAGGTGGCGAAGAACAGCTCCGCGTGCGCTGCCAGCCCTTCTCGCTTGATGATGGGCACGAGGAACGACTGCGTGGCCGTGTAAGGTATCGTGAAAAGCGTTACGATTAGTGCTATCGGTACCACGCTTGGCTCCACCAGGCGGAATCTCTTCCCTTCTCCTCTCCCGCTTCGGGCCGCCACTCGTTCGCCTTTCTCTCTCACGGCCAGTGAGAGCGCGACAATCAACGCGGCCGAAATGACCGCGCCCCAGAACACCGGCCGGTAACCCAGCCACCGCTCCACGCTTATGCCCAACGAAGGGGCCACGGCCAACGCCACGGCCTGCACCGTCCCGTAGATGCCCATCCCCGACCCCAGTTTTTCCCGCGGCAGAAGCGTCGAGAACCACGTCGACAGCCCCACCGAGCAGCAGGCGAACCCCACGCCGTGGACCACCCTCGCCGCCAGCAGCAGCTCCGTCCCCCGGGTTAACGCGCACCCCAGGCACCCCGCTCCCATCAGCGCGGCCCCCCACAGCGACAGCCGCTTCTTGGCCACCCGGTCCACCATCTGCCCCGACACGATTCGGAAGCCTATCGACACGAGGTTCGTCATCCCCGCCACCGTTCCCATCAGCAGTCCGCTGCCCCCCAGGCTCCCCGTGAAGCCCGCCAGCACCGGAATAATCATCGTGTGGCATGACATGAAGCAGTAGCACGCCGCCAGCACCAGTATCGCGTCCCTTGAAAAAATGCCTTTTTCCATGATGTCCTCCTTTCCGGCCGCCTTGCTTCTCGGCCGCTGGTCCTTTTTTCCGTTTTGCGCCACGAAATTAAGGATAAAATCGCCCCTTTATGCTTCTCCCCTCAAATATTTCTTGCCGCCCCTCTCCCGCCTCTTCTCCCGTAATCACAAACCGTATCGCAAGTGCTGCGTTCATTCTTTGTCTCGTATGGGAATGTGCAGATATGCGGAGTTGGAAACGAACCTTCCGTTTGTGCTGCTGGCAAAAGCATCGAGTATCATTCGTTTTTGTTCCATGATTTCCAATATCTTGACGGTTTCATCCTCTCTTCTTCTTGCAAACAGATTTCCGAAAGGGGGTGGGTAAATACTCTATGTGATAAAACTCCTGATTTAAAGAAATGGGAATGTTCAATACACAGAGTTCTTCGTTTCACGGGATATAGTTATGTTGAATTAAATAACTAAACGAGTTTGTACGTGTCACAATGTCATGGCGAAGTATAATGTAACGCCATGGCTTACCACCATTTTCGGTTGTGAATGAAGTTGCTTTTTCACAATAAAGTTCAGCAGCAGCACGTTTTTCGTTTACTTCTTGGTCACCTATCTCTTTTGACGCTTTGATTTCAATCATGTAGATTGTGCTATCCGTCTCAACGATAAAGTCCGGTTCATAATTACTTCCGTCTTTGCCCCAATAGATATTAAACTGCTTTTGAGCGGGACGCAGCCATCGCAATACACTATTGTCTGTTTCAAGAACAAAGGAAAAATCTTGTTCCGTCGAACTGTCGAATTTATTTTCAGTAAAATAAGATTTGAGGAAGCCGGTAAAGATATACTTCTTTACGGCAGACTTCGGTTCAATTATATCTCTAAAATCACGTTTGCCATAGCCTGGCACTTCGGTCATGTTTTGTGGCAGTATTTTGACAAATGGTAAAATTTTTGAGGCTTTGAATCCCGAAGATTTTGTCTCGAAATGTTCCATAATTTGTTGATATATCTTTTCGGCAATATTATGTTTAAATTGATGCACAATGGCTGCCACCACTTTGGGCTCATAATCATAAGACGCTATATTGTCAAGAACTTGGTCGGCAAGATGATAAAGCAACTTATTGCATTTGTCGTAGTCAATGTCGTCATAGTTTATCAATTCGCTGACAATCTGATTTCTTGGGGAGCGAGAAAGTATACCGCTTTCCGAAGCCGAGAAGGTTTCAACCGTTTTGTCAACCAATCCCATACGGATAATCTCCGGGTTAACATAATGATATTTGAATCTTTCCTGCGAAATGTCGAGGTCAAACCAATTATATATGGCATTCACCTCGTCTCGCAAGATAGTGACACGCGGGATGGGAATCACATTTTCCACAAATTCGCTGATAACCACTTTAAGCACTTGTTTAACCTGTGCAATTTGTTCTTCCGCTTCTTGCTGTGCGAATAGTGAATTGGAAACGGAGGCATTGGCTTGTATATAAGCCACGGCGGCTTCTTCCACTTTCATTGTTTCTTCGGTAGTTAGGAGTTGTGTCGTGCTTTGTACTGCCACATTACGTCCTTCAAGCGCATGCCATACGGCACGTCGAGCCTCAATATTTGCTTGTATTTGCTTCTGCTCTTGTTCGGTAGAAGCGATAGTGGCTTTCTGTTGTAAATTGGCTATCGTAACCTCTTGTTTTGACTGGGCTGTAACAATAATAGTACCAGGCACAACATTTTCATTCTCGTCAAGTTCGATAAACGATAACTTGGAAAGAACGGAGTTCGGGTCGTTTGCTTTGGCTATTACCGCCTCAAAATTCTCGTGAGCGATTATAGTGAGTTTGTCAACTTCAGGATCGCCTGTGCGCTGACCGCCGTAAGGCAAGCGCAGGCCACGACCGATTGACTGCTCAACAAGTATGGGTGCATCGGCGGCACGGAGTGGTACAATGGTATAAAGATTGGTTACGTCCCAACCCTCCTTAAGCATATTCACATGCACGACAATCTCTATCTTGTTATCAGGTTTCTCCAGTGAAACAAAGAGTTGCTCTACTTCTTCATCCTTTTTCGTAGAACTGTCTATTTGTAAGACTTTGTCTTTATAACGACCTCCAAAAAAACTATCGCTTTCAAGCAGCGCAACAGTTTCATTGGCATGATTAATGTTTCTACAAATAACCAAGATAAATGGTTTGACGAGCGAAATATTGTTGTTCTTGGCATATATCTGTAAGTGGAGTTTTGCTTTTTCGTGTACAGAAATGGCATCTTCGAGTTTGATTGTGTCAAGCTCTGTGTCCGACAAGTTGCCCCGCTTGAAATTCTTACGTTTGGCAACAGTCGGATTCTTCACATATTTGCCGTCTGCGAGAGCTTGCGCTAAATTGTACTCATAGACTATATTTTTGAACGACTTGCCTTTTTCATCTGTCGGCGTGGCTGTCATTTCAAGTCCGATAATCGGACGCAGTTCATTAATCGCCTTTTTTGAAGCATCTGCATGGTAACGGTGCGCTTCGTCCATCAAAATAACAAGATCGGGCAGATTAGAGAGATAGTCGTAGTATGATTCTCCAAGGTATTCCGATAATCGCCTCATTCGAGGCGCAACCATCTGTCCGCCTTTTTTACTTGACTTATTCTCGGTATTAAATTTTGAGATATTGAAAATGTTTATTTCAACAGGACTAAACAAGCCTGGGATAGCTGTGCGGTGCTTTTCGTAATTATCACCTGTCACTACCACCGGAGGATTGGCGACAAACTCGGCAATGCCTTTGAATACATACTTTTCATACGACAAATCGCCAAAGTCACGTATCAATTTCTCGTAAAGTGTCAGATTAGGAGCGAGCACAAAGAAATGCCTGATGCCTTTCGCAAGATACAGATAAGCGATACAAGCACCCATCAGTCGTGTTTTTCCTATGCCTGTGGCAATAGAGAAAGCAAATGAGGGGAAATCACGCTCAAAGTCCTTGACATGAGGAAACATCTCTTGAATTTTTTCAAGTTCCGTTTTACAGAACGTGGCTGTATCTGTGTCTCTTGTCTGTTTGGCAAGTGAAAGTGTGTCGGCAATTTTCTCTACAACCTCAAGGGCTTCGCCCAAGGGTTTGCGAAGAGAAAGCCGTTGTTTTATGTTGGCGGTTATTTTATTCATCGTCAATTAGCTTATAATACAATTTTGTTAAATTCCAAATTATTCAGACCTTTTCTTTGCACATTTAGTAAAATGAAGTATTTTTGCAACATCAATCTCAGCAACCAAGTAGTTGAAAGAGAAACGGGAGCGGCTTTTCAAGTTAGCTCCTTGCTTTTTTATATGCCTCATACTGTTTTAGTAAACGTTCTTTTCGGTTGCGATAAGTGATGAGGTAAGCCGTCCACGGAATCAAGTAGTCCGACCCCTTGCGCAATACCACTAAATACCCCTCTTGTTCATGAAAGATAAGCACGTTGGTTTTGTTCCCACGTTTGTTCTCCCATACTTTCAAATAAGGATGTGTAGAGTCATTGATGAGTGCGGCAGGCCACTTGATGCGCTCCATTCGACGTAAGTCTGGATTACGTGTCGCCTCATCCTCTCCCTCCGAAGTCATGTGCCAAAAGGTGGCCTCCTTTCCGCTTTCCATAGGGTACTTTTTCAAACCCAAACGAATACCCCGAAACACGGGACGCTTTTCAATAAAGTCTTTCTTGAAAAGCTCATATACAGCCTCCAAGTATGCGTTGAAATCGCCGCCATATTCCGATAGCGTAATCAATTCTGGCAGTTCGTAATAATCTTTACTCATATTTGCTTTTCCAAATAAGCAGATTAAACTTGTTCTCACGGTAAAGCGTGTTCGACATTAACGTATAACCACTACGTTGCCTGATACGCTCTATCAAAGTAAGTTTCGTCTCGCTCCCTTTCAACCCGCGATGAAGATACGACATTGCTCCGACAAGCAAGTCCGCCAGTCCCATCAATTCCACCTCATGCGACCGTATTTGTTGTATTCGTTTAATCATGTTCCGATTAAAATCATAATTGCTGTTGCAAAGCACGTCATGAAGCTTGTTTACTTTTTCTTGACTTCTGGTGTCTTTAATATCTATGTAAATGGCATATTCCTTACCCGGCTCCAATATGGTTTTCAGCATACGAAAATATGTCTTATAATAAAACTCATCGTGAGTTTGATAGAAACGTTCGTGATCAAGTTCTCGTTTATCCGGGATGACCACCGCCCTAAAATGCAAGTCACTGTTGTCAAAGAAATAGTTGATTAAATCCATATAAAAAGACAACATCGAAGGGGACACTTTGTTCCATTTGATTTCAGCATCGGCTTTTATGCCATGCTCTGCTTTGATTTCTCGTATGCGGTCATTGGCCTCTTTTTTCTTAGCGTCGGGACAGAGTATGCCCCCAATCACCATGGCTGTCACATTTACGGGATCATGCTCCAAGTGGCAGCTCTCATCGCAATATATATTAAACAATTCTCCCATGATTCGGATCATATTAAAGGGTTACGTTATCTTCGGATTCATCTTCTATATCGTCCCTCGCAGGGGCGGCAATAATATTGAGATTATAATTGTCTTTGTCAAAAGCACATCTACCAAGCAACATCTTCGGAATCTTTTTCACGGTAATATTGCCGTGACGAGTCTTTGCTTCCTTTTGATAGGCGGTGCAGCATATCAAAAGTGATTCTTCGTCAC
Source organism: uncultured Butyricimonas sp. (assembly GCA_944320555.1). Taxonomy (GTDB): domain Bacteria; phylum Bacteroidota; class Bacteroidia; order Bacteroidales; family Marinifilaceae; genus CALUMT01. The sequence continues at coordinate 5,442 of CALUHX010000018.1, read as the reverse complement.
TCATTGCCTCGTGGATATGGTCAATGGCTTCAGCAGTGAGGAATTGGGTGGTGGTGAAAATATAGTCGTGTTCCGACCCATATCCCTGCTTCCAATAAATGTCCTTGTCGGGAGAATAGGTATAGCCTTCTTGCAATGCCATGGCGGCTGCAAGTTGGTCTGCATTATATTCGGGGTTGATTACCAACTGCCCAAACTCATCATGCTTCAAAAGACTCGGAGCAAGTTCATAAAATTTAAATCCGCCACCGCCTTGCCAGTTTTGTGCTTTTGTAATGCCACCTTGGTCTTCTCCATCAATTACTTTTTTGAGACGAGGCGCACAATGGGTATAAGCATGATTTCCCAATTCTATACCGATATATTTACGCCCCATTTTATGTGCCACGGCTGCAGTTGTACCGCTACCCAAGAAACTATCGAGAACGAGGTCGCCTTCGACGGTACACATCTCAAAAATCTGACTGATTAGCTTTTCTGGTTTTTTGCCCATAGGAAAGTGAACATCACCTTCTTTAGTTAGATTCTTCATCCATGCATTCATATCCCAATAAGTGCCTTGAAGATCTTTCTTATAGAGTTCACCATTTACAATCTCAGAAGTATCTCTTAACCATACAAACAATCTACATTTATCTCCTTTATAAAACTGTTCATAGACCTTTCCTTTATTTCTCCCTGTCTTAGGTACATATTCAATGGAAAGAAGGTCTTCCGTGATACCATTTTCCATACGATAATCTATAATTCTTGTCCTAATAGAGGTTTGAGCATTTGTTGTTTGAAAGACAAAAACACTATATTTTTGATACGCTTCTTTTTCTGAAATAGAATCTCTTATTGCTATTTGTTTTATTGAAAGTATAAAAGGATTGCGGCGTTCATAAACTTTTATCTCATTCCCCTCGCCGTCAATCGTTGAACCAATATAGACCTTTTCTCCCGGATTCAAAAGAACTGTTGTATATTTCCAACTTTTTCCCTCATCCAAATATTGTTGAACAAGATCAGATATTTTAGTGTATTCATAAGGACCATTAAAAAGAGGAAGTTTTGAATAATATTTAGCATAAACTAAAATATACTCGCAATTCTTTTTCATTCTTTTATCTTCTCCACCCCCAGAAGCACCGGCAATATTCTTCATATTAACCGATACCATATTGATGAAATTTGAGCGTCCAAAAATCTCATCACAAAGAACTTTTAGATAGGCTTGTTCATCATCATTTATTTGAATCCAGATAGTTCCCTCATTACTCAAAAGTTCACGAAGTAACTCAAGACGAGAACGCATGAGACTAAGCCAATACGAATGCTCAACCATATCATCATAGTATTCAGTTGCTGCATTTGTGTTGTATGGTGGGTCTATGTAGATACACTTTATTTCACCTGTATACATAGAAACAAGTGATTTAAGCGCAAGAAGATTGTCTCCATGAATAAGCATATTACCATGCCATAGTTTGCCACTTGGTAATGTGGTTTCTTCCACTATTCCATAGCTATATTTAGGATTTTCGATAAGAATACGCGGTTCTAATGGTTCTTGCGCATTATTCTTGCCAATCCATGTGAGTTCAAGTTTCTGCATGTTATTTAGAGAGTAAATTTGTTATTGCATTCCAAATAGGTTCTGCTCCTAATATATTACTAAGAATTGTTGTGGCATCCACTCCTAAAGATAAAAGTTTTTTCACAAAACCTTCTTTATCTTTTGGATTGGATTTAATATAATATTTTAACTCTGCAAGTTGTTGCGGAGTTAATCCTTCTGTAATAGAGTTTAGTGTAATTCCAATATTGATATTGTTATTTATATTGACTGCAGGAATAAATGACATTGATTCCACTTTATTGCATAATTGCGGGTCGTCTTCTATCGAACGAAGAACACCCATAATCTGCATATGCTTGGAATAAGTGTTAGGTTTTTGAGAAGATGTAAGATCAATAATTTCATCAAATATAGCATCAGTAGAATATTCCTTTTGAAACATCCGCTTTACTTTACACAGCCACGAAATATAATCCTCTTCATTGGAGACGATTTTATCTTCTGAAATAATATCCAAAGCCTTACCATCTGAGTGGTACATTTGTTGATAAATCCATTCAAATTTATTACCCAAGTTGATTAATTCTGTTATTGTCATACCAATTTCCATTTAATTGTAAACAAATCCTTTTGCTCCACCTTTTGATTGAGCATTTTTTCGACAGAAGAAAGCAGTTCTTCTTTGCGAGCCTCCACTTCATCCTGTGCGGAGAAAAGATTTTGACGTTTCTCCGCACGACGGTGTTCAAGGTCTTTAATAGTGCGTTGCGCATTGACCTTTTCGGTAAGGGTAGCCAATTTTTTTGCCGAACCTTTGAGCAACTTAATCTCGGTGTCGAGGTCTCGCAACTCACGCTCAAGACTCATCTTCATGTCCTCCGCCCAAGCATCAAGCTTATCCATTTCTTCTTCAAAGAAATTTTGGTTGCGCAAGGCATTTTCTTCAATAATGGCGGCTCTTTGCCGAGCTATGATGCTATCGTATTGATTGATAACCCTTGCAGATTTAATGACTATCCCGGTTTGTTCAGCGGCATACAATTCAAACAGATACTGTGCCACATCGGAATATATCTCATTGCCATCTTCATCGAAGCAAGCAATCAGCAAGCGGTCTTCCTGTTCGAAAGCGTCAATGGACAACTTCTCAACATGCAACCATCCCGACTTTCCCACGAGTTCACCAAGCAGCGATACACGAATAGGAGTATTCGTATAGTCGAACACAACCTCCCGACAAGGTAAGTCTGCATTGATATATTCGTCAATGATATGACGTGCGAGCGGATGTCCCACCCGGTAAATTTGCGTATGCACGGGGATTGAGAGTTGCGAGCGGCGAGTGAAAGTGTCTGTATTAAGCAAACAATAACGCCCGGCGTAATCCTTGATGTTAGTGTCGAATATTTGGAACGATGCATTGGTCTCGTCAAATTGGGCGGTGTTTCGCAACGCATAGCGGGTAAGCAACCAAAGAGCCTTGTTAAATTTCGAGAGGCTTGCGGCACTCTCCTTAAAATTGATGCGCAGTTTCTGCGCCACTTCTTCATCGAAGTTTTCAAGCAGTGAACTTCGTGCTGCCAGCATATTATCAGAAATGCGCTCTTGAAACTCGGCTTGAAGATTATCGAATGCCTGCTTGATTTCCTGTGAGGTACGACACGAATTGTAGATATCGGCAATACGTTTCTCAAAGTCCACACCGTTACCGATAGAGCCAAGCACTTCGTCGCTTGCCCCGAAAATGCCATCGAACAACTGGAACTTTTCAGAAAGCAACTGATACACTCGGACATCTGCTTCGTTTTTTATGTTCAGAAAGTTAATCACAACCACATCGAATTGTTGTCCGTAACGGTGACAACGCCCGATACGTTGCTCGATGCGTTGCGGATTCCACGGCATATCATAATTTACGATAAGCGAGCAGAACTGCAAGTTGATACCCTCGGCGGCAGCTTCGGTGGCAATCATGATGGTGGCTTCCTTGCGAAAGAAATCAACAATAGCGGCACGGCGGTCGGCACTGGGAGAGCCTGTTACTTTGTCACTACCCTTGTTTTTATCGAGCCACGCCTTGTATATAGCAGTGGACTGCTTGTCTGTGTTTGTGCCGTTGAAACGCACCACCTTCCCTGCATAGCCACGTTCCTCAAGCAATTCATAAAGATATTCTTGTGTGCGTTTTGATTCAGTAAAAATAAGTGCCTTCTGCGGTGCGCCAAGTTCTTTCAACTTTTCAAATCCTTTTGAAAGAGCCTTGAAAAGATGTTCTGCTTTACTATTACGCTTAATTTTAAAAGCGAGGTCTCGGAACATTTGCAACTCCGATATTTCATTCTTGATACCTTCAATGTCGGTCGGGTGGAGAATTTTATCACCGTCATCATTTTTGAATCTGTCCAATTCTTCTTCATCAATCCACTCTTCTTCATTGATGGTATCTTCAAAATCTTCTGAAACCGTAGTGGACTCAAGTGCGGGTTGGCAATCTAACATCGCTTCGAGTCTTTCTATCAGCGAACAAAGCGTGCCATAGATAGCGTAAGTAGAAGATGCCAATAGTTTCCGGAGAATCAGCGACATCAGCATACGCTGACTATTAGGGAGTGCATAGAGCATTGTTCGTTGTAAATAGGTCGAAACCATTTCATATAGGATTTCTTCGTCTTTATAAGGTGAAAACTCCTCTAAAATGGCAATGCGCTTAGTATATTGGATATATTCCAACACTTGGTGGCGTAGCGTGCGCTTGCACACAGGTTCGAGTCGCCGACGCAAGGCTTGGAAGTCGGATTCACTTTGCAAGTTGCCGAATTGTTCCCTGAAACTCTTGATGTCGCCGAACACAAAGTCATCAACAATCGACACAAGTCCGAATAATTCCAAAATGGAGTTTTGCAGGGGCGTGGCGGTCATCAGTATTTTCTTTCTGTTAGCGAGTGCCCTTTTGATAGTATTGGCAATTACGTTGGTCGGTTTGTACACATTGCGTAGCCGGTGGGCTTCGTCGATAACTGCGAGGTGCCAGGGCGTTTGCTTGATGTAGGCTGCTTTGGCTTTGGCAAATTGAAAAGAGCAAATAATGATATTCTCTTGATTGAACGGATTGAGATTGCCCCGTTCTATTTGCTCGTTGAAACTTTGCTTTTCAAGAATGATTGAGGGTAAAAAGAACTTATCCAAAAGCTCGCTATTCCATTGCTTACGGAGGTTTGCAGGACAGATAATGAGCAAATGCCGTTTATGTTCCGCCCAATTCTGCGATAGGATAATTCCAGCCTCAATGGTTTTGCCAAGTCCCACCTCGTCAGCAAGGATAGCTCCTTTTGACAAAGGCGACTGAAAAGCGAAAAGAGCGGCTTCTATCTGATGTGGAGTAAGATCGACCCGTGCGTCTTGTAAGGATGCGGTAAGTTTTGCCACGTCGTTTGCAGGTAAACGTCTTGACAGATAATTAGCGAAATACTTCGCTTGATATGCTGTTATGTTCTGTTTTATCATTTCTTATCTAAAAAAGCAAAGCTCCTTCACAATCCTTGCAAGGCCAACTCCAATCGATAGATAAGTAAAAGAGTCTTGCACACATTTTTATACTTCTATTACTTCATTATCAGCTTAATTATTATTACAAAGATAGCATCTTTTTGTTAGTTTCCTCTTGTGTCGGCGGACAAAAATGTAACATTGAAAACATGTAAGCCAAATGGTTCTCTTGCGACAAATAATCCGAATTTTTTTGTTGCCTCGATAGGGTGCATTTGAAAGGTTTACGGAATCTCTCCTTTTGAAAAATTGTAGGGATACTCTCGAATCATAAGATTGAAGCAGTAGCACGCCGCCAGCACCAGTATCAAAAAAAAAAAAAAAATGCCTTTTCC
>CALUHX010000017.1 GCA_944320555.1 uncultured Butyricimonas sp. | reverse complement strand
TGATTCTTATTGCTTGTGGATTACACAACTTCAGAATCACGCACAAAATGAGTCATATAATAAATTAATCTATATAATGTCTATTCTAAAAGATAACCTTCGATGTCGTCGCTGTGCCGTACGATGCGGATGAACGTATAGGGCGTGTAGAGGCAGAGCGTGCCCGTGTCGATATGGAAACTGCGATTGTTCAATAAAAGGTCGGCGTCTCCCTTTCGGCATAAAAAGAGTCCGCATTTGTTTTGCGACACGGTCGCATGGTTTGCGATAAGCTGTTTGGCGTCTAACACTTGATAGTATTCCTGTTCCATGGTAAGAGTGTCTATGAGTGTGCAAATAAACCAATAAAATCCGAATAAACCGCCTTTCCCTTCCGTTTGATTTCACTTCTTCCGTTGAAATTGCACAACCAGTCCCGAGAATTGCACTTTGGGGAGGGGAATGGCCGGATTATTTTTGCCGCATGATAAAACTAAAAAAGAACGACGATATGAAACATGTATTCGTTTTATTGCTTTTGTTTTTTTGCGGGTCCTTCGTGTTCGGGCAGCAGAAAACATATTCTTTGAAGGAGTGCTTGGAGATTGGTGTTCGCAACAATCTTTCTTTGAAAAACGACCGCGTCGACATACTGAAAAGCGAGACGGCCTTGACGCAAAGCCGCTCGCGTCTGCTTCCGGTGTTTACTGCCGACTTTCAAATGATGGATTATCTGATGAAGCCGGCCAATGTGACAACCGGAGTGTTGCTTGGCAATGATTTTCCCGACGACCCCACATGGCAGAAGATTCAAAGCATGCAATACGCTGTGACGGCCGGAATCCGAATGGCAATGCCTTTGTACAACCAGACCGTTCTTTCCGCGACAAAAGCGGCGTGCGTGGTGCGGGAGCTTAGTGAATTGTCATACGAAAAGGCGGAGGAAGATTTGACCGTGCAGATAAACAACGTGTATTATCTGGCGCAGGCTTCCTTGGAACAGCAACGCTTGCTGGACGAGAACATCCGGAGAATGAAAGACCTCTGTTCAATTACCGAGGAATTGTACAAAGGGGGAGTGGTTTTGGAGGTCGATTTGACCCGCGTGCAGATTAATCTGAAAAACCTCATGGCGCAATATGATCAATACGCCACCTTGTATGAGCAGCAATTGAATTTGCTGCGTTTCCTGCTCGACCTCCCTCCGGAGGCTCCGATGGCCGTCGTGCCCATGCCGGTCGACGTGGCGCTTGTGCGTGTGGATGGTGTCAGTGAGTCTTTGCCCGAATTGAGATTGTTGTCCACACGCATGGAGTTGATAGATAAATAGATTAAAACGGTACGGGCCGGTTATGTGCCGTCCGTGTCGTTGGGAGGGCAGTTCGGAGCGGTGGGGTATCAGGAGAGGCTCCATCATTTTTTCCATACGTCGGGAGAAACCCACAACTGGTTCGGCAACTCTTATTTGGCCTTTTCCGTTCACATTCCGATTTTCGACGGTAGCGACAAGCGGCTGCGGGTGCGGCAGTACCAATACGACAAGCAACAAGCGCAGACCACGTTTGCCATGCAAAGTAAGCGACTGAGCAAGAATTATGCCGATGCGTTGCGTCAGCTTCGCCACAATCTTGAAGTGTTCCGCACGCAAAAGGACGCTTATCGTCAGGCGGAAGACGTGTACGTGGTCACGGAGGAAAAATACAAGGAGGGAGTGGCTTCGATGACGGAATTGTTGCAGGACGAAATGCGGCTCCGCAATGCCCAGTCCGCTTGCGTGCAGGCTCATTGCCAATGCAACGTGGCCCAACTTACGCTTTTGAAACTTTCCGGGCGGCTGGATGAGCTTGTCCGGTGAAATAATCTTGTGATTCGAATAATTAAAAACAAATACTATGGAAACAACGAACAACGTTCAGGAACAAGCCGCCTCGAAACCTTCCATGATGAAAAAGGTGGCGATGATAATAGGCATTTGCCTTGTGGTTTACGGAATATGGGAAGTGGTCGCCCTTTTTGTCGATTACAAGTCGTGCGAGACGACCGACGACGCCCAGGTGGAGCAATACCTTTCGCCCGTCAACGTCCGTGTGCCGGGATATATCAGCAAGATTTGTTTCACGGAACACCAGCATGTGAAGAAAGGCGACACGCTGCTTGTGTTGGAGGACGAGGAATACCGTATCCAACTGAAGCAGGCCGAGGCCGCGCTGATGGATGCCCGCAGCAGGCGCAAAGTGGTGGCCAACACATTGAACACGGCTTCCACCTCGGCCTCGGTGTACGAGGCTTCCATTGCGGAGGCGCGTTATCGCGTCGAGCAATTGGAAAAGGACTACCACCGGTATAGTGTCTTGTTGGACAAGAAAGCGGCCACGCCCGTTGTCGTCGAGCAATACCAGACGCAATTGGAAATGGCCCGTGCCCGGGTCGCCGCCTTGGAGCGTCAGCGCAATGCGGCTCTTTCTTCCGTGTCCGAGGTGGATCAACGGCAGGAGAATGCCGAGGCGGCCATCTTGAGGGCGGAGGCAGCTGTGGATTTGGCCCGATTGAATCTTTCCTACACGGTGGTGACGGCTCCTTGCGACGGTTGTTTGGGACGGCGTTCCATAGAGGACGGGCAGTTGGTCAATGCGGGACAGACGATTACCACGATTATCCCCGACGGCCATAAGTGGGTGGTCGCAAACTACAAGGAGACGCAAATCGCCTCGCTCTCCAAGGGGCAGGAAGTGGAAGTGACCGTGGACGCTTTCAAAGGTAAGACCTTCAAGGGACGCATAACGGCCATCAGTTCCGCCACGGGTGCGAAGTATTCGATGGTGCCGACGGACAATTCCGCCGGGAACTTCGTGAAAATACAGCAACGGGTGCCGGTGCGCATTGAATTGACGGACATTTCCGAAGAGGACAATGCGCGACTTGTCGCCGGAATGATGTGTGTGGTGAAGGCGGATTTGTAATCGTGTGACCTATGAGAACGAATTATCCTTTCCATCCTTGGGTCCCCAAGCCTTTGGGCGCGCTCGTGCTGCTGCTATTGTTCGTCCCGCTCTTTTTTTCGGGGGGAACGTATCTGAGCAACGTCAACGAGATGGCGGGAACGATGGGGGTGCTTGTGGAAAACTTCCAGTTCCTGAGCTTTTGCGCCAGCATTGGCATGTCGATGGTGTTTCCGTTCATGTTGCCCTATTTGCGAGGGCGCAATGTGAAGCACGTTTATCTGGGCGGCTATGCGTTGTTGGCCTTGTTCAATGGAGTGTGCGCCGTGACGGAATGTGTTCCCTTGCTTGCGGTGTGTTGTTTTTTCATCGGCTTTCTACGTGTGGCTTTGGTGTTGAATACCATCTTTGTCATCGCTCCTTACCTCTTGGGCATCAATACGCTTGATATGTTTCTATACGAGCCATCCACGCCGGAAGATGCGTACAAAAGCGAACATGCGCGGACAGAACTTATGCCTCTACTATATTTCTACATTCTTTGTATCGTGCAGTTCAGCAATTACGTGTCGGCGTGGGTGGCATACGAATTTCGTTGGGAATACACCTATTTCTTGGTAATCGGCATGATGTTGGTGGCCGTGTTGCTCGTGGCCTTGTTGTTTTGTCCGGCGTTGGCGGGCAAATGCCGGTTGCCTTGGCGTCTTCTGCCGGATGCGTTGTTGTTGACGGTGGCGATGGGGGCTTTGTGTTATGTGCTGGTTTTCGGCAAGACGTATGATTGGTTCGACAGTGTTTCGATGCGTGTGGCTTTGGTGCTTGCGTGTGTTTGCGGAGGACTGTTTCTGTGGCTTTCGGCTTTGGCAGGGCGGGGGAGATTGTTGGAACTGGGCATTTCCCGCTACCGCTATGCGTGGTACAGTGTGGGCATATTCCTGTTGTTGATGCTGATTAATAGCAGCACCTTGTTTGTCACCACCTATCTGAAACTTTCCACCTGTTCCGGCGATTTGGAGAGTGCCACGGTTTCCTGCTGGGCCATACCGGGATGTTTGATTGGCTTGACCATTACATTGGTTTGCGTGGTGCAGGGCGTTCATTTCCGCTATATCTATGCCGCAGGCTTCCTGTTGATGCTGGGAGCCAATCTTTACATGTATTTCCATTATCAGACGATGGGCGTGTACGAGCATGTCATCCCTCCGACGCTCCTTCATTACGCCGGGATGTTGATATTGTACTCTGTCACCTGCGCTTTTGCTATGAAACACTTACCGATACGTTATTTCGCCACGTGGCTGTTTCTGATGGTGGCGGTGCGCAACGTGGTGGCACCCGCCATCGGAACGTCTGTTTATGGCAATTGGTTGCAGGAGAGGCAACAGTATTATGTGATGCGCCTCGTGCAGGAGGTCCGTGGTGACAATCCTCAATCCTCCGCCCAATTCCTTTTAGCCGCCCGTGCCGGGCAGGTGCGGGGAAAGGACAGTTTCGAGGCTTCCCGTTTGGCTTCCACGGTGATGAAGGGGAAAGTGTCGCTGCAAGCCACGCTTGTGGCGATGAAGGATATCACGGGGTCCACCGTTTGGATTTGTGCGGGGGCAGCCGCCCTTGTCTTGTTGCTTCCTTATTACAAGGGAGAAAGGACGTGACGGGGCGATTCTTGTCCTTCTCGGTGTGTGGGGAAAGGGGAAATGTCTATCTTTGCGGAAGTTTTTCAGCATTGAGATTAAAAAGATATGGGACGGATTATATTGGTTACGGGAGGAGCGCGTTCGGGGAAAAGCACTTACGCCGAGCGTTTGGCGCTTGGGATGTCGTCTTCTCCTGTTTATGTGGCCACGGCGAGGGTGTGGGACGAGGAGTTCCGCCTTCGGGTGCGTCGTCATCAAGAGCGTCGCGGTCCGGAGTGGTGCAACGTCGAGGAGGAGAAATGGCTGAGCCGCCATGATTTCACGGGGCGGGTGGTGTTGGTCGATTGCGTGACCTTGTGGAGCACGAATTTCTTCTACGACCTTCAGGCGGACGTGGACAAGGCTCTGGAGGCCGTCAAGGAGGAATTCGACCGTTTGGCTTCCCAGGATGCGACCTTTATCTTCGTCACCAACGAGATCGGCATGGGCGGCGTTTCCGCCGACGAGTTGCAGCGCAAGTTCACCGACATGCTGGGTTGGATTAACCAGCATATTGCCGCCCGGGCGGACAAGGTAATCTTGATGGTCTCCGGCATTCCCTTGACAATAAAAGAATAGGATTATGATAAGGACATTTGACATCAGGCGTCCGGACGAGCGGTTGCGTCTGCTTCTTCAGGACAAGATAGACAATCTCACGAAACCCAAAGGCTCCTTGGGACGGTTGGAGGAGCTTGCGTTGCAAATCGGGATGGCGCGGCAAACCCTGACCCCCTCTTTGCACCACCCCTGCCACGTCATATTCGCCGCCGACCACGGCATTGTGGAGGAGGGGGTTAGCGTGTCGCCAAAGGAAGTGACGTGGCAGCAGACGCTCAATTTCCTCCGGGGAGGCGCGGGTATTAATTTCTTGTGCCGTCAGCACGGCTTTGAGTTAAAGATTGTGGATGCCGGGGTGGACTATGATTTTTCCGGCGTGCCGGGGGTGATTGACCGGAAGGTGCGCCGGGGAACCCGCAATTTCCTGCGGGAGGCGGCCATGACGAGGGACGAGTTGGAGGCTTGCGTCGAGCGGGGTGCGGCGATGGTGGAGGATTGCCGCAGGAAAGGCTGCGATGTGATTGGCTTCGGGGAGATGGGTATCGGCAACACTTCCCCCTCCTCCGTCTGGATGCATCTCTTCACTGGCATTTCCCTGCGTCAGTGCGTCGGGGCGGGGAGTGGCTTGGATGACGAGGGGGTCCGTCACAAATACGACGTGCTGCGTGCGGCGGTCGACAACTACGATGGCGACGGCTCCACGTGGAATGTCGTGCGTTATTTCGGCGGTTTGGAAATGGCAATGGCTGTGGGGGCCATGCTGCGTGCGGCGGAACTGGGCATGATAATTTTGGTGGACGGTTTCATTATGACCAACTGCGTCTTGGCGGCTTCCCGGCTCCATCCGGAGGTGCTTTCTTATGCCGTCTTTGCCCACCGGGGCGACGAGTCGGGCCACAAACTGCTGCTCGACTACCTGCAAGCTCGTCCGCTGCTCGACCTGGGGCTGCGTCTGGGCGAGGGCTCGGGAGCCGTCTGCGCATACCCCATCGTGGACTCCGCCGTCCGCATGATTAACGAGATGGACAGTTTCGCCGGGGCGAGTGTTTCAAAGTATTTCTGATTCGGGAACGGCCATGATGAAACATTTGTTTGCCTCCTTCATGTTCTTCACCCGCCTGCCTTTTTGGCGGCTGGCGTCGGTTCCGGCGGACAGTTTCAAGCACGTGGTGCCCTATTGGCCGGTTGTCGGCTGGCTCACGGGCGGTGTCTTGGCGGGCGTGTTTTGGCTGACGGCGGGCGTGTTCCCTGCGGCGGTGGCGTGGTTGTTGGCGGTGGTCGCCCGCCTGTTCATCACCGGATGCCTGCACGAGGATGGTTTGGCCGACTTCTGCGACGGCTTTGGGGGAGGCGTGGGGCGGGAGCGTGTTTTGGCCATCATGAAGGATTCTCACATCGGCGCCTATGGCGTGGTGGGCCTCGTTCTCTACTTTCTCCTCCTGTCTCGGATGAGCGTGTTGCCCTCGTTGGAACTTTGTGCGGTGGCCTTTTGCGCCGACGCTTACGCCAAATGGTGCGCCTCGCAGATTGTCAACGTCCTGCCCTATGCCCGCAAGGAAGAGGAGAGCAAGGCGCGGGTGGTTTACGCCCGCATGTCGGCGGGCGAGTTTGTGGCGGGATTGGTGGGTGGTTGGCTGCCCCTCTTTCTCTTCTTGCCTGCGGGATTATGGTGGGCGTGTCTTTGCCCGCCTGTGGTGTTCGTCCTGCTGTGCTTGTGGATGAGGCGGCGCGTCGGGGGATACACGGGCGACTGTTGCGGTACGGTTTTCCTCCTGTGCGAGTTGTCTTTCTATTTGGCGGTCTTGGCGTTGGTGCGGATGCCTATGCTATGAGGAGGAGGGTGGCGGCCACCATGAGAGCCTCCGCCCGGCGATTGATGCGGATGGCGAGGCGCATGTCAGCCGTCGTGAGCGGGCGGTCGTGAGTGCCGATGTACGGTTTCCATACCTCCTCGCCGAAATAGTCGTGCGGTCCGCCGAATCGGCAGTCCAAAATCCCCGCCAGTGCGGCCTCCGGATAGCCGGAATTGGGGCTGGCGTGGCAGCGTCCGTACCGCCGCGTGAAACCGAGCACTCGCAGCCGTCCGCTCGCCACCGCCATCAGCAAGGCCGTGAGTCGGGCGGGCACGTAGTTGGCCGCGTCGTCCATTCGGGCGGCGAAGCGTCCGAAAAGCCGGTAACGCTCGTTTCGGTAGCCAATCATGCTGTCCAGTGTGTTAATCATCTTGTACGCCATCATGCCAGGCGCGCCCAACAATGCGTACCAGAATAGCGGTGCGACCACCCCGTCGCTCAAGTTCTCGGCCAATGTTTCCAACGCTGCCGTGCGCACTTCTTGTGCCGACAGTGCGCCGGTGTCCCGTCCCACGATGCGGGCCACTTGTCGGCGGCCTTCCTCCGTCGAGCGGTCCGCGGCCCGGAACACCTCCCTCACCTCTCTCGCCAAGGTCGTTCCTGCGAGGCAGTAGAACACGCACGCCGTCTCTATCACTGCGCTCGGCCAGGGAGAGGTGGACAATCCCCGTGCGGCCTCCAGCAGCTCCGCCGTGAGGAGGTAGGCGAGAGCCGTGAGCGTCAAGGCTGTCGCCGCCCCTTTGACAAGGCGGCCCCGTTCCTTGTTGAGTTGCCGCTCACACCAGGCGATGGCCCGTCCGAAAGCCACCACCGGATGGGGGAGCCACCTCGGGTCGCCCGCCAGCAGGTCGAGCGTCCAGCCGCAAAGCAGGGGAAGTATGGGCAATACGCTTTCCATGTCGTCAGTTTTCGAACCATTGGGCGATGGCCTCCGCTAGCCGGTCGTTGTTCTCGGGGCGTTGGGTGGACACGCGGAAGAACGTCTTGTCCAGCCCTTCGAAATTGGAGGCGTCCCGTATCAGTATGCCGTGCTCCTCGGCTAGATATCTCTTCAGGGCGGAGGCTTGTCCGTTGCGTAGGCGGCCCAGCAGGAAGTGGGTGTCCGTCTCCCATGCCTCGATTCGTCCCGTCGCTTGCAGCAGTTTCCGCAGCCGGGCGGTCTCCTTCAGGCAGCCGGGCAGGTCGAAAGGCATGGCCTCCGGATGTTCCGTGAGGAAAAGCCCGGCGGCGATGGCCGGTCCGTTCACTGCCCACGGTTGGTGGCGGTCCAACGCCTGTCCGAGCAGCCCCGCCGGTCCGGTGACATACCCCAACCGCAGTCCCGGCATGGCGTAGCGTTTCGTCATCGAGTGGATGACCAGCACGTTGGGATACTCCGCCGCCTCCTTGGCGGTGAAGAGTGGCTTGAGCGTGAAGTCCTCGTACGATTGGTCGATGACGAACCGCATCTGCCTGTTCCGCTCGACGAGCGCGGCCAATGCCTCCTTCTCCGCGACGCTGCCGGTGGGATTGTTGGGATTGCACAGCCACAGCAGGTCCGTCCCCTCCGGCAGCCTCCCGTTCGGGGGCAGGTGGTAAAGTGCGCCCACCCGGTGCCCGTGCGCCCGGCAGGCGTCGGCGTACTCGCTGAACGTCGGCTGAAACACTAAGCTCCTCGCCCCTGCGAACGCCTCGGCAATGCGGTAGATGGCCTCAGTGGCCCCGTTGGTCGTGCGGACGTTTTCCGCCGCCACTCCCGCCCTCTCGGCGAGGCGGGCTTCCAGCGTGCGGGGCCTTGGCTCGGGGTAGACGGACAGCACCTCGCCCATCCTCTCCCGCAGGTGCTCCCTCAGCGGCGCGGGGTCTATCCAATTGGTGAGGTTCGAACTGAAGTTGGCCCTTATCCGGCCGGCGTATTGGTAGAGGTCGTCTCCGTGTCCTTCAATCATGGCGTGTGTTTTTGGTGGTTTTGCGAAATATCGAGTCTTGTCACGACCCGCAGCGTCCGCGGGTCGAAAGTCACGGTGTCGTTGCGGAACAGCCGCTCGATGTGGCCGCTTGCGATCATCTCCTGCGTGGGCAGGTAATGGAGCCGCGGGGGATCGATGAGGGCGATGGCGTCGCAGAGCGTGAGGGCGATGTCCAGCTCGTGGGTCGAGAACAGGACGCATTTCCCCTTCTCGTGGGCCAGCCGTCTTAGCAGCACTCCCAGCTCGTACCGGTTCGGCAGGTCGAGGAACGACGTCGGCTCGTCCAACAGGATGGCGGGTGTGTCCTGTGCGAAGGCCCGGGCGATCATCACCCGCTGGCACTCCCCGTCGGACATCCGGTCCATCGTCCGCTCGGCGTACTCCGTCAGGTCCAGCAGGTCCAGTGCCTCCTCCACCCGCTCTCGGTCCTCCGCCCGCAGCCGGCCCGTCCAGTCGGTGTGGGGAGCCCGTCCGAGGGCCACCACGTCCCGGCATTTGAGGTCGGGCACCCGTACCCGCTCCGTCGTCACGAAGCTCACGAGCTTCGCTCTCTCCTCCGGGCGCAGGGTGGCGAGGTCCTGCCCCTCCATCAGGACGCGCCCCCCCCTCGGTTTCTCCAGCCCCGCCGTCGCCCGCAACAGGGTGCTCTTTCCGCTCCCGTTGCGCCCAAGCAGGGCCACGAGCTTCCCTTCCGCTATTTCGGCGCAAGCGTCGCTCACCAGCGTCCTCCGCCCGTATCCCAGTGTCACGTGTTCCAATCGTATCATGACGGTCGTATGTTTTTAAAGATTACCCAGATGATTACGGGAATGCCCAGTAGTGCGGTTACGCAATTCACGGGTAGCGTCCATGCCTTGGCGACCAGGTCGCACAGCAGCATCGCCGCCGCCCCGAGCAGCGCGCTCCCCGGCAGCAGCACCCGGTGGTCCGCCTCCCGGAACAGCATCCGCGCCACGTGCGGAGCCGCCAGCCCCATGAAGCCCACCGGCCCGCAGAAGGCGGTCACCGTCCCCGTCAGCAACGCCGTCGACACGAATATCTGCGTCCGCGCCCGCCTCACGTTCAGCCCCATCGTCCGGGCGTAGTTCTCGCCCAGCAGCAGCAGGTTCAACGCCTTGATGGTGTACACCGCCAGCACCAGCCCCGCGCCCACCACCGGTCCCATCACCCACAGCTTCGCCGCCGTCACGTGGCCCAGCGACCCCATCGACCACAGGAAGTAGAGCTTCAGCTGCTCGGCGGAGTTGAGGTATTGCATGATTTGAATCAACGCCCCCGCCACGTAGCCCAGCATCACCCCCATGATGAGCACCCCGAGGATGTTCTTCACCCGGCGGCTCAACACCGCCACCAGCACCAGCACCCCCGCCGCTCCGATCCATCCTGCGCCCGCGAGGCCCACCGACTGCCATGCCCCGTAGGCTCCCCAGCCCAGCAGCGGCGCGCCGAGGATGAAGAACGCCACTCCAAGCCCTGCCCCCGAGCTTACGCCCAGCAGATAAGGGTCCGCCAGCGGATTGCGGAACACCGTCTGCATCTGCAACCCGCTCACGGCGAGCGCCACCCCAACCGTCGCGGCCACCACCACCCTCACCATCCGGATGGACAGCACGATGGCCCGCGTTGTCTCGTCCGTCACGCTTCCCGTGAGTACTCCCCACACCGTCTCCGCCCCCAGTGCCGAGTCCCCCGTCAGCAGGTCGGCGGCGAACAACGCCACCACCGCCGCTCCCAGTCCGATGAACAGTCCCGCGTTCCTTCCCATGCCTTATTTCAATTGCCGGTAGTAATACAATTCTCCCTCACCGTCTTCCGGATGCAGGATGCGGATTAGGTCGCGCAGCACCACGTCCGGGCGCACCACCGCCGACTCCCAGTAGTCGTTGCCTCCCCCCGGTGTCAGTCGCCGGTTGTTGTTGTACACTTGTCCCGTCCTCACCGCCTTCGCCTCGGCGAACCGCGGGTTCACGGCCAGCAGGTCGGCGAGCGACGCGCACTGCCCCGTCTCTATCCACACGTCCGCCTCCCGCAGCAGCCGGTAGGCCGTCTCCATCCCCACGGGCAGGCTCCCGTTCGTCTCGTTCTCCTTGTAGATATAGTCGCCCCCGGCGTCCTCGATGAGGCGGGCGATGACGCTCCGCGTCGAGGGCATGTACCATGTGTCTTGCCACGGCGTGTTCACCATCACCTTCTTCCGCCCCTCCGGCGCCGCCGTCTCCGCCTTCAGCCGCTCATACCGCTCCGCAATGGCCCGGAACGCCGCCTCGCTTTCCTCCCGCCGGTCGGTCACCTCCCCTAATAGCACCATCCACTCCGCCCGTCCCAGCGGCGACTCCTCCACATATTCCCCGCTATACATGTACGGGATGCCCAGCTCCCGCAGCTTGTCCGTCACGGCGCTCTGTGCGTCCCCGATGCCGTAGAGCAGCACCAGGTCCGGCCGCAGCCCCACCAACGTCTCGTAATTCATCTCCGCCCCCACGTCCCCGATGGTGTCCCGGTGTGCGGCCACGTAGGCGTTGCTCACGAAGTCGATACCCGACACGCCCACCACTCGCTCCACTTCTCCGAAGGCGTCCAGCATGGCCACGTGGCTCGACGACATGCACACGATCCGCCGCGCCCCGCCGGGTATCGTCACCCCTTGGAACCCCCGCGGAGGCCGCTCTCCGTCCCGCGCCACGAAATACTCCTGCGTCACTCCCTCCGCTCCCTGCCACGGGTTGCGCACCCGCGCTATCGTGCTCTCCATCCCCTCCGCCCCCGCGATGTCGAATCCCTTGGCGTACACCGGCGCGTACACCTCCCGCGTGAACTCCTCCGCCGAGGGAGCCTTCCCCCGGCATCCCCCCAGCGCCACCATCACCACTGCCATCCACGCCACCGCCATCCCCCGCCATCCCGTCCGCACTCTCCTCCCATAGCGGGGAATCCTCTCCGAATAGCGATATTCCGCCGAATCTCCCCGCTCCGCGACTCTCCCCCTAAAGTAGGGGGAGTACCCCGCAGGGGGGTAGGGGTATAATGAACCATGTGAAGGTGTCTCCCCTTGCTTACCCCTGCTCCGCGACTCTCCCCCTAAAGCAGGGAGAGTTCGGCGAAGCCGGGAGGGGGTATCAATCGAACGGCCTCCGCCGTTCAACTCTTCCCCTAAGATAGGGGGAGTACCCCGCAGAGAAGAGGGAGTATGACACCTTCCCCTCATTTCCCTATGTTTCAATTCTCTTTCTTTCATGTCCTTCATTTTACCTGTTTAACCATAAAATCCTTCTCTCCCTTCCTCCGCTATGGCGGGGAATCCTCTCCGAATAGCGATATTCCGCCGACTTTCTCTGCTCCGCGACTCTCCCCTAAAGCCGGGAGGGGGTATCAATCGAACGGTCCCCGCCGTTCAACTCTCCCCCTAAGATAGGGGGGTACCCCGCAGGGGGGAGGGAGTGTGACAAGTCCTCCGCGAAATTACCCTCCTTCCCCGTAACTTCCAAACCTTTCCCTCTTTTGTTCCCGCCGTCCGGGCGCAAAGAGGGCCGCCTCGCCCTTCCTTCCGTCTTTCCGGGGAGATTCCGGGTGGTTGCTGGGGCTTTCCCCTGAATCACGCCTGAATACGGCCTGAATGAACCCTCTCCGCGGACAGGAGTCATTCAGGCCGTATTCAGGCGAAATAGACGCAATTTCCCCGGCAACTCCCCGGCGACCCTCCGGGAACGCCGGAGGAAGAGGGGCGTGTTGAAATGCCGTTTTCATACCCCTACCCGGCTTCGCCGCCACCTCCCCTATAAGCTATTCCCCTCGTTCCACATCAATTGTTCGCCGGAGCGGCTTTCAGTTGCCCCGGTTGCGGTGCCACGTTATATTCCGGTGTGTTGATGGGCGAGAACGTCCACGCGTCCCACGACTGGTGCTCCAGCACCCGCTCGCTCGCATAAAGCGACGAGTAGGAATAGTCCGATGCCTCCAGTACGGCCTCCCCGCTGCCGACCCAGTAGGAAAGATATGCCGTGTACCAGCCCCCGGCCCACCAGTCGCCCTCGCTCACCACCTCGAATTCCTCCACACTCTCGCCGTATTTTTGCCAGTAGATGCCGTCCGTGAAGTCCGCCTCCGTCAGCTCCAGCGCCGACATCGGGTCGCGGCCCGTCTCCGTGTGGCCGCTGTTGCGGATGTGGATGCGCCCGTCGCCGTCGCCGTCATAGCCGAAGCCCTTCACCGCCGTCCCCCATCCGTCCTCCGACAGGATGACGAACAGCCGCGGGTCGCTCTTTACCACCGCCTCGATCATGTCGATTCCGTACACGTCCTCCCCGCCCGGCGTCCAGCGGTAGCCCCACGCCCGGAAAAACACCTCGTCGTCCGCCGGGCGCAGCAGGTCGGCGCAATCCTCGCTCACCCACTGGATGGCCAGCACCGCCTCGTTCGTCCCCTCGCCCGTCCAGTTCACGATGTCCGAGATGCCGAACCCCTCCATCACCCGGATGTCGAGGCTGTCCGCCCCGCTCCCTATCGCGTTCGTCGCCGTCACCTTCACCCGGTACGTCCCCTCGCTCTCCGCCGAGAACTCATACGTCGTGTCCGTCGACACCTCCGCCCCGTCCACGTACCATTGCAGCGTGGCGTGGCGGCTGTTCATGATGTTCGCCCGCAGGCGCACCGTCCGGCCCGGCAACACCGCCTCCGTCCACGACAGGTTCTGAATCGCCACCGCCGCCGCCACCGTGTCAGGCTCCGCCCTCTCCGGCTCGTCCGGCGCCACCGTCTCCTCCCCGGAGGGCGGGAGGGGCTCGTCGCCCCCCTCGTCGCTGCAGGCCGGGGCGACTCCCGCCCACAGCCATGCCGCTATGATGTAGAACAGATATTTCCTCATGGCTTACTCGAAATTATAGGTGAAGAACGTCCCCGCCGGGAAACGCGTGTAGTCCGCATAGTCGGCGGCCACCGCCGGCGTCTCCCCGCTGAAGTCGAAGAACGTGATGTTGTTCGTCAGATAGCTCGTGCCGTACCCCTTTATGGAGTTCAGCACCACTTCCCCCGTCCGCGGGTGCACGGCGCACGTGTTGTAAATGATGCCGCAGTTGTCCACGTAGTCCTTGGCGTCCGCCATCAGCGTCGTCTCGCCCGTGCTGAACACGTGGCGGTATATCGTGCTCGTCAGCCCGCTCATGTACAGCGTGTCGCCCTTCGCCGTGATGCTCGGCGACGCGGCGTAGGAAGCCGCCAGTTGCGAGCCCGCCACCACGTCGCTCACGTCGTGCGTGTCGATAATCTCGTAAGTCTGCGCGTCCACCTTGGAAATCTTCTTGTCGGCGGTGGACACCCACAGGTTCCCGTCCGACGACTTGAGCAAGCCGCTCACGTTGCCCGTGAACTCTATCGTCGCCGATATGGCCGTCCGTCCCTGCTCGATGACGACAACCGTCTTGCCTACGGTGGCGAACACCTTCCCTTGCGCCACGGCCATCGCGTTCTTCCTCGCCCCGCTCGTCCCCTCTATCAGGACGCTTTTCCCCGTGGAGGGATGGAACAGGTGGACGCCGGAATTGTCGCGCAGGTAGATGTCGTCGTCGCCCAGCACGGCCACGTGCGTCGGCCACGACACCACGCCCGACAGTTCGTCCTGGTAGGCTCGCTCCTGCTTCAGCGTCTCGGCGTTCAGCACGGTGAGGAAGCCTCCCTCGTTGCCCCCGTTCTGCGCCACGATGTACATCTTGTGGTTGAAAATGAACAGGTCTTGGCACACGCCTCCCAGGCTGCCCGTGTTTTCACTTCCGTAGGCGTCCTCCGTCACGCGGCCTTTCTCGCTGATGAACGTCAGCCGTCCGCTGCCTGCGCTCACGTTCCCCTCGCTAAGCACGAACGTCCCGTGCTTGTACTTCCCCGGACGCACGTTGACCGAGGCGTTGGCCGTCGACTCGCCCTCGGCGTTCGTCACCGTCACCGACAGGCTGAACAGCCCGCTGTGGCCCGTCTTGAACACGTAAACCGAGTCCGTCGACACCTCCGCCGAGTCCACCGTCCAGCGGTACGTCGTCTCCGAATCCCCCGCGGCGCTCGCCCGCAACACCAGCGAGTCCGTCAGCTCCATGTTGTACGTCTCCTGGCTGATGCTCACGCGCGGCGGCTCCGCCCGCACGATTTCCACCGTGTCCGTAACGATGACCTCCTGGGGGACGTACACCGTCTCCTCGCTGTCGCAGGCCGCAAACATCCCGGCGGCCGCCGTCAAACTCAAAATTGTCCGATAAAATTTTCTCATACTTTCTCTCTTTTTATGTTGGTTTGTTAATCGCTTGAACGCTTTCCCCCCGGGGGCATGTTCTTGCGGAAAAAGTATGGATTGCGTGCTGCCTGTGTCCGGCGTTCCTGTTCTCCTTCCCCTTGAACATGGAACAACTCGCGATGTGGCAGGTCTTCTGACTCGTTTCCCCGTCCGGACCTCCTTCCCATCCCCGCGAGGGGGACAGTGGACCAAGCGTCGCCGGACGAGTGGCTGAAACTCACAGCAGTGGATCTGTTCAGGACTCTCACCTGATTCCCTTTTCATCCCCTCGGACGGATATCCTCGGGGACACCACTCTCGTCATTATTCGGCGACAAAGGTAACGCCTCTCTGCGACTCCGCCAAACTTTTCCCTCCGTTTTTTTCCGCGTTGCGAGTTCACCCCTGTCGTCCCCGCCTCTTCCAAAGCAATGCCTCCGGTGCGCTGCCTTGCCTTCCGTCGCTCGATTTCCTTTTTTCTCGATAGGCTGCCGTTCTCCTTGTTTTCATATCCTTGCCCTTTGTGGTAGGGGCCGTGCCGAAATGGCGGCCGCATGCCGTTCTCTTGGCGCCGGCCTTGCGTTGGCGGTGAGTTGGCGGCTGTTTTGCGGCGAGCATATACGTTTTATCTACGTTTCATCTACGTTTCACATACGTTTTGAAACGTAGATAAAACAGATTTGAAAGCAAGTTCTATTTTACTTTTCCGATGTGGTCACGATGTTTGCACCGGGTGAGCG
Organism: uncultured Butyricimonas sp.; assembly: GCA_944320555.1. GTDB lineage: Bacteria > Bacteroidota > Bacteroidia > Bacteroidales > Marinifilaceae > CALUMT01. Next base: position 36,935 of record CALUHX010000017.1, on the reverse strand, counting down.
TGGGGCGAAAGGGAGGTGGGGCGCGTTTTGTGTCCCGTCCCGTTGCGTTCAAATATGTAACAGAGGGTGTCTCAAAACGCCAGTTTCATGAGGCTGTGTCGAAATGAACAGCACCACAAAAGTTTTATGTCCAACTTTTGTGGTGCTGTTCAAAATGTGATTTTCCCGCTTTGCCGGGCGTGGCCGGTTCGAGGCGAAACTTCACTTGGCCGCGAAGCGGACGGAGGGGTATCGTTGGCCATTTCCGACATGGTTCCCATGGTTGGCGATTTTACAACAGCCTCCTCCGTGGGGTGTTCCGCCTTGCGGGGCGGGATTATTCCGCCGCTTCCAGCAGGTGGAGTTTGGGTTGCGGGTTGACGGGGTTCTCAAGGTCGAAGACGGAGAGCGTCCACGCGTCCCATGAGTTGTCGGTCAATATCCGCAGTCCCGCGGAGAGTTGGGATTCCCCGAACTGGTCTTGGAGGTCGGCGGAGTTGTCGAGGTTCCAATAGCAGGCGAACGCGCTCATCATGCCGCCTATCCAATAGTCACCCTCGGAAATGGTGATGCCGTCGAAGTAGTAGTCGTTGTCCTCGTATTCGTACACTCCGTTGGTGAAGTCCGTTTGCGTGAAGGAGTGTTCTCCGTCGGTGATTTCAAATCCGTCGCCGTCCGCATCGTAGACAAATCCCACGGGTGAGGTGCCGTATTGGCTGGTCATGAGCACCACGAACAGCCGCGGGTCCTTGGCGGCCACGGCCTTCAGCATGTCAAGGCCGGTTCGTTCCTCGCCGTCGGCCCAACGGTAGCCCCACGCCCGGGAAAAGACCTCGTTGTCGGCCGGGTTGCGGATTTCCGCGCCCGTCACCCACTGCACAGCGAGGATGGAGCGGTTGGCTCCGTCGCCCGTCCAGTTGGTGATGTCGTTGACGGAGGATATGCGTCCGGCCTCGGCCTTGTGGACGTTGAAGTAGAGGGTGTCGGCGTCCTCGCCGAGGGCGTTTCCGGCGCGGAGGATGATTTCATGCACGCCGAGGTCGGCGGCGGTGAAGGTGTAGGAAGCCGCGTCGGAGACTTTGCCGCCGTCGAGGAGCCAGCACAGGGTGTCGACGCTCTCGGTGGTCTGGGCGGTCAGTTCGTAGGTTGTTCCCGGGACGCAGGAGGTGGAGCCCTCCGCGCGGGAGATAGTCACTTCCGGCGCGAATGCCGGATCCTCGTCGTCGTCGCAGGCGGTGAACGCGGCAGCGGCCAACGCCATGAACAGGATTGCTTTGTTGATGTGTTTCATTTCTCTGTTTTTTGGTTGTTTAACTGTTTATGCTGTTTAACTGTTTCTGTATGAATGTCTTTGTGCCGTGCCCCGTCAGAACTCCCACAGCAACGAGAAGAGGCAGTTGCGCAGGGGCATGGGGTAGTATTGGGTGGACTCGTAGTAGGAGTCGAAGAGGTTGTCGACGCGCACCTGGGGGGTGAGCTTCATGCCGTTGCGGAAGGTGTGGGAGTAGCCCGCCGCGACGTTGTGGACGTCGTAGGGGTCGGTGGCGTACTCCTCGTCGGTGGTGGTGAAGCGGCGGCCGATGTAGGTGAGCTGCCAGGTGAGGAAGGCGCCCCGCCACTCGGCGGTGGCCCGCAAGTTCCATTTGAAGCGGGGGACGTAGGGTATCTGTTTGAGCAGCGAGCCGTCGTCCTCGTGCATCTTCTTGCGGGTGCGGGATTGCGACCAGCTGAAGTTGCCCGACCCTGTGAGCCGCCACTCGCCGGGGGTGAAGGTCACCTTGCCGTAGAGTTCCGTGCCCACTGAGCGCACGTTGCGGTGGTTCTGCGGGGTCCATATCCATTGGTTGCCGTCGAGGGGCAGCCAGAGTATCCAGTCGTCGATGAGGAGGAGGTAGGCGGCGGCTTCGGCCTCTACGGTCCACAGGCGGTGGAGGTTCTTGCGGTAGGAGACGGCGCCGTCGAAGGAGTAGCCTTTCTCGGGGCGGACGTCGGGGTTGCCGCCCGGCCGCCAGTAGAGGTCGTTCATGCTGGGGAAGCGGTAGTTGTAGGAGGCGGTGCCTTTGAGCTGGAGGGCCTTGTCGAGGAGGTTGAAGACGGCGCCGAGGGAGCCGGTGGAGACGCCGCGGGAGTCGTTCTGTTCGAAGGTGTATTGGCCGTTGACGACGAGCCATTCGGCGGGCGACCATTGGGCGGAGAGTTGGAGGTTGAAGACGTCGCGGTGTTTCGTCAGCGGGGGCTCGACCTCGGGGATGTCGTAGACGACGTCGCCGAGGATGTAGGCCGAGGAGTCTACGTCGGCGTAGCTGCCGACGCGTATCCGGTCGTGGGTGGCGGTGGCGGTGGCGGAGAGTATCCAGTCCTCGCGGGGCGTCCAGGTGTAGTCGGCCACGGCCTGCCAGGTCTGCGAGCGGTTGCGGTTGCCCTCGGGGGTGAAGAGTCCGCCGTCGTACCACGTGTCGTAGTTCTGGCGGTAGTAGAGCCAGGCTGCCTTGACGCGAAGGGCGTGCTCGCCGCGGGCGTAGTCGAGCCCGAGGTAGGCGCGGGCGTTCACTTCCCACTGTTTCTCGTGGGAGGCGTTGACGATGCCGAGGGGCTGGGGGAGCATGCGCGCGCTTTCCTGGTACCAGCCGATGGCGGTGAGCCGGGCGTAGGGGGAGAGGCGGAAGTAGCACTCCTGCATGGCGGCCCACTGGGTGTAGTCGGCGTCCTTCCGCCGCTCGCGGAAGGGGACGGAGGTGAGTATCTTGTTGACGTAGGTGTAGTCGTTGTCGGAGTGCTGGTAGTAGTAGCGGCTCTTGAAGCTGGCGCGGGCGAGGCCCACGTTGAGCTGCGCTCCGCCGGTGTGGGTGCCGTAGGAGCCGTATTCGCCGAGCACCTTGCCGCTCACGCCGCGGGCCCAGACGGGGTCGGTGTGGAGGTTGACGCTGCCGCCGATGGCCCCGGTGCCGCCCTTGGTGTAGTTGCTGCCGTAGTAGAGGTCCACGCCGTCGGTGAAGAAGACGGGTATCTGGGAGAAGTCGAAGGTGCCGGACATGGGGGGGGTGATGTTGATGCCGTTCCAGTTGACGCGGGTCTGCGAGGCGCTGGCTCCGCGGAAGGAGGCGGTGGAGAGGGCGCCCATGCCGAGACTCTTGATGTAGACGGAGGTGTAGTCGGTGAGGAGCTCGGCGAGGGAGCGGGTTTTGTTGGCGGAGATGATGTCGGGGTCGATGTGGCTGACGCGCGCGCCGGCGTTGGCCTCGTTGGTGCGGTGGACGCGCTGGCTGACGACCTGCACGGTGTCGAGCTCGCCGCGCATGGCGACGGTGTCGCGTTGCTGGGCGGCGGCGCAGAGGGAGAGGAGCAGGCAGAGTATGGTGAGTGTGTGTGTCATGTCGTTCTGTTTTTAGTATTCATATCCCGGGAAATAGACTTGGCTGGGGTAGACGCCCACGCGGTAGCTGTCGACCGTGCCGTCGGCGCGGTAGCAGCGGACGTAGCCGCGCTGGGCGGTGTAGTCGAGGCAGTCGCAGAGGTAGACGTCGCCCGTGGGACCGACGGCGAATCCGTACATCATGCCCACGCCGGGGAGGTGGCGGTAGAGCTCGAAGGTGGCGTTGTCGATGTCGAAACGGTAGACGGACTGTTGCTCGCAGGCCCCCTCGTCGTTAGGCTCGGCGGTCTTGGTCATAACATTGAAATAAATATAGGTGCCCGTGGGGTCGATGTCGGTGCGATTGTAGTTGACGTGGGCGACGGGTTCGCCGACCGCGGCGGAGAGGGTGTCGAGGAACGTCAGCGTGTGGGTCTCCGCCACCTGCTCCCGGGCCGGGTCGATGTGCGAGAGGGTGACGCCCGCTATGCGGCTGCCTTCCCGGTTGTTCGTCAAGGCCCAGATGTCGCCGTTCTTGTCCTTGAGCATGCGGCAGGTTTTGGTCTGCTCCTCGTTTTTGACATCGCTGATGAGGCGGGCCTCGTCGGCGGTGACGTGGTCGGCGTCGAAGACCATCACGCCCCGCGACGTCATGCCGAATATCTTATTCTCCGCCGCCGCAAGATACTCGATGTTGGTCGGGAGGGGGATGTATTCCAGCGGCTCGCCGTATGGCTCGACGGTGCGGATGCGCACCAATTGGTTGCGCAGGTCGGAGACGACGGCCTCCGTGTCGGATATGGGCACGATTTGCCGCGGGTAGCCCGCCTGCGCGTAGAGTATCGTGCCGAGCGACTGGAAGGTGGTCGGGTCCATGACCTCCACCTTTTTGGAGTTGTTCATGGCCACGAAGTACTTTCCGTTGATGAGGGTGACGGACTGCGCCACGTCGCCCATGGGGCGGTGGTTCACGTCCTGAAAGGCGTCCACCACCACTGTGCTGTCGCGGTAGACGACGGAGAGGCAGCCCTCGTTGGTGTTAATCAGTCCCTCGTTGAGCACCAGGCATTCGATCGGCCCCTCCTGCAGCGAGCCGCCGGGATACAGCCCGTCCTTGTCGCAGGCGGCCAGCATGAGCGTCGCGGCGGCCGCGGCCGCCCATCTTTTCATTCTTGGATACATTCGTTTTTTCATGCGTCACATCATTTTATGAGTGAGGGAAAAAGCCGGACATGGCCGCAGGTTATGGTCGGAAAGTCGGGCGTTCACGTTCTTCCTTCCCCTCGAACGTTAAACAATTTCGGCGTGTGGCAGGTCTTCTGACTTGTCCCATTCCCCGGACTTCCTTCCCACCCCTCGCCGGGGCAGTGGATTTTTGGCCGTGTCCGGGAAACGTGTCGGGGGGACTCACAGCAGTGGATCTGTCCGGGACTCTCACCCGGTTCCCTTTTCATCCCCCTCGGCGAACGCCTTCAGGGGACACCCCACGCTTCATTCTCGCCCGCGAATTTACCTCCCTCCCCCGTAACTTCCAAATATTTCCCGCTTTTCTTTCTCTGGGCCGATATCCACCAACATGTTTGGCCGGTTTAGAGAGTATTCATGCGCCAAATCCAGCTTTCCAATTTGTCTTTTTTAGCGTTTTTTATTGACACGGACATACCTATTCCGCCGACAAACGGCAGAGGGAGGAAACGAGGGCGGAATGCAATAGCGGCCTTAAGAGCACAAGAGAAGCGGACGGCAGAGGCTCTGCATTGGAAGGGGTGAACTTGCCGGAGAAAGAAAGAAAGAAACGGCATTCCCTTTTGTCGTGTTTGGAATATTTGCGCTTCTTGTATAAATTTGCCTATGAAATTAAAAATCGCAAAGGGCAGTACGACTGCCCTAGAGCGTCGCAAACGACAACTCGTTCCCCGCTTTTCCCAACGTTATTTTGCAGCCTATGGAAACGAACGACCACCAAATAGGAGGCTACTCCGCCGTGCTCGCCCGAAAGTACGGGAAGCGCGGCACGCCCCGGTGCGCGGAGTTCGACGAGGAATCCCGCGCCTCCTGTGCCCGCCAACTCCGATGCGCCGACGGAACTGCTTCCTCTAGCCCCGCGCGATCCTGCTCCACCGACCTCACGCCAGCCGCATCAAGTCCTCGATCGAGTACACCCGGCTCAGATGCTTGAACGTGAAAAACTGCTCGTCGAGCACCATCCACTCCCCTCGCTCCTTCAGCGAAAGGTGCTTGATGTCGGGAAACAGGGAAAGCGGCACGACCACCTCCCGCCCGTCCGTCAGGAAAACAACCATCTTCCCGCGTCGAGACGCGAAGTCCAGCCTCTTGATTCCCACGCTGACATTGCCAATCTTGCACATACTTCCTCCTATTTTTTAATGTTCCGTACTACCGTCTTCTCCCCATTGAACGTCTTGGTTATTTGCTCGTTGATAAATTCCCAGTGCCGTTCGATGGCGTTCACAATCATTTGATTGTCCTTGGCAGATAGTTCAGACGTTGCGATTTCGACACATTTCTCACCGTCTCGCTCTATCCAGATTTTGGCAGTCGACCGCAAATGGCGTCCGCCTTTACGAAACACATGCACGTGACGGCGGTTGTCATTCACATCCGTGGGAATCGACACGAGAAGAAACATTCTCAAAAAAGCGAGCTGTCCCATAGCTATATGCCATTTCTATTTTCTAAAACACAAAGTTACGCAAAATTTGTCTCCCGTACAAATCCTGCCCCCCCTGCGTTTCTGCGTTTCTTTCCCTCGCATTCTTTCTCTTGTCCGGTTGCCGGTCGTGTCCCTGCCGATTCTAGCGTCTTTTTGCGAATAAAAGGGGAAGGGACGAGCGTGCGGCACGGGCGAGCCTCCTTAAGGCTCCGCGCGCTTTCTCCGGAGCAGACGTTTTCCCCTCTTCTTGCCCCATCGGAACAATTGTTTGGGAATGCCCCTGTATCTTTGCCATGCTCTCGCGCAGAGCAGGAATGCGAGGAGCAGCAGCAAGGGGACGATTGATTGGTGGAGCACGTCGTCGATGTGGTGGTACAACGCCTGCTCGCTCTTGGCCTCCTTGGCCTCCTTGACCTCCTCTGTATTCTTTTCTATGTTCTCGGTGACGGATTCCTCGATTTGTTGCCTGTTCATCACGATGTCGTTCACGATGGCGACCATGCTGATGCCGATGGTCAGATACGTGAGGCGTTTGATGAGGTTGTCGTTGTTCTCTTGGTACGACATGGACAAGTCCTCCGTCTTGTGGTCCAGATAGAACTTCAACTCTTCGAAATAGCGCATCACGCCGTTCTCTTGGCAGATGAGCGAGAAGAGCTCGTCCATGGCCGTTATCGTGAGATGGGACACGCTAAGCAGATGGATGATTTGTTGTCGGCTGTCGTGCAGTTTCTTGATGGTCGTCAATTGCTGTTCCATGGCGTTCTTCGACAGCAGGTCGTGTTCGTAGGACAACTCCAGATGGAGCGCCAGGCTTCGCTCCACGTAAGCCAGCAGCCCGTGGTCCAGTCCCGCCGCGCAGGGCTGCATGGAGAAATAGTGCCGCCGTTGCTCCGTGTAGTGGGTGAATGCGCTTTGGAAGTCGATGTACTGCCGGCCCGCCTCGCTCGATTGCTTGAAATTGAACATCAACGCCCTCCGGCCGAGCACGAAGCAGCTCATGAATCGCCGCGAGCTCCAGTTGTGGCGCAGCCGCTTCCCGGGCAGGTCGTCGGGAATGAACGCGAACCCCTCGTCAGTCACCAGCAGGCCGTATATGTTTTTCGAGTATTCGTTCCGCAGCCTGTCCGTGTCGTTCACGTCGCAGGCTTGGATTTCCGTGATGAAATAATTGAATATTTGCGGGTTGTGGTAGTGGAGGTCGTCGATGATGGTGAGGTCTCCTTTCTTCGGCTTCGTGGGGAGGACGCGCAGGAAGCGGCTTCGCCGTTTGATTTCGGCTTTGATTTCATGGATGAGCCGCGCGCAGATGTCCCGCATGACGCCCGTGTATCCGTCGAGGGAAAGGTGGTCCTCCATTTCCAGCAGTTGCCCGACGGGCAGCCTGTCCGTCGCCTTTCTGGACCTCGCCGCCCGGCTGAAACGCTGTTCCAGGCTGATAAGCTCTTGGTCGCTGAGGTCGCTCACCGGCACGTTGAAGTTCAGGATGGATATGTTGAGGTTCTTGAACACGGAGAGCGTTATCATTACCGTCACCGCTTTGTCGTCGCCCGGGAGCCTCACGTGGTACGTCCTCACGTAATACCGCTCCATCTTGTAATATTGGCTGTACGTTTGCTCGGAGATGTTCGCGTGGAAAGCGTCGCTGCAGTCGTAGCAACGGCACAGGTCGCTGCCCTCGTACCGCTCCTTCCCTTTGCGGGCGGCACAGTTTGTCGCGTCCGCAAGGTAAACGTACTCGCTCTTCTCCTTCTTCTGTTTTGGGGGATGCAGCAGGTTGACTATCTCTTCCCTTGAGAAGCCGGTGAATATGGAGGAAAACGTCGACAATGCAGCGAATGCTCCCTTCTCGATGTGAAGATTATGCCCTGCCATGCCTCGCGTTTTGGGTGGACTCCGTTCCTTTCCGGAACAGCAGGTAAAGGTCTCTTCCGTGGCGGGACTGAAGCTCCGGCGAGGCGTTTGTCGCCTCCTCGTCCAGCCCGTCCGTGTGGAAAGTCTGCAGGTCCGCGATGTCGCCCCCGAAACTTTTCAGCAACCCGCCCAGCGAGGCGGCGTTGAAAAAGTGGGCGGGCAGTATGTCTGGTAGGTTCCGGAGCGCGATGTCGTCGAACTCCTCCTTCGAGATGGCTGTCTCCCGGAGTTTCCCTCCCTCCGCGAGACTTTTGGAGAAACGTTCCTCGCCCGCCGCGGAGGTCGAGTGGCAGGTCATCACGGCGAGCAGTCCGCCCGGCGCGAGTAGTCCGACCAGTTTGCGCAGCATGGGCTCCACCTCGTGCGTGGCGATGTGTTGGATGACGTGGCTCGAAAGGATGAAGTCGAAAGGCTCGGCGTCGGCGAACGCCTCGACGGAGCAACGCTCGAAGCGCACCCGCCGCCCCTCCGCCATCGAGGCCGCCGTTCTCATCGCCTCCGCGATTCTCTTCCTGTCGGGCTCTATGGCCACGTACTCGTCGAAATAGGGAAGGAAACGCCCGATCAGGCGGCCGTTCCCGCAGCCGGCGTCCAGCATGCGCCGCTTCTCCCCCGAGTGGGAAGCAGCCGCATGGACGGCAAGCCGGTCGGCAAGGCGCCGCAGGATACGGTTCTCGCTCTCGGACCAGAATTCCTTGAGCCGTTTGCTCTCGATGAATGTCGAGGTCAGTGTGTCGTCGTCGTCCGGGTAGACATACTCTTTGTCTTTGGTGGCCATAACTGTGTTTTTGATGATGTCAGCGGGCAAAGTTACGGAAAACTTCCGTTTCTGCGTGTCATCCGGATTGTTTTTTGTCTTCTTTCTCCGGCATTTGAGTTGCATAATATTGAAACATTTCGTATCTTTGTCCCATGTATAGAAAGATAATAACATATGGCGGCTATTTTGAGAGGTTTCTATCCACGCTTACGGATAAAGAAATAAAGAAACTGAGTTATATCATCTCATTGCTTGAGTCGGAAGATAGGATTCCCGTCAAATTTATAAGATTCTTGCGGGATGAATTGTACGAGTTGAGAATGGAGTATAATGGCAACATTTATCGAGTATTCTTTATTTTTGACGAAGGTCGGATAGTGGTTCTTTTCAATGGATTTCAGAAAAAGACACAAAAGACACCGTCCTCGGAGATAGAAAAGGCATTAAGAATAAAGGAGGCATATTATGGAGACAAACAATCATCAAATAAATGACTATTCTGCTGTGCTTGAACAAAAGTATGGGAAGCACGGCACGCCCGAGCGTGCGAAGTTTGACGAGGAAGCTTATGCTTTTTATACAAGTCAAATCTTGCTTGATGCCAGAAAAGAGGCTCGCATGACCCAATCCGAACTCGCAGCGCGTATCAATGTGACCAAATCCTATATTTCCCGCATTGAGAAAGGCTTAATAACCCCGAGCGTGGCGACATTCTACCGAATCATAAATGCCCTTGGTATGCGTGTCGAACTCGTCAGGCCTATATTGTGACACCTCGGATCTTTGTCTTGTTTCATATTGTCAAAGGAAAGATAGGAACGACATTTTCATTCCCTCTCTTCCTTTAGACAGAGCAGTGCCTAATTTTTATGTAACATATTGAATATTATTGCTCCGCAACACCTCCCCCAAGTTAGGGGAGGTGGCCGAAGGCCGGAGGAGTATGATTGCTTATTTTGAGTTCTCGGCAGGGTTGTCGGGGGGAGGAGGGCGGGGAGGGGGTTAGCGGGGGGTGATTTTGGAGAGGCCGGAGGTGTGGAGGTCGAGGGTGGAGGGGGAGCCGGAGTAGGCGACGCGGGAGGCGCCGGTGGCTCGGGCGCGGAGGGTTTCAGTGACGTGGAGGGTGAGGCGCGAGGCGCCGGTGGCTTCGGCGGTGGCGGCGGTGAGGGGGAAGTCGCCGAGGTCGGCGCGGGAGGCGCCGGAGACGAGGACGCGGGCCGTGTCGCCTTCGCCGGAGAGGGCGAGGGAGCTGCTGCCGCGGATGTCGGCGAGGAGGCTGTCGCAGTGGAGCGTGCCGTGGAGATGGGAGGCGCCGAGGAGGGTGATGGCCGTGTGGCGGGCGACGGCGAGAGTGCCGGGGATTTCGATGCCGGATGCTCCGGAGACTTTGACGGCGAGGGAGTCGGCGGAGTGGTCGCCGTCGAGGGTGAGGGCGCATGCGCCGGAGAGGTCGACAGAGCGGAGGGGGCCGTGGGTGATTTCGACACGGCAGGTCTCGCCCCGCTTGAGGTTGCTGGTTTTGAGATCGATGGTGAGGAGTCCGTCGCGGAGGTCGACGGCGAGGCGGTCGGCCAACCGCCGGGGTAGGGTGACGGTGACGCCGGTGGCCTCGCCCTGGCGGGCGGTGACGGTGATAGTGCCCCGGGTTTCGATGGCGGCGATGGGCTGGCCTTCGAAGCGGGTGATGGTGGTGTCGGCGGGAGCGGCGGCGCTTGTCAAGGCGGCCCAAAGGGCGGCCGCAAGTGTGGCGATGCGGAGTGTTATCTTTTTCATGTCTTGTTCGTTTTGTTTGTTTTCGCAAATATAGGGATTCGGGGCGAATCGGAGGTGTTGCGACGAGGATTTTTAGGGGTGGGGAGGGTGGAAGTGTGAAAGAAGAGGAAAAAAAGCGGGCGATGGGCTTGGATGTTTGGAAAATGGGTGTATATTTGCAGCCGGATAAAAACGAAAAGAGTTATGAACGGTAATTTGCATCATACGCATCATCATTGCCATCACTGGATTCAGGTGAGATGATGTCGTTGTGCTGCGAATCGAGATAAACATAAGTATAAACGAGCTTGCCTGAATACGGGCGGCTCGTTTTGTTTTTTCCTTCCGACGACGGCCCGGGTTCAGCGCGGCGAAAATCAAAGACAGAATGGAAAATTTGAAAATCGCGGTCCAGAAAAGTGGACGATTGAACGAGTGCAGCATGCGGTTGCTGCGAGAGTGCGGGCTTAGTCTCGCGGGCGAGGATGGGCAGTTGGTGGCTCGGGCGTCGAATTTCCCGCTGGAGGTGTTGTATTTGCGGAACGCCGACATTCCTCGGTATGTGGAGGGCGGGGTGGTCGACTTGGCGATTGTGGGGCGGAACACGGTGGAGGAGGAAGGGTGCCGGGTGGAGACGCTGCTGGATTTGGGGCTTGCGGCCTGCCGCCTGTCGATTGCCGTGCCGAGGGAGGCGGGGTTCGACGGGCCGGAGTGGCTGAGGGGGAAGCGGATAGCGACGTCGTATCCGAACACGCTGGGACGGTTCCTGCGGGAGCGGGGGGTGGAGGCGGAGATTCAGGTGATTTCGGGATCGGTGGAAATCGCGCCGGGAATCGGGTTGGCGGACGCCGTGTGTGACATCGTGAGCTCGGGGAGCACGTTGCTGAAGAACGGGTTGCGGGAGACGCTCGTGTTGGCACGGTCGACGGCGGCGTTGGTGGCCACGCCGGGGCTGGCGGAGGAGAGGAGGCGGCTGGCGGGGGAGCTGGTGTTCCGGATGAAGGCGGTGTTGGCCGCCCGGGATTACAAGTATATTTTGATGAACGTGCCGAGGGAGCGACTGGAGGCGGTGTGCGCGCTGTTGCCGGGGATGCGGAGCCCGACGGTGATGCCGTTGAGGGAAGAGGGGTGGTGCTCGCTGCACTCGGTGGTGGAGGACAGGGTGTTCTGGGAGTCAATCGGCGCCTTGAAGGCGAACGGGGCGGAAGGGATTCTGGCCCTGCCCGTGGAGAAGATGATACGGTAGTTGTTTAGTTTTATAATCCATTAAATTTCAGTGAATATGAATATTGTTTTGTATCCGAAGAGAGAGGAATGGGCGGGGCTGCTGGAGCGGCCTTGCCGGGAGGACGAGTCGCTGGAGAAGTGTTGCGGCTTGATTTGCGAGGAGGTGCGGCGGGATGGCGACGCCGCATTGCGGAAGTACGCGTGGTTTTTCGACCGGGCGCGGATTGACGCCGTGGAGGTGACGGCGGAGGAGAAGCGGGCGGCGGCGGAGCAGGTGCCCGCCCGGCTGCGGGAGGCGATCCGGGAGGCTTACGGGCGGGTGGAGGCGTTCCACCGCTTGCAGTTGCCGGAGAGGCGGGTGTATGACGACGGGCGCGGCACGCAGTGCTGGCAGGAGTCGAGGCCCATCGAGCGGGTGGGGCTTTACGTGCCGGGAGGCAGCGCGCCGCTGTTCTCGACGGTGCTGATGCTGGGGATTCCGGCGAGGCTGGCGGGATGCGGAGAGGTGGTGCTGTGCACGCCGCCGAACGAGGCGGGGGAGGTGAATCCGGCCATCCTGTGGACGGCGGAGCTGTGCGGAGTGGGGAGGGTGTTCAAGGCGGGAGGGGCGCAGGCCGTGGCGGCGATGGCGTGCGGGACGGAGAGCGTGCCGAGGGTGGACAAGATTTTCGGGCCGGGCAACCGGTTCGTGACGGAGGCGAAGCGTTGGGCGGCCCGCCGCGGCGTGGCGGTGGACATGCCTGCGGGGCCGTCGGAGGTGATGGTGGTGGCGGACGAGGGTTGCCCGGCGGCGTTCGTTGCGGCGGACTTGCTGTCGCAGGCAGAGCACGGGGCGGACAGCCAAGTGTTTCTGCTGTGCGCGTCGCCCGACTTGGCCGCCCGGGTGGCGGAGGTGGTGCGCGTCCGGCTGGAGAGGTTGCCCCGGCGGACTATCGCGGAGAAGGCGTTGGAGGGGTCGAAGTGCGTGGTATTAGGGTCGATCGGGGAGTGCTTGGAGATGGCGAACGCCTACGCTCCGGAGCATTTGATTTTGGCCCTGCGTGATGCCGGAGAGTGGGCCGGACGGGTGCGGAATGCCGGGTCGGTATTCCTCGGCTATTATTCGCCGGAGAGCGCAGGCGATTACGCCTCGGGGACGAACCACACGCTGCCTACGGGCGGATACGCAAGGGCCTGCGGCGGGTTGACGGTGGGGGCGTTCATGAAGGAGGTGAGTTTCCAGGAGATTACCCGCGAGGGGTTGGAGCGGCTCGGCGATGTCATCGAGACGATGGCGGAGGGCGAGGGGATGGAGGCCCACCGGGATGCGGTGCGCGTGAGGCGGGAGCGGGTGTCGGACATCAACGGGGAGGCGAGGCCATGAATGCGGAGGTGCTGATTCGGGAGAACGTGCGGGGCATGGCCGCCTACGAGCCGCCCTGCCGCAACGGGGCGGAGGCGCGCGCGTTGCTGGACGCCAACGAGAATCCGTTTTCGTCGGTTTACAACCGCTATCCGGACGCCGGGCAGCGGGAGTTGAAGATGGCGGTCGGTCGAGCGAAGGGGGTGGACCCCTCGCTGCTGACGCTGGGCAACGGGAGCGACGAGCTGATCGACCTGCTGATGCGGGCGGTGTGCGTGCCGGGGAGGGACAATGTGGTGGTGTTTCCGCCCACTTACGGAATGTATGAGTTCTACGCCCGGCTGAACGACGCGGAAGTGCGGCGGGGACGGGTGGACGGGGATTTCCTGCCGGTGTGGGAGGAGTTGCCCGGATTGGTGGACGAGCGGACGAAGGCGGTGTTCCTCTGCACGCCGGGGAATCCGGTGGGGAACGTGATACCGTTGGAGGCTATACGGCGGCTAGCGGGGTGGTTTCCCGGGCTGGTGGTGGTGGACGAGGCGTATATCGACTTTGCGGACGTGCCGTCGGCGGCGGGGCTGGCGGAGGAGTGCGGGAACGTGGCGGTGTTGCAGATGCTGTCGAAGGCGTGGGGTGCGGCGGGGCTGCGGGTGGGGATTTGCGTGGCGGCTCCGGCGTTGACGGGGTGGCTGAACCGGATGCGGGCACCGTACAACATCGGCTCGGCGACGCAGCGGGCGGCGGCGGAGCGGCTAAGGGACGGGGAGCGGTTTCGCCGGGAGGTGGCGGCCATCCGGCGGGAGAGGGAGCGGATGAAGCGGGTGTTGCGGGGGATGCGGGGCGCGGAGGTGGTGGGCGACTCGCAAGCGAATTTCGTGCTGGCGCGGGTGGCCGACCACGAGCGGGTGGCCGGTTATCTGCGGCGGCGGGGCGTGATGGTGCGCATGAGGCATGAGCCGCCCCTTCTCGCGGGTTGCCTGCGGCTGACGGTGGGGACGAGGGAGGAGAACGATTTGTTGTATGAACTGTTAAACGAATGCTTATGAGGAAGATTCTTTTCATAGACCGGGACGGCACGATTATCGAGGAGCCGCCCGGCGATTGCCAGGTGGACCGGATGGAGAAGCTGGCTTTCCGGCCCGGGGTCATCTCCGCCCTGCGGGAAATCGTGCGGGAGACGGATTACCGCCTCGTGATGGTGACGAACCAGGACGGGCTGGGGACGGAGCGTTTCCCGGAGGAGGCGTTCCGCGGGCCGCACGAGTTCATGCTGCGGACGCTGGCTGGCGAGGGGGTGCGTTTCGACGAGGTGTTGATTGACAATAGCTTGCCGGAGGAGCGTTCGCCCTTCCGCAAGCCGGGGACGGGGATGGTGGCGGGGTATCTGAACGAGTGGCTGGACCGGGAAAACTCTTACGTCATCGGCGACCGGATTACCGACATGGAGCTGGCCCGCAATATGGGCCTTGGGGGCATTTACCTCGGCGGGGAGGACACGGCGGGACTGCCCGTGCGCTTGCGGACGGAGTCGTGGGAGCGGGTGGCGGATTTCGTGAGGCGGGGTAGCCGGAAGGCGCACCGGGTGAGGGAGACCGCGGAGACCCGAGTGGAGGTGGAGTTGGACTTGAACGGGCGAGGAGAGGCGGATATCGCCACGGGAATCGGCTTTTTCGACCACCTGCTGGAGCAAATCGCCCGCCACGGCGGGGTGGACCTCCGGGTGCATGTCGATGGCGACCTCCGCGTGGACGAGCACCACACCATCGAGGACACGGCCATCGTGCTGGGCGGGTGTTTCGCCGAGGCGTTGGGGAGCAAGAAGGGGGCGGGACGCTACGGGTTTTGCCTGCCGATGGACGAGAGCCGGGCGGAGGTGTTGCTCGACTTCGGCGGGCGGGCGTGGTTGGAGTGGGACGCCCGTTTCGGGCGGGAGTATGTGGGGGATTTCCCCACGGAGATGGCGCAGCATTTCTTCGCCTCGTTCTGCCAGAGCGGGGGGTGCGCCCTCCACGTGGCGGCGCGGGGCGAGAACACCCATCACCAGCTGGAGGCCGTGTTCAAGGCGTTCGGCCGTTGTCTGCGGCAGGCCGTTGCGCGGACGGAGGGCGGAGAGGTGGCCTCCACGAAGGGGGTGATTTGATGTGTAACTTTTTAAAAGAAGATTGTATGAAACCGACAGTGATTATAGAATACGGGGCGGGGAACGTCTTTTCGGTGGCGATGGCGGTGGAGCGGCTGGGCGGCCTTGCGGTGTGCACGGACGACGCGGCGGTGGTCCGGCGGGCGGAGCGGGTCATTCTGCCCGGTGTGGGACAGGCTGCGGCTGCGATGCGGCGGCTGCGGGCCCGGGGATTGGACGAGTTGATTCCCAGGCTGGAGGTGCCGGTATTGGGCATTTGCCTTGGGATGCAGCTGATGTGCGAGCACACGGAGGAGGGCGACACGCCGGGGTTGGGCATATTCCCCGCCCGGGTGGAGTTGTTCCGGGGCGTGCCCAAGGTGCCCCACACGGGGTGGAACGCCCTGCGGGAGGTGAGGCCGCCGCTTTTCCGCGGCGTGGACGAGGGTGCGCGCGTGTACTTCACGCATTCCTACCGGGTGCCCGCATGCGAGTGGGCCGCTGCCCTTTGCGACTACGGCGGGTTTTTCTCGGCGGCCCTTGGAAGGGAGAATTTTTGGGGCTGCCAGTTCCACCCGGAGAAGTCGGCGGAGGTTGGCGAGCAAATCATTAGGAACTTTTTAAACATGTGAGCGTATGAGCATAGAGATTATTCCGGCGATAGACCTTTTGGACGGGCAGTGCGTGCGGCTGACCCGGGGGGACTACGCCACGAGCAAAGTGTATGGCGGCGACCCGTTGGAGGTGGCCCGCCGGTTTGAACGAATGGGCGCAGAGTGGCTGCACGTCGTGGACCTCAACGGGGCGCGGGGCGACGGGATGATGAATCTGAGGGCGGTGGAGCGGATTTGTGCGGGGACGCACCTGCGGGTGGAGTTCGGCGGGGGTGTCCGCCGGACGGAGGACGCCGAGGCCGCCTTCGGGGCGGGGGTCGAGCGGGTGTGCGTGGGTAGCGTGGCGCAGCGGGATGTTGCGCTGACGAAGGTGTGGATGGAACGCTTTTCGCCCGGGCGGGTGGTGATTGGCGCCGACGCGCGGGAAGGGAGGGTGTGTGTGGACGGTTGGCGGACGAGCACCATGACGACGGTGGACGAGTTGGTGCGGGCGTATCTGCCCGAGTTGCGGAGGGTGGTGTGCACGGACATCGACCGCGACGGCGTGTTGGGAGGCGCGGCGGTGGAGTTCTACCGCAGCCTGTGCCGCCGCTTCCCGACGGTGGCGTTCACGGCGTCGGGGGGCGTGGCCTCGATGGCGGACATTCGTGCGTTGGAGGCGGCGGGCGTGGCCGCCGTGGTCGTGGGCAAGGCGTTTTACGAGGGAGTGTCGGACTTTAACGCATGGTGACATGGCATTGGCACGACGGATTATACCCTGCCTCGACGTGAAGGGAGGCAGGACGGTGAAGGGGACCCGCTTCCGGGGCCTGAGGGACTGCGGCGGAATCGCCGAGTTAAGCGCGCGCTACGCCTTGCAAGGGGCGGACGAGTTGGTGTTTCTCGACATTGCGGCCAGCGGGGAGAAGCGAGGCACCCGCACGGAGTGGGTGGAGGAGGTGGCGAGGAATATCGCCATTCCCTTCACCGTGGGCGGGGGCGTCGCCTCGGAGCGCGACGTGGAGCGGCTGTTGCGGAGCGGGGCGGACAAGATTTCGGTCAACACGGCGGCCTTGCGCGACCCGTCGCTCGTCACGCGGCTGGCGGAGGCGTTCGGGCGGCAGTGCGTGGTGGTGGCCATCGACGCCCGCCCCCGCGGCGGACGCTGGGAGGTGTACGGACGGGGCGGCTCGCTTCCCGCCGGGCGGGAACTGTTCGCCTGGGCGAGCGAGGCGGAGGAACGGGGCGCGGGCGAGATTCTGTTCACCTCCATCGGCCACGACGGCACGGGTCGGGGCTTCGCCGTGGAGGCGGTGGCCCGGCTGACGGGCAGTCTGCGTATTCCCGTGATTGCCTCCGGGGGAGCCGGGCGGCTGGACGACTTCCACGAGGTGTTCGCCCGCGGGGGTGCCGACGCGGCGTTGGCGGCGGGGGTGTTCCACTCCGGGCGACTCTCCATCCCGGAGGTGAAGGCTTTTTTACGGGAGAGGAATATTGTTGTACGTTAATAGGATAGAGAGATGATGATAGACATAGAGACTTTGAGATTCGACGAGGCGGGGCTGATTCCCGCCATTGTTCAGGACGCGGACACCCGCATGGTGCTGATGATGGGTTACATGAGCCGGGAGTCGATAGCGGAGACGGAGCGCACTGGGCGGGCGTGCTTTTTCAGCCGCTCCCGTCGGCGGTTGTGGACGAAAGGCGAGACGAGCGGCCATTTCCTGGCGGTGAGCGGGATGTCGGCGGACTGCGACCGCGATTGCCTGCTGGTGAAGGCGCGGCCCGCGGGGCCCGTCTGCCACACCGGCAGCGACACCTGTTGGGGCGAGCGCAATGCGCCGCCTGCGGGAGGGGCCGCCGATTTCCTGCTTTATTTGCAGGGCTACTTGCGGGAGCGGCGGGAGGCCTCCCCCGAGGAGTCGTACACGGCCCGCCTGCTCGCCCGGGGCATCAACAAGGTGGCGCAAAAGGTGGGCGAGGAAGCCGTGGAGCTGGTCATCGAGGCGAAGGACGAGAATGACGACCTGTTTCTGAACGAGGCCGCCGATCTGATGTACCACTACCTTGTGCTGCTTATCGCCAAGGGGCACGGGCTGGAGGAAGTGGCGGAAGTGCTCCGGGGACGGCACCGGAAGGCATGAAAAGAGAGCGTGTCTTTCGGGCACGCTCTCTGTATGTTGTCGCCTTGGAGGGCGGTTTAGAACATGTAGTCCCACATGGGCAAGAGGACGGGTTTCTGTCCGAGGGCCTTGAGGGCTTTCTCTCCGAGGTATTTCTTGTGGATGATGATGCGGAACATGTACTCGTCGAACCACTCGTCGGTGAAGGTCAGGTAACCGTTGTGGCCCGCGGAGGCTCCCCAGCTGTTCTCGAACTGCCACTTGGTCGGCCGGTCGTTCTCGTCGGTGTCGACGGCCATGAGGAGCATGGCGTGGGACGAGCCGCTTTGGCGGGTGAGAATGCGGGCTTTTTTGTCCATGCTGAAGTCAACGCCGAAAAGTGAGTTGTAGTCGTACATCCGCGGGTCGAGGATTCCCTCGTCGATGTTGAGGAACTTGCCCACGTCGCAGGAGGTGTACATGGCCTCGTTGGCCTTGATGGAGGCGATGGCCGCCGCCTTGATGTCCTCGTTGGGGAGGTTGAGGTAGGTCCAGTTGACACCCTCCTGAGTATTGCGGTAGTTTTTAATCTCGTAAATTTTGTAATACTCGCGGGTGGGGTCGTTCATAATCATGATGTAGTTTTCCGGACTGTAGTCGGCCGGGGTGATTTCCTTGTAGAATTGCATGGGGGTGTAGTCCTTCAGTTCGCGGATGTTGCCGTCCTTGTCGGTGTAGCGCCAGGTGAATTGGACGGGCGGCTCGCCGAGGCAGAGGGCGAGGATGCGGTAAATGTCCTTGAGGATGGTGATTTTCTCCGTGCGGACGGCAGCCTCTTTCTCTTTGGCGGCAATCATCTCGCGGAGCTGGTAGCCGCCCTTGCGCAGCCGCTCCTTGATGAGGGACGTCATGGCGGAGGTGTTGTTGGAATGGGCCGTCTCGGGCATCACACTTTGGGGCACGACACCGTATTTGACGGCGAGGTTATAATAGGAGTTCCACACGCCGCCGTCATCGACGGGTGAGCGGAAGAGGGTGATGACCTCGAAGTCGTCCATGGGCTTGGAGCCGGTGGCGATGATGTTTTCGAGGAAGAGGTTGGACTTCTCGAAGATGTCCCAGAAGTAGAGGTAGTTGTGAGAGAAGTCAAACTCGTTCAGCCCGTATTTTTCCATGATGGATGGGCGCAGGACGTTCATGGAGGTGAACATCCAGCAACGGCCCGACTGGAGTTGGTCGGTGATTCCCCGCACGTTGACGCGGTATTTGAAATAGTGGTCGATTTTGCCTTGCAACTCCCGGTTGAGGGCGTTGGCGGTAATGTTCTTGTCATTGGTGAGCACGTTCTGGATGGCACGGGTGGCCGCGTCCTTTTGGAAACTGCCACGGATGTCTTGCAATTCCTTGTCGCCGAGGGTCTGGGCGCATAGCGGGCCTCCCGCCAGCAACAGAGAAACGATGATTGTTTGTAATTTCATACGTTCGTTTTTGTTTTTAATTCACATATACTTAATAACACACTTTGCTTACAAGTGGACGGCCTCGCCGTAGGCGGCTGAGGCGGCTTCCATGACGGCCTCGCTCATCGTGGGGTGGGGATGCACGGCTTTGATGATGTCATGCGCTTTGACTTTGGCGGCCCGGGCGAGCACCATCTCGGCAATCATCTCGGTGACGTTCATGCCGACCATGTGGGCGCCGAGGAGGGTGTCGTCGGAGGCATTGAAGACGAGCTTGACGAATCCTTCGTTGGCACTGGCGGCGCTGGCCTTGCCGGAGGCGGTGAAGGGGAATTTGCCGATTTTCACCTCGTAGCCGGCCTCGCGGGCTTTGGCCTCGGTGAGGCCTACGGAGGCCACCTCGGGGGTGACGTAGGTGCATCCCGGTATGTTGGAGTAGTCCACGGGCGCGGGGTTGAGTCCGGCGATGGCCTCGACGCAGCAGATGGCCTCGGCGGAGGCGACGTGGGCGAGGGCGGGGCCTCCGACGATGTCGCCGATGGCGTATACGCCGGGGACATTGGTGCGGTAGTGTCCGTCGACTTTGACGCGTCCTCGTTCGGTGGCGACGCCGAGTTCCTCGAGTCCGATGTTCTCGATGTTGGGAGTGATTCCCACGGCGGAGAGGACTATCTCAGCCTCGTGTGTTTCAATCTCGCCTTTTTTGTTTTTGATGTTGACCTTGAGGAGGTCGCCGTCGGTGTCGACGCTCTCGACGGAGGATTTCACCATGACTTCAATGCCGGCTTTCTTGAAGGAACGGGCTACCTGCTTGGACACTTCCTCGTCCTCGACGGGGAGCACGTTGGGCATGAACTCGACGAGGAGCACTTTGGTGCCCATGGCGTTGTAGAAGTAGGCCAGCTCGGAGCCTATGGCGCCGCTGCCGACGACAATCATGGAGGCGGGCCGGTGGTCGAGGGTCAGCGCCTGTCGGTAGCCGATGACGCGGCGGCCGTCCTGCGGGATGTTGGGCAGTTGTCGGGAGCGGGCCCCGGTGGCGAGGATGACGTGGGTGGCCTCGAGAAGCGTTTTTTCTCCTTCGCCATTGGTCACTTCCACTTTTTTGTCGGCGGTCAGCTTGCCGGTGCCGGGGATGACGGTGATGTTGTTCTTTTTGAACAGGTATTGGATGCCTTTGCTCATTTTGTCGGCGACGGCCCGGCTGCGGGCGACGACGGCGGCGAAGTCCGGCTCGGCGGCCTCGACCTTCACGCCGTAGTCGGCGGCGTGGCGGGCGTATTCCAGCACTTGCGCCGATTTCAAGAGCGATTTCGTGGGGATGCAGCCCCAGTTGAGGCAAATGCCCCCGAGTTCGGCCCGTTCGACAACGGCGACGTTCATTCCTAATTGTGATGCGCGAATGGCAGCCACGTACCCTCCGGGTCCACTGCCGATGACAATCAAATCGTAGTTCATATTTTGTTTTATTGTATCGTTTATAATCGTTGCGAAATCATTCGCGCCACAAATTTACGGGAATAGTTGGGATTTCCAATGTGAGTCAGGTTAATTTGATGACGGAGATGACAAAATAGGCCAGCGGACCTAGAATCTGTTTTAGTTTTGTAATTCCAAGTGCTTGTAGTCTTTTTACATTAGCGACGGACACATTCATTTGTTGGGCGATTTCCTCTTGTTTTAGACCTTGTAGACGTAATCTCAATACTTCGGCGGTGCGAGGTGGCAGTTGTTCGATAGCTTCTTGTAACAATCGAAGAGCTTCTTCTTGAATCCAATACTCATCAGCAGAGGCTGCTGTTTCTTCATAAAATTGCCTGTAGCGTTCGTTTTCCCTTTTGACAGAGCGCAAATGATTGAGAGCCAAATTACGGGTAGATACATATAAAAGATTTTTAAGCGAGGAATTCGCATTCAATTTCTTGCGGTTAATCCACAAATTCACAAATACTTCTTGTACGATATCTTCTGCGGTTTCTTTGCTTTTTAAAATGTCGTAGGCGAATGCTTTTAATGTTTCGCCCATGGCTATGACAAGAGTGTTGAAAGCCTGAGTGTTGCCCTTTTGAATTTCAGGAAAAAGATTATTAATGTCTATCATTCGCTTCGTTGTTATTTGAAGACAAAACTAAAAAAAAATTTCATACGTGGTGTATACTTTTCGCAAATGGCGGTGTTTTATGTATGTGTAAATAGATTATAAATATGGATAGTAAGAATTTTAAAATAGCAGAATTGTTATTGGGAAAAATGTTGAAAACATTGACACCTGTGGAAGAGAAGCGTTTGAGTGAATGGGTTGAGGCTTCCGAGCGTAATCGTAGTTTGTACGAGCGTTTTATTTCTGGGGAAAGTTGGAGAAACAGGTTGGCAATGGCGGAAGAGACAGATACACAAAGAATGATTTTAGACGTATGGAGAGAGATTCGTCGCAAAGAGAGAGAACGAACACGGAGAGTAGTTTGGAGTGTGGCAGCTTCAGTTTTGATATTAATAGGAGTGGGAGGTTTTTTAGTGAAGAAAGGACAGGATGGTCAAAAACGGTATATAGAATATTCGGAGAAAACCGAATTTCAGAAGAAACGGGGGGTAGTGTTGGAATTGCCGTCGGGAAAACAACTTGATTTGATGATAGAAGATTCTTTATCCTTGCGGCAAATGAAGTCGTTGGGGGTGGTAAATGGGAAAGGTATGTTGACTTATCTGGATTCCGTGGGAATAGAAAACGAAACAAGTATGCATATGTTAAAAGTGCCTCGAGGGGCTGAATATATGCTGACTCTTTCCGATGGAACACATGTTTGGTTGAATGCGGATAGTCGGATGCGTTATCCAAGTCGGTTTGTAGAGGGAAATAGAGAGGTTTATTTGGAAGGAGAGGCTTATTTTGAAGTGGCTCGAGATAGTTGTCGTCCCTTTGTAGTGAAGACTTTAGGAGCAGAAGTGCGGGTATTGGGAACTGCGTTTAATTTGCAAGCATATCCGGAGGAGCGGCAGCGAACAACTCTTGTGGAGGGACGGGTGCTTGTTTCCTCGGCGAAGAGCAAGGTAGTGTTGAATCCAAGTGAGCAGGCAGAGAAGGAGGGTGACAGGCTTTCTATTAGGAAAGTGAATGTGAATGAATACACAGCATGGTTAAAAAATTCGTTTGTATTTGTGAATACACCTTTGGAAGATGTTTTAAATAATTTGGAACGTTGGTATGATGTGGATGTGTTTGTCGCCAGTCCGTCATTGCGAGAGTTACGTTTTACAGCAAGTTTTTCACGTTATGAGCATTTGGATAAAATATTGGAGACCTTGTCATTGACGACTCATATCGCATTCAAATTGAAAGGTCGGTTGTTGATTGTACAAGAAGAATAAAGAACCCTTTGGGGATATTATTAATGATAAATGTAAAGTTATGGAAAAGAAACGAGATTTTGACATAGGACGGGGTTCTATGTCGAGTAAAAGCATGAAAAGTTTGGCAAGGACGGTCATGTGTACAATGCTATTTGTGTCTTTCGCTTTTGTGGCAAATGCTTTTGGCCAGGTCCGTTGTAGTTTAAATGTAAAGGAGGCTTCTTTGAAAGAAGTGTTTCAGGAGTTGGGTAATTTGACGGATTATCGGTTTGTGTATAGCAATAACGAGATCGAAGCGGTGAGTGATGTGACAGTGAATATGCAGAATTGTGAGTTGAGGGATATTTTGTCTGCCTGTTTAAAAGGAACTGGTTTGGGATTCAGAATAGAAGGGAGAAATGTGATTGTTTCGCCCAAATTGCAGTTAGAGGAAGATGAGGAAAAAGAGAACGTGACAGTGAGAGGATGGGTGCGTGATGTGAATAAGAATCCGCTTCCGGGGGTAACGATTTTGTTAACAGGCACCTCTGTAGGGAGCACAACGAATGAGGAAGGGTGGTTTTCAATGACCTTGCCCATGACTTCCGGGCAGTTGGAATTTTCATTTGTCGGCTATGAGAAACAACGCATCCATTTCACAACGGAAATAGCAAGGGATACCTTGAATATTGTTTTGTTAGAAAGCGAGGAGGAATTAGGAGAGGTTGTTGTTACAGGATACCAAACGATGCGTAAGAGCGATGTGGTTGGTTCTGTGACGACAATCAAGGCTTCCGACGTTATGATGCCGGCATACACGTCGATAGATCAGATGTTGCAAGGACGCGTGGCAGGGATGATGGTGATGAACACAAGTTCTCGTGTGGGAACGAATCCCAAGATTAGGGTGCGCGGTACTTCGACGATATTAGGAAACCAAGATCCTTTGTGGGTAGTGGATGGCATAATTCAGCCAGATCCAATACCAATTGACCAAAGTAATCTTATGGTCGACGATTTGAAGAATATTCTTGGTAATCAGATTTCATGGTTGAATCCGGCGGACATTGAGACAATCACGGTGTTGAAAGATGCTTCGGCGACGGCGATTTACGGTTCGAAAGCTGCGAACGGAGTTATAGTGATTACAACAAAGCGAGGGAAGGGAGGTGTGATGACTGTCAATTATAGCGGGACGTTTTCTTTCCGTTCCCGTCCACATTACGGATTGTTCAACCTGATGAATTCAGCAGAACGTATTCAATTTAGCCGGGAAGCTTTCGCAGAGGGCGCAATTTATAGTCAAACTCCGGTGGCAACAATGGAAACATACGAGGGAATCATGCGCATGCTGTATGAAAAGACGATAACGAGTGAGGAGGCGCAGAATGCTATTTACGAGTTGGAGAGTGCAAATACGAATTGGTTGAAATTGTTGACACGAAATTCGTTTAGCCATAATCATAATCTGAGTGTGTCTGGAGGAAGCGACAAGGTGATATATAGTGCCTCGTTGGGATATTCGGATCAAGCGGGCATTGAAATCAAGAATGATGCCAAGAATCTGAGCGGGCGGTTGAATCTTGGTGTGCAGGTTCATCCGAAAGTGCATGTGGATTTGACACTGACCGGATCGATCAACAAAACATGGGGATATGCTGCGGATGTGAATCCATTGGAATATGCCACGAATACCAGCCGGGCTGTGAAGGCGTATAATGGAGATGGAACCTTGCATTACATTCAGAAGTTGGGAAGTTACGAGTATATTAACGAACCGCATTATTTGGGGTATAACATTTTGAATGAGATAGCGCATAGTTATTCGAAGAACAAGTCATCTCAGATAAACGGAACTTTGAATCTTGCGTGGGAAATTATCCCCGGCTTACGCTATGAGTTTGTGGGAGGCATTAATAACAACACGAGTGAGTCGGAGTCCTATGCGGGGGAACAGACTTTTTATGTGGCAAATAGTTACAGAGGATATGATTTCGGGACGGAGGATTATGGCTCGGAAAAGTATAATGCGGCGGCTTTGCCTTTTGGCGGCGAATTGTACAATGGAGCTAACGATCTGTTAAGCTGGAATATACAGAACAAAGTGACTTATACGAAATCTTTTGACGAGATGCACCGCTTGAATGTGTTGTTGGGCACGGAGGTCGTTTCTTCTCGAACTTCAAATAAGTCCCAGACTATTTATGGTTATGTGAAGGAACGTGGTGAGCAACTTGTGCAACCGACACCGTTGAGCGAATTGGTGCCCATTGGTAATGTGGCGATAACGGGGTGGGGTATTGTGTTGAACAAGCTATATAATGGTCAAGGATGGACGCGCACGACGATGTTGTCCAATCAGTTTTCAGTGTTTGCCACATTGGCTTATTCCCTGAAAGACCGTTATGTGTTGAATGCCAGTATGCGTAACGATGCCTCTAATCGTTTTGGACAGGATCAGAACAAACGCTTTGATCCGACCTACTCATTCGGTTTGTCGTGGAATGTGGCACTGGAACCGTGGATGAGGGGCGTTTCTAATGTGGTGAACCAACTTAACCTGCGGGCATCTTATGGAATACAAGGGAATACGGTCAATTCTATCAGTCCGGAGCTGATATTAACGATGGGAAGCATAAAACAAGGCTATGGAGAGTATCAATCCAAGATTTCTCGGTTGCCTAATCCGAAATTGAGCTGGGAACGGACCAAGTCATGGAATTTTGGTTTGGATTTGCAGTTATTACAATGGATTTCGATGAATTTGGAATATTACACGAAATCTTCCAACAATATCGTGAATCAGCCGATAGCTTTGGAATATGGTCGTGACGGGATGGAAATAAACGGAGGGAAAATCACCAACTCCGGAGTTGAATATACGTTGAACGTCACGCCGGTGCGGACAAAGGATTGGGGATTCACCATTGGCTTCAATTCGTCGAAAAATTGGAATAAGGCGAAAACACAATCTATAACGGAAATCACGTTGCGGGATTATTTAAATGGGTCGACCGAAAAGGTATTGAAAGAAGGAACGGCATTGTCCTCATTTTGGTCGTTTAACTTTAGAGGATTGAATCACAATAACGGACTTCCTGAATTTAATTTGTTATTTGAAGAAAACGAGCATGGCGAGTATGTGGTGAATGAAGAGAGCGGAAGATACGCATTGAGGAGTGTGGGTGATTTGACTGATTTGCTTGTGTACTCCGGAACATCGGAACCTGATTTCACGGGAGGTTTGACTACCCGTTTGCGCTGGAAAGGATTGACTTTCGGAGCCAATTTTTCTATGTTGTTGGGTGGTAAGAAACGTTTGCCGGATTTGTATCCGTCAGACGGGGGAATACCCTTGTCTGACGTGAACTTAAGCAAGGATTTGTTGAATCGTTGGAAAAAGCCGGGGGACGAGCTTGTCACGGATATTCCCGGTGTGTATGCGGGGCGTACGGAGAATGGGAATAATATTTCTTTACAAGACGGAACCACCTTCACGTGGTATGAGATGTGGCAGATGTCGGACGCAAGAGTGGTGGATGCTTCTTTCTTCCGTTGCCAACAAATGTCGTTGACGTGGAATGTTGATGAGTCGTGGTGTGCGAAATTTGGTATGAAGAGCCTTTCTTTGAATGCGATTGTGAACAATGTGTTTGTGATAGCGGACAAAAAGTTTGATGGATTTGACCCGGAATTGGGGGATAGTGTTCAGCCTAAAATTTATTCGTTTGGTGTAACAATTGGTTTCTAAAAAGAATGCGTATGAATAAAGTATTAAGAAATATTGTTTTGATTGGGATGGCGGCATTGGCTTCTTGTCAGGATTTCTTGGAACCAGCCTCCCAAAGTGAATATGTGCCTCAGTTGGTGGAGTCATTGGATGAATTGTTATTGGGAGAGGCGTATGTGGGACCGTATGATCCTCAAGACGGTAGTTTTTATACTGTGTTGGGATTGTTCGATGATGATGTGGCCATCCGTCAAGGCTGGAATGCCTCTGCGGAATATGAGGGACAAGTGAACGATATTCGTTTGGCTTATTCGTGGTCGTCGGACATGAAAGATGTTTTTAGTGGTTATAATACTTATGGTCAGGTGTATGAAAAGATTCTGGGCTGTAATGCCGTGTTGGATTACGTGGATGATGTGCAAGGGTCTGAAGATGAGAAAAATAATGTTAAAGCCCAAGCTTTGGCGCTGCGCGGGTATTACTATTGGTTTTTGGTGAATCTGTATGGGCAGCCTTATTCCTATAATAAGGACGCTTTGGGCGTGCCTTTGCAGTTGACTTCGGAGTTGGATGAGAGTGGCAAGCCTCGTAACACGGTGGGAGAGGTATATGATCAAATCTTGAAGGATTTGCAAGAAGCGGAACGCTTGTTCGCCTCGTTGCCGGAATCCATGCAAGTCTTGCGTAACAATCGGGTGAATCTGCCATTCACGCAACTGATGCTTTCCCGGGTATGTTTGTACATGGAAAATTGGGAGCAAGCATTGGCTTATGCTAATTTGGTGATTGATAACAATAACTTTGGTATATTGGACCTGAACTCTTTGCCGTTGCCTGACATGTATGGTAATCCTGCTTACATGGATTATTATACCTACGACAATCCTGAAGTGATTTTCTTATTTGGTAATTGGTACGATGTGTTGTCCTTGACGATGATGAGTTATGTTAACTATGGGGAAGAAACTCCTGGGGGAATGATAAATTGGACAAAGTATAATTTGCCTGTGGTGTCGGAATCTTTGATTAACGCTTATGGAACTGACGGGACCGATTTGCGGAGGCGACATTATTTGATACCGGATGAATATAATGCGACTCCCTATTATCAGCCGTGTAGTAAATTCAGAGTTGATAACGGTTTTCGCTTGCAACCTGCGTCCACGAGTGGGAATTGGGGTGTTGCGTTCAAAGTGACGGAGGCGTATTTAAATGGAGCGGAGGCGGCGGCCATGTTGTTCAAAAATGGAGCGGGGGCCAACTATCAGACGGAAGCGCAGGCGTTGTTAGATGACTTGCGAGTGAACCGCGTGGTGAATGGCTCTTTTGAGAATGTGTCCATTGTCGACCCTGATGAGTTGGTGGCTTTTGTGCGTGATGAGCGTCGCAGGGAATTATGTTTTGAGAATCACCGTTGGTTCGATCTGCGTCGTTACGGAATGGAACCATTGACCCATATTTGGTATGATGAGTCAAACAATGCGTCGAAATTCGTTTTGGAGAAGAACGCTCCGGGATTCACTTTGCAGATACCGAACGAGGCTTTTGAGCACAATTCAGCGATGGTACAGAATGAAATATGATAACGTGATTTTAAATTGAATGTTATGAAAAGAAATATATTATGGATGTTATTGTCGATAGTCGCATTTGTGGTGTCTTGCCGGGATGATGATCCTATCGGCATGGTGGAAAAAGATGATTTGTTGCAGTTTGAATTCCCGCAAGGTACGAACGAGTGGGACAAAGAAATAGAGCAAATTGCCAAGGATTGGGGCATGTATATAATCTATAAAGACATAGACAGCACTGATTTGAACATGACGTGGTCTACCAAGCCTACGTGGACGACTCCGGTATTGGTGGCCAATCCGGTGACGGACGAAGAGGTCGTTGTGTATTTGGATTTGGTGAAGAATTATTTGTTGGGGAACATGGACAGCACGAAAAAGGAGGATTTGGCGGCGTTGCCTTACTATTTCTATTTCGTGAAGGATTTGAATGACGGGAATCCCAATTCCATGACCTATGGACAAATGTCGCTTCAGATATATCAGGAAGGATTCAATTATTGGGCCTTGAGTTTCACAAGCGAGGAACTGGAAGGCGGATTGGCCCCTGCGCAGTTGCATAAGGTTGCCAGTTCGTTTATCTATCCGAGTTTGCAGTCGCGTTTCCGCTCCGGAGAATATGTGGTGCCTGCGGAGTTTGGCGATATCTCTGATTATGAGACTCGGGTGGGGATTGATTATATGAGTGTGGAAGAATTTGTCGCAATGTATGGAATGCCGGCGGAATATTATTCGATGATCGTGTTGCCTGACTCACAGGACGAGGCAAATTATTATCGGAACAGAGGATTTGCCCCCACGGTTTCCGAGAATTTTGAGATTGAGTGGGGAATGTTCAATGCGTGTCCTACGTGGTTGCTTTGGATAATCGTGTTTGAGGAACCGAGTTGGGGAATTATTGAATCGCAGAATCCTAACTTTGATAATGTGCCAGATTTGGAAGGACGCATATTGGAGGATTTTCTCAACATGGTTCGTCTGGCCATGCTTTATCCGGAGGATAAAATGATGGAAGAATTCCCCGTCGATGTGGAGAATCCTTTGGAGGCTGAAGGCAACCGGAAAATAATGGAAAAGTATGACATTGTGGTGAGATACATGAAAGACACATACAATTTCGACTTGCAGGCGGTGGCGAATATTTTGAATGGAGAATAATTGTCATGCGGGGAGGCGGACGGCCTCCCCGCATGATTATTGATAAAAGAAAAAGGACACATTATTGATAAAAGAAAAAGGACACAGAATGAGAAAGTTGTATGTTTTTTTATTAATGGTCTTGGTGGAGGCCTGTTCCCCCTCCGGATATGAGATTGACGGTACTGTGAACGGAATTTCAGAAGGGAAGGTTTATATGATTAGTTTTTTGAAAACAGTCCCAGACACATTGGCCGTGGCACAGGTACGTGATGGACATTTCCATGTTGAGGGAGAATGTTTGGGCGTGATTCCTGCGCTTTTGATGGTTGACGGGCAAGGCATGGGGGGAATCCCGATTTATTTGGAGAAAGGAAGATATCATGTTGAGCTTGATGCGCGGGATGTGCGGAAATGGCGGATAGAAGGAGGAGGAGAATCTCAACGTTTGTCTAATGAATACCAGCAGATAGATAGATGTGCCAATCAGGCTGTCGACAGTATCCGGGATGAATTTATGGAAGCGATAAAAGAACCGGAAAGTCCTCGTTTTTTGCAATTGAGAGCGCATATAGATTCAATATTGCTTGTGGCGGAAGAACGTCGTATGCTTTTTTTGAAGCAACATGCTGATAGTTATCTTGCTTTGAATGACTGTGCTGTGCGGGCTTATGCCATGGCTTTAGAAGATTTGCAGGCGGCTTTTGGCCGATTTTCGGAAGAGATGCAAAATAGTTATGCCGGTAAAGCGATTGCAGAGCGGATTCAAAAGATGGAATCTTTGGCTCCGGGACGGATAGCTCCTGATTTTACTCTTGCCACGCCGGATGGTGAGTCTTTTACCATGCATTCTGTGAAAGCGAAAGTGAAACTGCTTGACTTTTGGGCCTCATGGTGTGCGCCTTGCCGAGTACTGATTCCTCAATTGCGGGATTTGTATCAGGAATTGCATCCGCAAGGTTTTGAGATTCTTGGAATCTCTTTTGATGACCGGCGGGATGTTTGGGCGCGCGCCATAGAAGAAGAGCGGATGTCTTGGCCTCAAGGATCCGATTTGAAAGGGTTTCAGCCAGGGCTTCCGTTGACGGAACTTTATGCTATATCGGGTATTCCTCATATGGTTTTGTTGGACGGGGATAATCGTATCGTGTTGGTCAATCCTTCAATGGAACAATTGGAGAAAGAAATTGTTAGACTTTTGAAAAAATGAAAATAGAGAATTATGAGATTGAAGTATTGTGTCTGTGTTTTGTTGGCTTGTTTGACCTGTCCTGTCGTCGCACAGAAAGCTAACTACGAGTTGGCTGAGAAGTGTGTTTCAATGCCTCTTCCTTGGAATTATGGGGAAATAACACCTTTTTTTGTTCCGGATAGCGACAATTTTTGGTATAAGAATCAGACAAGCGATGGGGAGATGTATTATTTTGTGGATGTGAAAGCCAAAACAGTGGAAGAACTTTTTGACCGGGAAAAATTGGCCGCCGGTATGTCGGCTGTCACGGGGAAGGAATACGATCCGAAACGGCTTGGCTTTTGGGGAATACCTTTTGACGAGGACGGGATTACTTTGCGTTGGGGTGATGGTTCTGTGCGGTTCGCTTACAATCGTCTAACGGGAGAGTTGACGCATACGGATTCGCAATCCATGCGTCAACAAGGAAATACCCAACCTTTTGTCATGTCTCCTTCTACAGCCCGTCGGCAAGCACAAGGATTTTCTCCTGATGGGCGTTATCAGGTATTTGGCAAAAACCATAACGTGTATTTGCGAGACATGCGCGATTCTTCTGTTGTTCAATTGACGTTCGATGGTGAGCCTGGTTTTTCTTACACCTTTGACGCTCCTGTTGGCCTTGAAGTGGAGGTAGTGCCTGTGTGGTTTGACGACTCAAAGAATTTCTATCTTTCTCGTGACGACACCCGTCACATGGGAGTTGTCTATGATATGGATTATTTGAACGGTCGTCCTGCGGCCTATCCGGAGAAAGTCGTGTTGGTGGGCGACTCCGTGGTTCTTCACACGGAAATCTCTCTCTTTGACGTGGATTCGAAACGACAGAAAAAGGTAAAGCTCCAAAAATGGCAGGATCAGTGGAACCGTATCGTTCACCAAGACACTCGGTTGAACAAATTGTATATAGAGCGAAAGAACCGCCGGAGTTCTATTCTTGAGATTTGTGAGGTGGATATCAGAACTGGCGATGTGAAGGTTATTATCCGAGAAGAGGAGCGGCCGTACATTCCCGTGGAACTTGCATCCATTCATTTCTTAAATGATTGTCAGGATATTATCTGGTGGTCGGAACGGACAGGATATGGACATTTTTACCATTACGATGGAGCGGGGAATCTTAAGAATGTCATTACTGCCGGCGATTGGACTGCTGGACGTGTCGTGAGGATAGATGAAGAAAAGAGGGAAATATATTTTCAGGCTTACGGCATTACGCCGGGAGAAAATCCCGGCTATGCCAAAATATGCAAGGCTGATATTGACGGGAAAGGGGAAGTGACAGTTCTTACACCTGAGGAGGCGACGCATTCCGTCGTGTTTTCTCCTTCGGGGCGTTATTTGATAGACACTTATTCCCGGCCTGACCTGCCTAATCGGTATGCGGTGCGCGACATGCGGGGCAGGCTTGTGCTTGAATTGCCGGATATGGATGTCAGTCAGTGGATTGAGAGCGGTTGGCGTTTCCCGGAAACATTCTCTGTAAAGGCGGCTGATGGCAAGACGGATCTTTACGGGGTGATGTGGAAACCGTTTGATTTTGATTCCACGCGTCAATATCCCATTGTTTCCTGTGTTTACCCGGGACCGCAGACCGACCATGTGCCTTTGACTTTTGAGGTCGCTTCCGAGAACGAGGCTCTGGCACAAGTGGGAATGGTGGTGGTGGCCTTTAATCACCGGGGAGGAGTCCCCTATAGGGGTAAAGCCTATCATGCCTTTGGCTACGACGACATCCGCGATCATGCCTTGGCTGACGACAAAGTCGGACTTGAGCAGTTGATCGAGCGTTATGCGTATGTTGACGGTTCCCGTGTGGGTATTTATGGCCATTCCGGTGGAGGAATGATGTCAACGGCGGCCATTTGCACGTATTCGGACTTCTATAAAGCCTGCGTGTCCTCCGCTGGAAATCATGACAACAACATATACACGCAGTTTTTTGTCGAAAGCCATTATGCCATCGATGAGGAAACGAGAATCGTGGTGGATACGGTAAGAACCGCGGATGGGCTGGATTCCATCGTGCGGCGCCCCAAAACGGTGTTTTCCGCCAGTCTGCCGACCAATATGGAACTTGCGCATAATCTGAAAGGCCACCTTATGCTGGTGGTCGGGGGCATGGACGGCAACGTTCATCCTGCCAACACAATCCGTATGGTCGATGCTTTTCTTAATTGTGGTAAAGACATAGAGTTTGTTTATTTGCCTCGAGCCGGGCACACTTATGAGGGCGTGGCGGAGTGGTATTTCAGACACAAACTTTGGTCGCATTTTGCCAAGTATCTTTTGGGTGATTTCACTTCTTCTTGTTTTTATGACATAGAAGTGGATCCGCATTCTAATCGAGTGATAAAATCAAGTAAACCATAATTGAAATGAAAATATTAAGGTGTTGTTTTGCAGTTGTCGCTTTGCTTGTTTTCTGTTTGGGAACGCAGGCGCAGCAAAATGAGGCGTTGAAACCGGGCGATCCTTCTCCCGATTTCAAATACGAGGACATGAGCGGCAAGGTTCGTTCTCTTTCCGAGTTCCGTGGCAAGTATGTGTTGATAGACTTCTGGGCCTCGTGGTGCGCTCCTTGTCGGGAGCAGATTCCGTATTGGAAAAAGATAGTGCGGAAGTTCAAGAAAAAGAATATCGTGTTTTTGACACTTTCTCAAGACTATTCGCGAGAGGACTGGCTTCGTGCGGTAAAGAAGAAAAAATTGCAAGGCATTCATTTGATAGTTGACCGTAAGGACATTTCGTTTTACGTCAAATACCGGGTGGAACGAATTCCTCATTATGTTTTGATAGACAAAGAGGGGAAAGTGGTGAGTGTGAGTATGCCTTTGCCTTCCGATCCTCAAATGATGGAAATTTTGGAAAATTTGGAAGGCTTATGATACTCATGTCCTTTTTGACGTGGATTATGTGTGTTAGGATTCCCGGCAATTGTCGGGAATCCTTTGTTTGATGGTATGGTTGTAGTTTTTGTGACGATTTGGCTTGTCTCTTTGGGAAACGTGTTATTGGTTTCCGTTTGGGTTCGTCGGCGACTTTTCTGTCTTTGTGGAATCAGAGTTTGGTTTCTGTGTTTGTGTCGCTTTTAGATGGGGAGATTGGGGTGTTCGGGGCGGGTGCGTGTGTGCGTTTTCCGCCACGGAGTGTTGAGGGGGCCGGGCGTAGGGAGTCGTTGAAGTGGTGGCCGCGGGGTCCTCCCGGAGGCATGCCTTGCGGGCGTTCGCCTCTTTCGCCCGGTTTTTCGTGTGGGGGCACCTGTCTTTCGCCGTCTTCGGCGGGAGGTCTGCCAGGACGGAAGTTTTCCGGTCTGTCCGGGAGGCCTCGGGTCTCTTCGGTCCGTGCCGGGTCGGTCGGGTCTGCCGATTCCTGGCGTTTGTCCTTGTTGTTTTTACATGCTGTCGTCAGCACGCCCGCCATGCCCGCGATGAGGCATACGGCGAGGAAATGTTTCTTTTTCATTGTTTTTCGATTATTTCTGTATTGGCAAATATATCGAGATGTTTTTGTCTTTACTTATTAATTCGCTGAATGGATGTTGTTTGCCGACCGAAAGGCGTTTTTCCTCTACGAGGGGGAAACGAAAAAGGCCGCACGTGTGCGTGTGCGGCCTTTCCTCGTGTATGTGTATACGGTATTGTTTACTTGATCACGTTCAATTTCTTGCCGATCTTGATGAAGGCGGCGATGGCGCGGTCCAATTGCTCGCGGGTGTGGGCGGCAGACAATTGGATGCGGATGCGCGCCTGGCCTTTCGGCACCACCGGGTAATAGAAGCCCGTCACGTAGATGTTCTCTTTTTGCAGCTCAGCGGCGAATTGCTGCGACAGCACGGCGTCGTACAACATCAATGCGCAGATGGCTGATTCCGACGGTTTCAAATCGAAGCCCGCCTCTGTCAGTTTGCCGCGGAAATACTCGGCGTTTTCCATCACGCGGTCGCGCAATTCAGTGCTCTTGCTCAGCATGTCGAACACGGCGAGGGCGGCGCCGCAAATGGCCGGAGACAGGGAGTTGGAGAACAGATAAGGTCTTGAGCGTTGGCGCAGCATGTCGATGATTTCCTTGCGTCCCGTGGTGTATCCGCCCATGGCGCCGCCGAGGGCTTTGCCCAGCGTGCCCGTGAAGATGTCCACGCGTTCCATGCAGCCGCAGTGTTCCGCGGAGCCGCGGCCCGTCTTGCCGATGAATCCGGCGGCGTGGCTGTCGTCCACCATCACCAGGGCGTTGTATTTCTCGGCCAGGTCGCAAATCTCGTTCACTTTGGCGATGTCGCCGTCCATCGAGAACACGCCGTCTGTCACGATGATCCGGTAGCGTTGCGCTTGGGCCAGCTTCAGTTGCTCCTCCAGGTCGGCCATGTTGGCGTGCTTGTAGCGATAACGCACGGCCTTGCACAGGCGCACTCCGTCGATGATGGAAGCGTGGTTCAGCTCGTCGCTGATGATGGCGTCCTCGGCTCCGAACAGCGGCTCGAACACGCCTCCGTTGGCGTCGAAGCAGGCGGCGTAGAGAATCGTGTCCTCCGTTCCGAAGAACTCAGAAATTTTGGCCTCCAATTCCTTGTGGATATCTTGAGTCCCGCAAATGAAACGCACGGACGACATTCCGTAGCCGCGGGCGTCCAAAGCCTTCTTGGCGCCCTCGATCACCGTCGGGTTGTCGGACAGTCCGAGGTAGTTGTTCGCGCAGAAGTTCAAAACTGTTTCGCCCGTGGCAAGTTTGATTTCAGCGTCTTGCGGGGTAACGATGATTCTCTCGTTCTTGTATAAGCCGGCGTCCTTGATGGATTGAAGCTCGGCTTTCAGATAATCTTGAAATTTTCCGTACATATCGCTCAAATTTTATATGTTTTGATACCTCAAAAGTAATACTTTTTTGGTTACGGTGTACTTTTCCGCCGATTTATTGCTTTTTTGTGCGGAGAATGCGGGAGGGACGCTTGTTTGTTTCTGTTTCTGAAAGTTAAATGGAAGTTAAATAGGCCGTCTTGACCCCTACCTTTTCTCATTTCGTGCGTTTTGCAAACATCATTCGGCATTGATGGATTGTGCGCTCCAATGACAGGCAACGTCGGGCGGACAGGGAGGTGAAAACGAGTGAGGAGAAAACGAAGGCCCGCAATGGTTTGCCAGTGGACGGGCGGACAGCGCGCGAATGACAAGAGTGTGATTGTTTAATGTTAAAACCATAGACGCATGAACATGCTGGATTTGTTCAAAAAACTGTTTTTTTGTTGGGCCTTTTGCGCCTGCGTGTCGGCGGTTTCCGGGCAGGACGTTCCCTCCTCTGGCGCTCCGGAGGCTTCCGACGGATTGTTCAACGCCCGCCGGCTGGCGGAGTTCAAGCGGTGGGTGGTAAACAACGCCAATTGCGACACGATTACCCTGCTGCCCGCCGAGAAGTTCACTTACGAGGACGTGAAGGATTTGCTCCCCAACATCGTGTATGTCGACACGGCGGCCCAGACCCTTTCCTGTGCGCTCCGCCTTCGCGTCAAGCCGAACGGCAAGATTCTCTCCTGCGAGGTGGACGGGCTTGCCGAGCGGATTTTCGTGCGGCGGATAAAAAGGGCGGTGGCCCGTTATCCGGACAATATCTTCGACTCCCGCGCCCTCAAGGCGAGCGGGGCGTCCGAGGTGTCGATTCCCATATCCATCCCCCTGCCGGGCCATTACATTGTCGTCGAGGAGGGCCTCTGCCGCCTTGCCGAGAACGAGGGCATGGCGGGCTCGTGGCGCATTCCCCAGCTGCGGGGCCCCCTGGCGATGGCGCAGCACGCCTACACCGTCTATTGCGACTTCCGCAGCATTGGCAGCCGCAATTCCGAGCGCACGGCCGGCAACATCATCTTTTCCTTTGTTATTGCCACCAACGGCTGCGAGACCGGCTTTGTCAAGTATGTCGACAACCTTTTCCCCAAAGGCGTGTTCGAGGAATGGGGGCGCAATGAAAGCGAGGCCTTCGGCCATGTGGCCGACCGCCGCTACGGCAACCGCATGGACTGGACCCCCGCGCGGGTGGCCGGACAGAAAGTCCCCGTCCGCGTCATTATGTATTGCGACTACAAGCGGGAGGCGTATGGCTGGCGTTGCTTCTTGATGTCGTCGGAGGAGGAGCGCATGATTCCCCGCCAGACGGAGATGCAAAACAGATGACGCGGGGCGGGTGGCGTTGCGGAGAGGCGGGCTTCTCTCGGCTTTGTGGCATGGCAGGGGGAGGAGTGGGCTGGGGATTCGCCGGAGTTGGGGCAGGGATGCGCTCATTCCGGAGCGAATGGATAGCGCAGGAGGCACGCATGGGGTACGTTCGCGAATGTGTCTCATGCGTGCCTCGTTCGTGTGTCATGCGTGCCAATGAGGGCGAAAGAGGAGGGGGGAAGGGGCGCGGGTGCGAAGGAGA
This sequence comes from uncultured Butyricimonas sp., assembly GCA_944320555.1. GTDB lineage: Bacteria > Bacteroidota > Bacteroidia > Bacteroidales > Marinifilaceae > CALUMT01. Next base: position 260 of record CALUHX010000017.1, on the reverse strand, counting down.
ATGAAATAAGCATAATTGTATATTAAATTAGGAAGAAATGTCGTTTTATTTATTTTAATTCGTAAATTTGGACCAGATAAAAATGTGTAAAAAACGTATGGGGCCTGTTCTTCAGGATGGTACGTGATTGATGGAGGGTGGGTTCTCTATTAAAAACGGTGTATTTAGTCGTCCCTTAAAAATATTTTATTTACTGTTATTCAGTTATTTAATCAATAAAAGTCTTTGATAATTCTGCAAGTTTTCTTATCTTTAGGTTA
>CALUHX010000016.1 GCA_944320555.1 uncultured Butyricimonas sp. | reverse complement strand
CAAAAAACGAACGTTTTTTGGTATTCCTAGGAGCCAACCAATCCATTGGTTTTCAAGATATTAAAACAACAAATTTCTCTTCTTTAAGGCGTATGGATTCATCCGCACCCACATTTTTCAACGGGACAAAAACACTAACATATATCTCTGAATACAAACAATATACCACCCACACATCAAAATATCCATCCAAAATCGCATTCTCCAATTCCCCCTTTTCTCCATTATCACAAGATAAAATTAAGGAATGACACATGTGCAACACGCCTATTTGAAATCGAAAAAAGATCATGGGGTTTTCCCATAGCAATAAGCGTGCATTAAGCCACTAATAAGCCATATTAACCGGGCGTGGCCGGGAGCCGGGACGGTGCCCGTTCGACCACGGACGACCACCCACCGTCCCGATACCGAACCTCAACCGAACGACATGGCTTATTGCCCCCTTTAAACTACGGCATTACTATGGGAAAAGGGGAAAAACAGCTCCCCCTATGCCAGAGAAGGAATCAAATCGTTTTAACATACAGATACTAAAAGCCCCCCAAAACTCTCTCGGGACTTCTGGGGGGCCTCACCACGTTGACCGTGGAGAATCAAAGGCTTATTTCGAACTTAACGCCTTTTCCACTTGAAGCAGAAGAGCTTGATAGTGGGGTTTGTCGGCGGAGTTGGCTCCACCCACACGGCTCTTCAGCAAGCTTTGAATCTTCTGAAGCATGGCCACGTTGTAACCCACACTCTCGTCGATATTGGCAACATTCACTTCGTTCTGCCATCCATAAGGATCAGAAGAGGCGGTCATACGACTGTTAATCAATTGGCTGGCGATGATTCCCGTCCCGTGCTCAGCCTCGAAAGCCTTGAATTGGTCGTAGTATTGACGGAGCACTCCCGTGTAATCCATTCCGCTTTCTATCAACTCGTCGACGCTCAAGGAAGTCAGCATGCTGATTACCATACCACCCCGGTTGCCACCTTCCATGGCTTGCTTCACAATCTCGATAGAAGTGGCGGTAGCGAGTTTTTGCATCAACTTGTCGCCGTCCGTCAATTTGCGTCCCTGAATGGTCGGCTCCCAGATTCCGGCATAAAGATCATCATAGTAATCCTTGGGCGTGTAGGGATTCGAGGACAGGTGGGACACCAACATCACATTGTTGGACAGGCCCAACAAAGACTTCACCACAGCTCCTTGCAAGGCGAGAGAAACCTTCGGCCCGAAGATGTTTTGGTCAAGGCTCTTCTCGTTCAACCAGCGGCTGTCACGCAGTTGCTTGAACACCCATTTCATGGAAGCTCTCTGCACGTCGCGCGACACCGGCACGTAACGCTTCTCCTGCATTCCCTCCTTCACCGGATTCAAGTAAACACCGCCCACCTGGCAAAGCACGTTCGAGATGTAACGGAAGTACTGGTTCAGAATCTGAGAATACAATTCCTGACGATATTCGAAATAGTCGTCGTCCTTAATCCACTCGTTCACGTGGGGCAGGATGTATTTCAAGTTCTTGATACCATAGTTGCTGGCCTTGATGGGATCGTCGCCCAAGTCTTCGGTCAACGCGCTCGGGTCGTACATGCTCTTGAATTGCTGACGTCCGTAACGGTAAAGCGGGTCGCCCGATTTCTCGTCAATCCATTTCTCGGCGATGGCTTTTTCCTCCTGCACGCTCTTGTTGCCGGCAATCGGAGAATAGAGCCATTTGATGGCATAGTAGTCATACAAGCCCAAGGACGGCGGAGTCAGCTTCAGACCCTCGTCACCGGGCTGAGCCACATAGTTGAAACGGGCGTAGTCCATAATGGAGGGAGTGGTCCCGTATTGTTGGGTGAATGTGGCGCTACGCAAGGAATCCACGGGGTAAGCGTGAGAGGAGGCCATGTTGTGCATCAACCCCAAGGTGTGGCCAATCTCGTGGGCGGCCACGTAAACCAAAGCCTCGTAGAGTCTGTCCTGCGGCATTTCTTTGGCGCGGATAGCCTCGTCAACTTGGGCCGTTTGCACGAAACGCCATTGCGTCACGAGCTTCACGATGTCGTTGTAGACAATCACGGAGCCGTTGATGATTTCACCCGTGGTCGGATCCACCCAGCTCGGTCCCATGGCGTTGGCCACGCCGGAGGGCACGTAGCGGATGCAGGAATATTTCAAGTTGTCCGGATCGAAGGTCGTGTCGGCCGTCGGGAAATCCTTCACCTGGATGGCGTTCTTGAAACCGATGGCCTCAAAAGCCTTGTTCCAGTCGAGCACGCCTTGGCGGATGGCCGGTTTCCAGTTTTCCGGGAATGTCGGGTCAAGGTAGTAAACAATGGGCTTCACAGGCTCAACCAGCTCGCCACGCTCCCAAGCCTCCCAGTCGGTGGGCTCCAAACGCCAACGGTTGGCAAAAGCATAGTATTGGGCACCCTCTCTCGGAGAGATGTTCCGCTTGCCGGTGGGGAACACGCCGATACGCGGGTCAAGGATTCTCGGTTTCATTTTATCCTCGGGCAAAAGCAGGATGGATTTCACGGAGTTGATGGCGACATCGCCGATATTGAAACTGAACATCAGGAAGGAGGCGGAACAACTGTACACGTCTCTCATTTCCACGGAAGCGTTGTCCTCAAACGCTTTGATTTTTCCAATGGAGGCAAGGCCGGATTTCGCGGTCGCTGTCACCTGCATGCCCATCATGCCCCCGACCACCGGATCCAGTCTTTTGTCGTTCAGGATTTTGGTAGCGTCGAAAAGCACGGCGGTGCTGTCCGGGTTGTAGGCTTCCATTTTCAATTTCAACACAGGCACGTCCATAAAGTTCAATTGGGCAGCCTCCCGCATTTCCTTTGTGGCGTCCACGGAGGTCGTCGTGGCGCAATCTTTCATATAAATCGTGCTGTCTTCCATCACGAACTTCACATGGATAGGCTCTCCGGCCTTGTAACCGATGTTCACCAATTCCGGATTGCTCGTGGCCGAAGGCGTGGACGCAATCAACACTTCCCGTCCCATGTATTTTAAGGGATACTCAAAATAAATCTTGTCCCCGGCACGGTGAATCGTTATGAAATCCCCTTTAAAAATCTCATGGGCCTTACCCTTAAAGAGTTTCTCATACTTTGTTTCTTTCTTTTTAGGGGTCTGGGCCACCTGCTCGGTTTGCGCCTTTTTCTTCTTTTTCTTCTTTCCCCACGCGTAAGCGGATTCTGACGCGAGCGGAATCAAGAAAAGTGTCATCAATAAAAATACTAATCCTTTTTTCATGTATAAACATTTAGAACATTAAACCATACCACAAAGGTATGCACCCGTTCGAGGAAATCGCATACGATTTTGTTATTTTTTTCTTAATTCGTTCATATTCGTAAAAAAACGTCACCGGGAACGAAACCCGGTGACGCTCCTCAAGCACGACGCGCGCTCTTATTTTTGGTTTAATGCTTTCTTCAACATGGCCAGAATTCCCACATAGTGCGCCCGGTCGGCGCTGTCCGCAGTCAACACTTTGCCACTGACCAACTTCATGACTTTTCCCAAGGTCTCGACATTATAACCCAAGGTCTCGTCGATATTGGTCACATTCACCTGACGCTGCCATCCGTAGGGGTCGGTAAGGGCGAGCGTGTTCTCTATCATGCAACCGGCAATCACACCGCGTCCGTGCTCGGCCTCGAAGGCCCTCATCTCATCCGCGAAACGTCCGACAAGCCCGGTCCGGTCTATCCCGCTCTCAATCAAGTCGTCGACAGAGAGGGCCATCAAGGGGTCGGAATCAAGTCCAATCACCAAGCCTCCTTTCTGAGGCTCCAACGCGCTCATCACAGAGGCCAGCATATAGCCCACACACATCCGTTGCAACATCTTCTCCCCGTCCGTCAATTTCTTTCCCTGAATCGTCGGCTCCCAAATGCCCTCGTACAGGTCATTGTAGTAATCCCTTACCGTGTAAGGATTCTTGGCCAGATGAGAAGCCAGCGTCACCTTGGGTCCGACCATCGCAAACATCATTTTGGCAATCGCGCTTTGGATGGCCAGCGAATACTTGGGCGCGAATATGTTTTTGTCCAACGACGGCTCGTTCAGCCAGCGGCAATCCTGCAATTGGTCGATCACCCAACGCATGGCCTTTTGTTGCTCCTGCCGGGAAAGCGGCTCGTAACGCTCGGCGGGGGTTCCCTCTTTCACCGGATCCAAATAAACGCCGCCCACCTGGCACAACACGTTGCTCACGTATCTGCCATATTGCGTGATCAATTGGTTGTACAGGCTATTGCGATACTCATAGAACTCGTCGTCCCTTATCCATTCTGCGATGTTCGGCAAAATATACTTCAAGTTCTTGATTCCATAATCACTCGCCTTGATGGGGTCGTCGCCCAAGTCCTCGGTCAACGCGCTGGGATCGTACATGCTCGCTATCTGCTGACGGCCATAACGATAAATCGGGTCGCCAGCCTTCTCGTCAATCCATTTCTCGGTGATAGCGTTCTCCTCTTCCACGCTCTTGTTGCCCGCGATGGGCGCATACAGCCATTTGATGGCGTAGTAATCGTACTCGCCCAATCTGGGAGGGGTCAGTTTCAAATCCTTGTCGCCCGGCTGGGCCACATAGTTGAAGCGGGCGTAATCCATAATGGAGGGCGTCGTGCCGTGCTTTTGCGTGAACGCGGCATCGCGCAAAGAATCCACGGGGAAAGCATGGGAGGCAGACATATTGTGCATCAATCCCAAGGTATGTCCGATCTCGTGGGCGGCCACATAAACCAAAGCCTCGTGCAACCGGTCCTGCGGCAGCTCTTTCGCGCGCACGGCCTCATCGACCTGCGCCGTCTGGATAAAACGCCACTGCGACACCAATTTCACGATGTCGTTGTAAATAATCACCGAAGCGTTGACAATCTCGCCCGTGGAGGGATCCACCCAACTCGGTCCCATGGCGTTTGCCACGCCCGACGGCACGTAACGGATGCAGGAGTATTTCAGGTTGTCCGGGTCGAACGTGGAGTCGGCCACAGGGAAATCCTCCACCCGGATGGCGTTCTTAAAACCGATTTTCTCGAAAGCCATGTTCCAGTCCAACACGCCCTCGCGGATGGCCGGTTTCCAATTCTCCGGGAAATTGGGGTCCAAATAAAAGACAATAGGCTTCACCGACTCCACCAACTCGCCCCGTTCCCAGGCTTCCCAATCCGAAGGCTCCAAACGCCAGCGGTTGGCATAGGCATATATCGAGGAACCGTCCTTGGGCGATATGTTCTGTTTGGCCGTAGGGAACACGCCGATACGGGGATCCAGGAGCCTCGGTTTCATCTTTTCCTCCGGCAACAACAAAAAGCTTGTCACATTCTTCGCCACCACGTCGCCCAAGTTCAGATTCTGGAGCATACTCACGGCCACAGTGCAAGAATACACGTCCGTCGTCTCGATGGAGACATTGTCGTCGAAAGACTTGATTTTCCCGATGGAAGAGAGGCCGTTCTTCGTCTGGCTGCTTATTCTCCTTCCGTAGAACGAGCCGTTCACGGGCGAAGAGGACAAGGACGAAAGCAACTTCGTCACTTCGAACACGACCGCGCTGCTATCTTTGTTATAAGCCTCCAGTTTCAATTTCTGGAAAGGGACATCCATGAAATTCGCCTCGGCTGCTGCCTTCATTCCTTCCGTGTCGTCCACCGAGGTTCTCGTGGCGCAGGTCATCAGATAAAGCGTGCTGTCCTTCATCACGAACTTCATGTGTTTCGGGGCAGCCGCCTTGTACCCCACATTCACGGCAGAAGGGTCACTCGTGGCGGAAGGCGTCGAGGCAATCAACAATTCCCGGCCCAGATATTTCACCGGATACTCGAAATAAATCTTTCCTCCTACCCTATGCACCGTGACAAAATCGCCTTTGTACTCCTGATGGGGCTTTCCCCGGAACAATTTCTCGTATGGAGACATTTTCTTTTGCGGGGTTTTCGGTTTGGCCGCAACCATCTCGACCTCTCCTTTTTTCTTCTTTTTTTTCTTCTTATCCGCCGCATAAGCCGAATCCATGAAACACGGAATCAAAAACATCGCGGCAAGCAAAAACACCAATCCTTTTCTCATACTCTATCGGTTTAAATTAAACGTTTCTTTGTTTTTCACGAAAGATAACGAACGAGCAAGACAAAGGGGGGACTTCCGACATCTTAAAAATATGCTAAGGTTTCGGAGAACAACAAAATCCCACCCCTTGAATTCTTAATGTTTTCTTAATTTCCAGATAGAGAGTCGATACCCTTTCTCCCACTCACCCAAAAGCCATCGCACATTCCGCTCCGTCATCCCCCGTTTCCACCTCACTCGGCATTCCCTTTCCCCTCCGAGAAAAGCCTTCTGACAAAGTTCTCGTTTCCAAAGAAAGGAGGGAGCGGAAAGCATTATTCCTTGGCGACGCTGAAGTCTTTGTCGGCGAACAACTCCGCCAACCCCGATATTTGTTTCAAACGCAACAGCTCGTCCTTGTCCATGCCGATATTGCGCATGATCCAAGCGTCGGACATGCCCGCCTTGGTCAATTCGGACACAATATTGCTCATCAATTCCACGCTGTGAACGCCTCTTGCCCGGTTGTGACGAATGGTGGAGGCCATCCGGTTGGACAGGTCTTTCTCGATGACCACAACCGGCAACAAGCCTTTTTCCCGCTCGTAAATCCGTTGGGACGTTTTCATGACCATATAACGATGGTAACCGTCCACCAACTCGTAACGGTCCTCGTCCGCTATATAGTAACAAACGCATGGCATCGTGTATCCGTCCTCCCATATCGAGATTTCCAACAATTTCATTTCAGGAGGCGCCACCACATTCGGGTTGTAACTATTGGCACATACTTTTTCCACCGGCACAGCCATCACCTTGTAGACCGGACTTTTAAATTCTTCCATATTAAAATAATGATTGATATTGTCTCATCACATACGCCCGCCGTTCTTTCTCGCGCTTCGTGAGCGCAAATCCCATGTATTTGCAGGTGTAATCGTTTTTCAAGATACAAATGCACACCCGCTTATAGGTGGGCAGATCCTTGAACTCCTTGGAATTGAAGTCGTCAAGGTAATCCATGCACACGGGCAACTTGTCCGTGTGGTAATTCGTGGAGTCGCCGACCGAGATTTCCACCCCCGCCTCCTGCAACTCTTTAATCACATAGTCGGGAAGACAGCCGCCCCTTTCCCTCCAGAATTTAATGCTGACAGAAAGTTTGTCGAGATACTGCTGGCGAGTGTCTTCAGGCAGCGTTTTCAACAGGAACTGCATATAGGACGCCCAAGTCATTCCTTTCGGGAGTTTGACTTCCTGCCATCCCAAAGCCGTCGTGTCGCCATACCTTCCGGCGAATCCGACACCGTTTACCCGGTTGATCATCTTTCCCCACATGTTCGGGTCTATTACCCGGTACAACTTCAAACTGGAGAGCGTCTGAGACAAGAAAGGGCTCGCCACGCGCTGACGGTCCAAAGGAACGCCCGCCTGATAGTAGAGGTCGTAAAGGCGATTATAGTCCCATTTGAACTTTCCGTTCGCCGTCCACACATCCGTCGTCAGCCAGTCGTAAATCGGATAGGCATTGTAAACTCGGGGGGCCACTTTACGCGTCCACGGAATCCGACGGTACTTGTGGATGTTTTTGTCGCTGTAAATGCTGCGCCACCTGTTAAAACTCTCTTGCGTGCGAATGCCCACCAGGCAACACGTCCGGGTAGCCCCCTTTTTTCTCGTGAAGCCATTCCGCAAAACGGAATTGGAACTCATAGTCCCACATGTCTTCGGTGAAGAAGGGGAAATCGTCCTTCGTGTAGCAATTCTCCGGCATCTTTCGCACCCAGATGTCCCGCATCCTTTCATCCCAAGGACGCCAATAATGCTGGAACATCGAGGTACACGTCGTCACCTTGAACGGCACGCACACACGGTAGACTTCCAACAAATCGGCATTTTCCTTGAAAACCCGGTCCACATATTCAATGGTATGGCGGTATTGCACCTCGTAATCCATGTGAAAGACCACCAATTTTCGGTTCAAGTGATGTTCCCGAATATAAGCAAGGCACAAGTTCAACAACACGCCACTGTCTTTCCCGCCAGAAAAGGAGACATAAATGTTGTCGAAATCCTCGAAAATACGCTTCAGCCTGTACTGGCAGACCTCATACACGTTTAGCTTTCTCTTTGTTTCCATGCGTTTTCTGCATTTTCTTGTAAAGCGTCCATTCTTTCGTGACATCAAACCGCTTTTTGGCGAACACGCCCGCATGGCGAAGATGCACGACCGCCCGCACCGCATAGTTTTCTCCAAATTCTTTCCACACGGAATCAATCAACCCGCCCAACACGTCCGCGTCATCCCCCTCCACATAATAATTATTAATCACCACGTTATCCTTCCTGATCTCCACCGGCATAAACCCGCGCACTTTTCCCTCATCATCCAATGCCACAAACCACACGTAACCATCCGACGTTTTAAACGGATAATTATTGTTCTGTTTCAAGACCTCCGGATTCATCACCAAAGGCGCCACCCGCTCATACAGCCGAGAGTCCGTTCCCGCTAATCTTTCAATTTTCATTTCACCAATTTTAGTAGCACACGAACAAGCTTTGCACGCTAATTTTACGGACAAATATATCTGTTTTGGCAAATAAAAACAAGCATTCCGGCAGAAGCCGGAGCCGGAGAACTCCCGCCCCACGGCCTCCTCAACTCACAAGACGGCAGCGACATCCACCGCACCCTTTCCATCCGACCTTCCTTCCAAGGAAAATTACCGAAACAATTCCCGGCAAATCTCGCCCACCCGGGAAACGAACTGGACTTTGATGCGAGAAGGAACCCTCACAAGGGATTTCTTGTTTCCAAGCGGCACGAATATTCGAGCAAAGCCCAATTTTTCCGCCTCCGCCACCCGTTGCTCCATCCGGCTAACAGCCCGTATCTCACCGGACAAACCGACCTCTCCAGCGAAAACCGTGTCTTTAGGCAGAGGGGCATCGATATTGGAGGAGAGAACCGCCATCACCACCCCCAAATCCAACGCGGGATCGCTCACCCGAAGCCCGCCCGCGATGTTCAAGAACACATCCTTCGCTCCTAAACGAAAGCCCACACGCTTCTCCAACACGGCCAACAACATATTCAACCGCCGCGTGTCGAAGCCCGTGGCCGAACGCTGAGGCGTGCCGTAAGCCGCCGTGCTGACCAATGCCTGCACCTCCAACAATATCGGCCGAACGCCTTCCACCGTGGCTCCCACGGCCACTCCGCTCAAGTCCTCGCCGCAATCGGATAGCAACAATTCCGAAGGATTCGTCACCTGCCGCAATCCGGATTGCAACATCTCATATATGCCGATTTCCGAGGTCGATCCGAAACGGTTCTTCATCGAACGCAGGATACGATACATGTGCTGCTGATCGCCCTCAAATTGCAACACGGTGTCCACCATGTGTTCCAAAATTTTCGGTCCCGCCAATTGCCCGTCCTTCGTGATATGCCCTATAAGAATCGTCGCTATCGTGTTTTCCTTCGAAAAACGCAGGAGGGCATTCGTGCATTCCCGAATTTGGGAAAGACTGCCCGGAATGGCGTCCACGGCCTCCGTCGCCAAGGTTTGAATCGAATCTATAATCAGCAATTTCGGCTCTATCGCCCGGGCATGCTCCAAGACGTTTTCCAGCATATTGCCCGACAAAAACAAGCACTCGTCATTCTCCGCCCCCAATCTCCCCGCCCTCATCTTTATCTGGGCCACACTCTCCTCCCCTGACACATAAAGCACTTTCCCGCAACGATTCCTCAAAGCGAACTGCAAAACGAGCGTCGACTTTCCAATGCCAGGCTCACCTCCCAACAAAATCATGGAACCCGGCACCAAACCGCCACCCAACACCCGGTTCAATTCCCCATCGCCCGTGTCCATCCTTTCGTCAGCGTTCGCCTTCACTTCCGAAAGACGCAAAGGCCGCGAGGAGCTGGTCCCAATGACCGAAGCCGCCCTTTTTCCTTTCGCCGACACCTCGACTTCTTCCACAAAACTATTCCACTCCCCGCAGACAGGACATTTCCCCACCCATTTGCTTTCCTTGGCCCCGCAATTCTGGCAAACATACACGACCTTCGATTTCATGCGAACTCCTCCTTTTAAAAGAATTCTTCAAAGTCCTCCACATCCTCCGTCTCCTGCTGATTGTCGTCGTCGCAATCTATCACCTTGTCCATTCCGGCCGGGCGGTCAAAATCACGTTGCGGCAAATTAATCGAAGAGTCCGCATAGACTTTTTGCATAAACAACGCCCATATCGGCAGGGCCATGCTCGCCCCCTGCCCGTTCGCCAATGTCTGGAAATGAATGGAACGTTCCTCCGCTCCCACCCAAACACCGGCACACAAATCGGGAGTTATGCCTATGAACCAACCGTCGGAGTGGTTTTGCGTGGTCCCCGTCTTGCCTCCAATAGGATTTTTGAAACCATAGCGGTAACGCAACCGAACGCCCGTTCCCTCGTCCACCACGGCTTTTAACAAGGTTGACATCAAATAAGCGGCATTACGGGAAATCACCTCCCGGGAATCGGGATAGAACGTGGCGAGGACGTTCCCGTACTTGTCTTCTATCTTTGTCACCATCTGGGGATTGTTGTACACGCCGTTGTTGGCAAACACGGTGAACGCAGCCACCATCTCCTTGACCGAGATTTCCGAGGTGCCGAGGAATATCGCCGGCACGGGGTCGATGAAACTGGTGATTCCCATCCGATGGGCCATCTGGACAATGGCAGCCGGGGTGAACTGCTTCACCACCCACCCCGAAATGTTGTTCACCGAATTGGCCAACCCCCATTTCAACGTCACCATCTCACCCTCCCTCTTGCTGGAAGAATTCCTCGGAGTCCAAGTCGTCCCGTCCGGCAACACGAATGTCTGTGGCACGTTAAGCACCTTGTCGCACGGTCCCAATCCCTCCTGCATGGCCAACGTGTAAAGGATAGGCTTGATTGTCGAGCCCACTTGCCGTTTCCCCATGCTTACCATGTCATATTGGAAATAGTGATAGTCCGGCCCTCCCACGTATGCCTTCACATGTCCCGTGCGCGGCTCCATCGCCATGAAACCCGCCCAAAAGAACGATTTGTAATAACGCAACGAATCCATCGGCGACATCAGCGTGTCCCTCATCCCTTTCCACGTGAAAACGGTCATTTCCCTCTTTTCGTCAAAAGCCGCCCGGATTTCCTTCTCGCTATACCCCGCCTCCTTCATCGCCCGATAACGCTCTGTGCGCTTCACAGCGACCGCCATGATTTGGTTCACCTCTTCTTTTGTCATGTCATTGGAAAAAGGAGGACGTGCCTTGTGTTTTTTCTCCGCATCGAAAGCCGGCTGCACCACTCCGCCCAAATGCTCCTCAACGGCCTCCTCGGCATAACGCTGCATTCTGGAATCCAATGTGGTGAAGATTTTCAAACCGTCCGTGTAAATATTGTAATTCGATCCGTCCGCTTTCACATTCTTATTGCACCAACCATACAAGGGGTCATTCGCCCATGCGACCGAGTCCACGGAATATTGCAACTTGTTCCAACGATAAGCGGCATCATCCCGTTCCGGCTTTTTAGCCGTCAGATACATCCGCAAATATTCCCTGAAATAAGTGGCAATGCCTTCTTTATGATCCTCCTTGCGAAATTCCAACCCTAAAGGCAGTCGCTTCAAAGAATCATAGGCCACTTCCGTAAGCATCCCATATTTATACATTTGCCCCAACACCACATTCCGACGTCCCATCGTCTGTTCCGGACGACGCACAGGATTGAACAGAGAGGGATTCTTAGCCATCCCCACCAACATGGCGGCCTGCTCCACCCGCAACGAGTCCGGAGTCGTGGAAAAATAGACATTCGCAGCAGAATTAATGCCTACCGCCAAGTTCAGAAAATCGAACTTGTTGAGATACATCGTGATGATTTCCTCTTTCGTGTAGCTCTTCTCCAATTTCACGGCAATCACCCATTCGCGGAATTTCCGCATGGCCAACTCGAGGAAATTCTGATTCGCTTCCCGAGGGAACAGCATCTTCGCCAATTGCTGCGTGATCGTGCTTCCACCGCCGGAAGAAGAGTCTCCCGTCAACAAACCTTTCAACACGCGGAACAGTCCTCTCACATCTATGCCGCTATGGTCGTAGAAGCGCACATCTTCCGTGGCAATCAAAGCGTCCACGACACAAGGGGCTATCTCGCTGTAATCCGTGTAGCGCCGATTTTCGTTGCCCATGAAATATTTTCCAATAATCTCCCCGTCGGCCGAGTAAATCTCGGCGGCGAAGTTACTTGTCGGGTTTTCCAGTTCCTCGAAGGTCGGCATAAATCCCAGTTTTCCCTCGGAAATCAAATAAAAAAACAAAAACACGCCCCCCACAAAGACCACGAATATTCCCCAAAATATGGCGAAATCCTTCCAATACTTTTTCAACATATTGTTCTTAATTATTTTGTTTGGCCGCAAAAATAGCAAATAAACTTACTCGCTCAATTCCAAATGTATTTCAAAATCTTCCACGACACAATCTCCCGACCGGAATTCCACTTCCACCTGAGGGGCATCCCAACGGGTCTCAAAAGTCTCTTTTCCCACCTCTTCCCGGCGCAAGGGGAATGTCCTCCGTTCCCTCACGCCGTCCTCCCGTCCCGCTCCCTTCACCACCAAGAAGGCGTCGCAATCCAATTCACCGTCAAACGAAACGCGCAAGAGGCGAGGTTTTTCCAATTGGGTCTCAAACACGAATTCCGCCGTTTTCTCCCCGTCCACCCGATATGCCATCTCTTCACTCGGCCTCACGTTCATTTTCCAAACATAAAAACCCAACACAAATAACACAATCACCGCACACACGTACAAAATTTTCTTCAATTTGTTTTTCATAACTATATCTCTATTTATTCCTTACTCTCTCCCCAAGCGTTCCGATTCTCTTCGTATGTCCCAAAAGGCAACGACAACAATTTCATCCCTTCCTCCACTTATCCTCCACACAGTCCCGGATACCCGCCGAAACAAACAGACCGATAAGGGAGTTTGGGCAAAAATAATACAACTCTCCGAAAGACACAAACCTGTCCGCCCTTTAGTTATGCCCCTTTCTGTTAAATCCTTCCTTTCCCGTCTCAACCCGCACTTTATTCTTTAATTTCGCGAACGTAAAAAAACATCGCACTCAGACAAATGTACGGCAACAAAAACATACTCCAAATCAGCTATCCGATATTTCTCGGGCTATTGGCACAGAACGTCATAAACGTAACGGACACTGCCTTTCTCGGACATGTCGGGGAAGTAGAATTGGGAGCCTCCGCCATCGGGGGATTGTACTACATTTGTCTTTACACTCTTGCGTTTGGCTTTAGCATTGGGGCGCAAATCCTCATGGCACGCCGCAATGGAGAAGGCAATTACACGGCCATCGGGTCCATTCTCAACCAAGGCGGCCTCTTCAGTTTCCTGCTGGCCCTGCTTCTGTTGGGGCTTTCTTTTCTCAGCGCCCGGCCGGTCATGAGACTAATGCTTTCCTCCGACACCATTCTGGACGCCTCCCACACTTTTTTCAGCGTGCGGGTATGGGGATTGCTTTTCTCTTTCATCAGCGTGATGTTTCGCGCTTTCTATGTTGCCATCACCCGCACCAAGGTGCTCACCCTTAACGCTATCGTCATGGCTTCCATCAACGTGGTCCTCGACTACGCCATGATTTTCGGCAAATGGGGATTTCCCCGCATGGGCCTCGAAGGCGCGGCCTTGGCCTCTGTGATTGCCGAAGCCGGGTCCCTGCTCTTTTTCCTGCTTTACACCCGTTATGCCGTGGATAGCAAGAAATACGGACTTTCTATCCGCTTAAAGATAAACCTCTCCACTATCGGCAATATCCTAAGCGTTTCCATCTTTATGATGTTTCAACAGTTTATCCCTCTCGCCACATGGTTCGTCTTTTTTCTCGCCATCGAGCATATCGGACAACGGGAATTGGCCATCGCCAACGTGGTCCGGAGCATATATATCCTCGTCCTTATTCCCGTGCAAGCCTTGTCGACAACCACCAACACGCTCGTGAGCAACGCCATGGGCGCCAGAGCCTCAGACAAGGTTCCGTTCATCATCAGACGCATCGCCCTCATCAGCCTCGTATTCGCCGTCGTGTGCGCCCTTGTCATGCTGCTTTTCCCACACGGCATGCTCTCCGTTTACACTAACGACACTACTCTCATCGAAGAGGCTATTCCCTCTCTTTGGGTAATCGCAGCGGCATTGCTCGTGGCCGCCATCGCCAACATACATTTCAACGGTGTCTCCGGCACCGGCAACACCCGGGCGGCTCTTCTGATCGAGCTCGTCGGGCAAACGGTCTATTCCGCCTATATTCTCCTCACATGCTGGTGGCTGCAATGGTCTGTGGCGGCCTGCTTCACCTGCGAGATAGTCTGCTACACCATGCTCTTCATCGGCAGTCAAATCTATTTCCGCTTTTTCAATTGGCGCCAAGCCCGCATCTAAACCACTAACATCCCTTGTTTCAGCGCATTTTCCATGTCTCTACTATCTTGAATTTAATCGATCGCTTATAATCTGTTCATCGCTCTCGGGAATCTGCTCTCCATCCGAATCACCCTTATCGGGGAGCGGCAAGTTTGTCCCGACCGTGTTCAAGACAGGAGCGTCTTCCCGCAAGCCATCGGATTGCCCTTCAGACTGTCCGACCAGACGTTGTGGCTTCGCCGCTTCCTGACGGGGAGCCACTTGCTCCGTATCCTTTCCCCCCTTCGAAAACAATCCTTTACTCACCGCATATCCTCCCAATGCGCCCAACGCAATGACAATCAAGACTATTATCCACCACCTACGGAAAGGCTTCTTCTTAATTACCATATCCGCCATCCTTTTCTTTTCGCCCACAGACTTTTCCTCCACATCGGCCTTCAGAAATTCCGGAGGTTTAACATCCCGTTTTTCTGGTATCTCCAAACCCTCGACATCGGTCACATGCACCAATATGGCGGAATGATTATCGCGATTATGAGCCGTCACCTTTACCAACATATCCACTTTATTCAAGGAGTCCCCTCCTTTGGCGGAAAATATATATTTGAGATTGTCGTCCTCCATCTGCTCCAACATGCCGTCGGAACACAACATAAAATAATCTCCCGGACGGATATCACACGTATGATGTATGTCCGCCTTCGGCCTTCGTTCCATATTAGGCTGCATCGCACGGGTAATCACATTCTTCTGCCGCGAATGCTTCGCCTCCTCCGGAGTCAATTCGCCTATCTTGACCAAATCGTTGACCAAAGAATGGTCCTCCGTCTGAAACAGGATTTCCGTGTCCTCCACTCCTTTTCCGGGACGAATATGATATATGCGACTGTCCCCTATATGGGCCATTGTGCATCCGCCGGCGTGTAATTTCAAGAACACCAACGTTGTTCCCATTTTCTTTTCCGCCCCGTTGTCTTTCGAATCCAAACTATCCAAAGCGTCTCCGAGCGCCCGCTGAAAATCCGCGTCGGAAAAAACACCCTCCGCATCGGGACAATGGGTGAAAACAGAGGCACTCATCGCCTCGCACACAGTCCGGCTTGCGACCTCCCCGGCAGAATGCCCTCCCATTCCGTCGCAAAGAACAAACAACCGGTCCGAGTCTTTCGCTTTCCCATGAGCAGGAAAAATGGAATCCTCCTGATTCTCACGCATCCCCTGTTCCCAAATCGTGTAGGCTTTCAACTCAAATCTCATATTATCTGACTTTTCAAGTTCATAAATCCGTTTTTTCTCCATCGGGAATCTCAAACACAAGGGTGGCCTCCGGCAATCGCAACATATCGCCGTCTTTCAGCACCACGCAATCCCCATATTCCAACCGGACACCGTTTATCAATGTCTCATTGACTTTATCTTTATATAACGAAACATAATGGACAAAACCCTTCCCTTCCACTTTTTTCACCTCCACCACCAGATGCTCCCGGCTCATCCGCCTGTCCTCTCCCATGGGAATTTGGAAATCAGCGGCTGAGGAGGCCGATTTCCTTCCAACGACATTTCGTCCCACTTTCAATTGGAATGTCTGAGCCGTGGGATTCAACACTCTCAACCGCCCCAGAGAAAAGTCTTTTCC
Source organism: uncultured Butyricimonas sp. (assembly GCA_944320555.1). Taxonomy (GTDB): domain Bacteria; phylum Bacteroidota; class Bacteroidia; order Bacteroidales; family Marinifilaceae; genus CALUMT01. The sequence continues at coordinate 36,977 of CALUHX010000016.1, read as the reverse complement.
TTCTCCTATTTCCGTTTGCTCGTCATAAAGCGTGTGTTCTCCGTTATTCGAATTCTCAGGCTTCTTGTTGACAAACATTTTATAGTCCTTAAAAGGTCGTTTCTCTTTACACACAGGACAAGTGACATTCTTATTCTCCAACCCGGGCTGCATTTTAACTTCCAATATCGCTCCGCAGCAAGAACATTTTATTCTAAGCATTTTACTTTCCATATCTCTCTTTTTTCTATTTCCAACTCATAACCGGCATATTGTCTGAAAACTTGCCCCACATCACAGGATGTTGCTTGCCTCCAGACAACTTAACCACATTCCGATGGACATAATCAAACAATTCTTTTGCCGTGATAATCCTGTTCCTGTTCACATCCGCACCACCCCTCAATCCTTTTTGCAAATAGGTCGTGAAGAATCCATTCTTCATGTCCCGTCGCTCAATTGAAGTCTCGTCGCTTCTGGAGGACAAGAACAACATCACGTTCGCCTTTTTGGCCGCAGCCACCTCCGACTGGGAAGCGGAACCATTCGTTCGGATTTTCCCGGAATAACATGCGTCCGCAAATATCATCTTGTTCTTACACTTGCTCTTGGCCATTGCATTACGAACTTCTTTATAGTCAAGATTCCCATCATACGCGCAAAATCCTCCGGGATAACCATGCCCGCTGTAAAAAAACACCACGATGTCGTTGACTCCAGCCATGGCGAACACTTTATTCATGGCAGCGATAATTTTCGCCTTCGTGGCCTCCTCGTTCAACAATTGGCAGTATTGCATACTCGAGTTCTTCGAGTAAAGCCACGTTATTGTCTGTGCGTCTTTCGCCGGCAACGTCAAGTCCATGGTCGTTCCCGGGTAGTCAGCAATCCCCACTGACACCAAATACACTTTCGCTTGGGCGAAAACGGGTGCCAGCAAGGCGATTACTGCGACTAACCATATTTTCTTAATCCGGTTCATCATACGTTAGCTGTGTCGTCAATATAATCCGGACCTTCGTCATTGGATGCGTACATCGGGTCCACATGGCTTGCGAACTGGCTGACCGAAATCTGCTGGTCGGAAATGTCAGCAATCTCCTCATCCGTGATTTGTCCGTCTTGATTAAAATCCACAGCCATATAATCAAAATCATCCCCTCCGTCCACGTCTATCAAATAAACATCCTGACCATCGACCGTCATGGCCCCGATATTGGCTCCGCTCTCCTCGTCATACACCACTCCAAGCACTTCCACGTCCGAATCGGTGTCGCTCGTTTCCGGCTCAACGGATGTATTCCCTTCCGGATGATCAACAGATACCACCTCCACTTCTTCCGGTTCCTCCGTCACGTTTACTTCCGTTTCTACGGCCGTTTGCGTGCTCCAATTAAAATGGCTATTGTATTCTTCCCGCTCTTCCGCCGACATGCTGTCCCATTCCTCCGCCGTAAAAGTGCTGTACACATTCCCTTGCCACACAAATGCGCCTCCAGATCCCACTTCTGCCCGCGCCGTAGCGAAAGCCTCGCCAAAACTCATGTCGTCCGATACTCCCGTCGCAATTTCCACCTCACCGTCCGACAATGCGTTTGTGTCTTCCACCACCTGGAACGAGTCTTCACCTTGCTGCTCCCCGTCCTCGCCGGCCGCCATCGCTTTCGTCGCCGCAAAAGAAGTGGCTCCGCCCAACAAAATTCCCGCACTCGTTCCAAAAACCACCTTGCGCCACGTGGCTTCTTTTTTCGTCTTACCCGTTTGGGCGTTGTTCTCCTCGTTTTTCACCTCTTGCGAGTTTGCCTGTGCGCCATCATATTGGGTGCTCTCATCATTGTAATTTGTCTCTTCGTTTTTCATATCGGATAATTTTTAATGAGTATTTATTCTTTTCATTTCTTCTATTTAATCAATCTTTCTTTGCGCTGCCCGCCATCGGCTGTTCCTTGTTCGAGGGTTGGTTATCCTCCTCTTGCCGCTGATTCAGTATGTTCAATTGCTCGACAATCTTTGTTATTGTCTTGTCCGGCACCAACTCTTTCAGCTCCAAGTCCAAATCCACCAATTGCGAACGCAGTTCCAAACAAATCGAATCCTGCCGGTCATTCATCGCCTCCTGCATTTCAGGCGTAATACCGTCAATGCGTTGATTTCGTTTCCCGTCCTCCACGGCGATTTGTTTTTGAAGCGAAGCTCTCCTTATGGTCAGTTCCTTCACTTTGATGGCCGTCACAGTCGAGTCCGCCGCATTCCGTTGCGCAGAGCCAGACATCGCCATCAACACGAACAGAGCCACCATGAATATCTTGCATAGTTTCATGTCTATCTTATTTTACTTGTTCATACTTGGAAAAATTCTTCACGCCAACAACGTTTTTCCTTTTCGGCAATTCATCCATTTCCACAAAAGCCACCGCCTCTCCTTCCAATTCCACATACTCACCCCTCTCTTGCGCCAACTCCGCCTCATACGCCTTCACCGCATCTTTCGGCACCACCACTTTTACTTCCGGATTCGCCACTTGCAACAAAAACACCTCCTCCCCACCCTTGCCCGCCGTCATGACAGGCGCATCCCCCCGAAAAATAATCTCTTCCAATCCATCCATCCGGCTGAACTCCCTAAACGACATTGCCTCCAGGCTCGCCGGCAAATCCACCCGGGTGATTCTTTTGCAGTCAACCAACGCACCCGCCATAACACGTTTCGTTCCCTCGGACACTCTGAGACAACCCTTGTATGCCCTCGGACACCCGTACAGCGTTTCGTGAGCCTTGTCGTACAACACACCGTCAATTGCCGAAAACCTGTCGTTATTCACGTCCACCGAGATTCCCTGCAAATGCTTCAGAGATTTCATGTTTTGAATCCGCTCCAGTTTCGCCGGAATAACAAGGGTGGCAAGGCTGTCACTCCACCGGAACATTTGCAAATTCACCTCCTTCCAATCGCTCCCGAACGAGACATGTTGAATCTTGTCGCATTTGAAAAACACTCCTTGCCCGAAGCGCACGCTGTTTCCCGGAAAAATAATCTTGCTCAAAGCGACGCAGCCTTCAAAGGCAAAATCCCCGATAGTTGTCAGCCCCGTCGGCATCACCACTCCCGTGAGCTTGTCAGCCCCGCTAAACGCTTTCGCGCCAATTCCCACCACGGAATAAACCGTATTGTTGTGTCGCACCTTGGCGGGAATCGTCAACTCGCCCGCATAATCCGTCGGCAGGCCGTCGGCAATACTTCCCTTGTAAGTCAACTCCACTGTCCGATTCTTCTCGCTTTTGATGTTGAAATAGACCTTCTGTCCGTCTAACGTCACCACGAAATCATGCGCCCGGACAAACCCTCCCGTCATTAACAACATCGCCAATATCACAATTCTTTTCATTTTTATTTCCTCCCGCCGATTAATCAAGCCATGTAATCCGTCACGTCCGCATCGTTCACATAATCTTGGTTATGAGCCAAAGTCGTGGGACTCCCCTCCTGTGCCACCTCTTGGAATGGTGTCATCATAATGCCTTGTCCGGTCACGTCAACAAACTCGTTATCTTCCAGGGTCCCGTTTCCATTCACATCGGAAAGGACCACATCGGCCATCCCGTCCATGTCCACATCCGCCACCACGGCCTGTTGTCCATCCACACTCACCACGGCCACGTCCATCACACTGCCATCATCGTTCATTACGGTTTCATAACTCACCACTTCCACCTCTGGTTCTCCCTCCAGACCGGATGCGGACGAAGCGACGGACTGTTGTGTTGTCTGCCGTTCCGGGGCCGACGACACGACCACTACTTCTTCCTCCTCTTCCGTATGAATAGGCATTTCCGATGTCTCCGCCGCATTCACATCCGTCGCAATCACACTACCGGCCACCACTCCGATTCCGGAACCCACAGCCGCACCCGCTCCTGCGGCCATGTTCGATTTAATGTTTTCTTTTGTCTCCTTTTTCATACTCGTAAATATTTGAATTGTTATTTCTTGATACAAAAGTATGACCCACATTCCCCTTTTCCAAACGTTTTCCCCCATTCTGTACAAAACGTCCCCTTTAATACACGAAATGCGCCCTTCCACCGTTTTATTCTGTGACAGGGCGGATGTTCCGCCCGACATACTTGGGAAAACAACTCACATAAGACATCTCACCATCAAACGTCAAGGAATAAGCGTTCTTGTCATCAAAAGGTGTCGATGTCCAATATTCTCCCCGCCTGCCCACTTCATGTTTCGAATACCCGTTGCGATATCCTCCGGCGGGAAGATAAATGGAATTACCACTGGGACCGGTAATCTTATAACCACTAAAATACTCTTTTACAATCCATTCCCATTTACACTTATTCTTTAATTCCTCAAACTCATCCTTGGTAGGCAAACGCCAACTCCCTCCCCAAACCGTTCTGGCGACATCATACTGCGATCCGCCAATGTCTCCGGCAATACCCACATCCACAGAATAACTCTTTTCTGAATACTCCAATTTATCACCAGTTGTTGTGACTCCCCACGCATAATAATCTCCTGCTCCCTCCTGAAGAGGCGAGCCAATATTTACCGTCGCCCATTTCACGCTTAGCCCCAAATCCACATATCGATGTCCATTGATGACGTTCCCCTCCTCCCCTTTCGGCCACACAAATATCCCCACTGCAATAACAATTGCCGCACAAAGAAATGCGAACAACGGCCATTTTCGCTTCCTATTTGCCACAGATATCCTTTCTGGTTCCTCCTCTCGCTTGGGTTTAACCACCACTTTAGGTCGCTCGCTCAATTCCGTGTCACCTTCTCCCTTCTCATCTAACATCTCCAAAAACTCCTCCACTGTCTGTGGCCGTTCTTTCTTGTTAAGTCGCATCGCCGCTTCCACTGCTTTCCGGGTTGACTCGCTTATTGACTTCGGCAACGGGTCAAGCGCCTCTCCGCTCGCAAGTAACGTTGCGCTCAAAGGAGTCTGCCCGGTCAACGATTTGTAGAGAGTGGCTCCCAAAGCATAAATGTCCGTTGCCGGCATGAATTTCACCACATCATTCCCCATCTGCTCCAGCGGCGCGTATCCCGGGGTCCTTCCCATCAATGTGGACGTATTTTCTCCTCCCGCCTCGTCATATTGCTTCGAAGCGCCAAAATCTATAAGCACCGCCTCGTCCGCTGTGTTTATCATGATATTACCCGGCTTCACATCCAAATGAAGCCGATTATGCCCATGCACATACCGCAAAGCTGTTCCTGCTTGGCGAATGTATCTCAATGCCCGCTTCTCCGGCAGTCGTTTCTCTCGAGCAATGAGCTCGCTCAGTGAACTCCCCTCGATATAGTCCATCACGAAATAAGCCGTCCCGTTTTCCTCAAACACATCCGACACACTCACAATACCCGGATGCCGCAACTGACTCAAAGACTTGGCTTCGTCCACGAATTTCCGCTTCAACTTATCCACCAATTTCCGCTTGCTCTCCGTCCCCACCGTCACACACGCCGTCATTTCATCCCGGTTACAGAAATCTTTCACGAAAAACTCCTTAATCGCCACACGCTTTTCCAACATCACATGTTCCGCCTCATAAGTGCAACCAAATCCTCCGCTACCAATGAAACGGACTATCCGATATTTTCCTCCTTGCAACAAGGTATTTACTGGCAAATCCATACAAATCAACATTAAATTTACTCTTTCATGGTTTCTCTATCCACTTGCATTTACAATAAGGGCAATTCTTGCTTTGGCGCAAGATGTCATACTTTTGGTAGCCCAAGAAATGACGGCATTCAGGATTCGGACACACGTAATCATGTTCAAACCGCTCGCCGATTTGTTCCTTTTCCTCCAAGCTTTTGTCCGTAAAGCTCCGATACAGCCCATAGAACAAAATGACCGCAGCCCCTCCATACAACACAAAAGATACCGCCTGCGCCGTACTGTCCGCCAATCCAACATGTTTGGCCAAAAAACCTGCACCCGAACTCAATATCGTGCAAGGAATATACAAGCTTTTAATCAGTCCCAGATTCTTCTGTCGTTTCTGAAGATTGAACATCTCGTCATGGTAAGTGTCCCACACTTTCTTCAAAGGCTGAATGAAAAACTTTTTCTCTTTGTTATCTTCATCGCTTCCTTCCTGGCCGGCAAGTTTCTTGGCGATATTCACCACTGCGTTTATATCCACGGCATATTTGTCCTTTCCAAGAGTCACTTGGCTATTCCCCGTTATTTTCTTCGCCACAATCTCCATTCCGTCGACATATGTCACATTTTCAGGTTTCAAATTAGTAATGACCATCGTTCCCTTGGAATCGACTTCAATCTTGCAATGAGCGCGCCCTTCCGCAGGAAAGCATCGACTCACACTTCTGGGCACGCTGCCCACACCTCCCATCGCCGCCATCTTCACTTTGCCGTTTACACTCACCGAAACAAGCAATCGCCCCTGTCCCGGCTCTTTACCAATCAATATCTCCATAATGTTATTTTCTATCAGTTAAAATATCATTTGCTTTCCCGCCTACGCAATCGGCGGCCCATACATTGGCGCCATGTCATCGATATCCGGCGCGTATTTTTCCTCTTTCAACATATTCGGTCCGCCATACTCCACCATCATGTCGTCAATCTCTTCTTTCTTTTCCCATTCCTCCACTTCCGGTGGTCCCCCATACACTTCCACCACATCGTCAATCATCACTGTTCCCTCTGTCTTAACTGCAATCACATCCTCCTCTGCCACCTTCTCCTCATGGGTAGACACCGTTCGCTCTCCGTCGTTCTGCAAACCTCTCACTCTCATTCCGCCAATTGTGCCTCCCGCCGCAGCCGGACTGGTGACCATCGCCGTGTCTTTTGCCTCTTCCTTTTTCATGCTTTTCTGCTATTTAATTGTTTATAATGACACCTCAACAATGCGCCATCCTCATCACGCAAATGCATCCCATTGCCTTGACACCAACGGAACACCTCGCATTCGCCACATTCTCCCGCCCGCATCCATTCTCGGTTGCGATACTTTTGAAACCGTCCGGTCCACACATCCCAAAACCGGTCCGTGAAAATATTGCCCTGCCGATAATTGCTGCGTATGCTCAAGCAACCCGAGATTCCTCCGTCGTTCAACACGGAAGCCACTGTCAATCCGGCACGGCACGAATAATAATGGTCGCGCGCCAACCCTTCATAATCGCCCAAATATCCTTCGCAGGCATACGACAACCGGATCTTCCCTTCCCGCCGAGTCCGTGCGATAAACGCCATCAGTTCTTTGAATTCCTCGTCACTCAACGCCAATTCCTCATCGCCTTTCGCCCTTCCCATCGGCACGATGGTAAAACAACGCCACCTTTTCACTCCTGCTTCGGCAAGCATTGCTTTAATAGCCTCCAGCTGTCCAATATTCCGCTTATGCACACAAGTAATCACGTCCCACGTCAACCGAGGCTCTTCCCGCATATATCCGATGGCATTGTACGCCCGAGCGAAACTGTCCTCATTGTTTCGTAGCCAATTGTGTTCCTTGCGCAATCCGTCTATGTCCACCGACATCGAACATAAACCCGCCTCCATCAACGCCCGCATCATCGCCCTATCGAGCAACTGCCCGTTCGTTACCATTCCCCAATAAAAACCTCGCTTCGTAATAGCCCGGCCACATTCCAACAAATCCCGACGCACCAACGGCTCGCCTCCCACCGTAAACACGATGGTTTTCACTCCCGGTTGGTGTTGTTTGATCTCGTCCAGCACTGGCAGAAACTGCTCCAGCGGCATATCCTCCGTCTCCGCCTCTTTCTTGCAATCGCTCCCGCAATGGCGGCACGAAAGATTACACCGTAACGTGCATTCCCAAAACAACTGTCGCAACGGATGCGTTATTTTCAACCGCTCCGTATTCCAATAAGCGATTTCTCGCTCTATCTGCCTTAATCTGTCCATAAACCCATAGCTATTCCCGTTTTCCTGTCGTCCCTCCTTCATATAATTCTTTCAATTTCTTGAGTGCCTCTTTCGATATGTCCAACGAAAAGGCAAACCGCTCCCCATCGCTAAGCACCAACTTCTGTCTCAATACGTTAATCTGATACACATACGTATGATTGATAATATGCCTCTTCCCTACTCGGGCAAAAATGCTCGCCTGCTCTTTCAGCCGCTCGCTCAACATTTCCTGCATCCGGGCAAGATTCATGCAAACAACCCCTCTTAACTGGTTCGCCAACACGATGTTCGTATAGTTCCCGTCCGCCTCGAAATAAACTATCTTGCTGATATCTATCCTCAGCAACTCGTCCCTCGAATTCAAATACAAATAAACAGTTTTCATAATTCATCGAAAATTGATAACATTCAACGTTCCCGAAGCGCCTTTAGTCCTCATCGTGACCAAATAGGAGATTCCACCAATGCCTCGTTCCGGCACTTTCACAATCTCATCGTCATACGAACCACCTTGCAGATTAACGTCAATCTGCAAAGCATTTCGTTTTTCTTCCATATCTTCCATAAGCGACTGCCATTTTGTTTGCCCGAGCTTAAAGAACTCGACGATTGCTCACAAATATACGCGAAAAAAACAAATTAATCACTCTCTTCAAATAAGTTATTCTACTTTGAAAAACAATTTTATGCAAAACCTCCAAAAAGAACACAAGGAGAGTCCCATCCAAGAAGCCCTCGTCTCAATCCTTGTGCACACGAATGCCACTCCATAAACGTACAATACAGAGAGAAGGAATCCCAAGGTTCCTTCCTCTGTGTAGAAACAAATACGACATCGGCGAATTAATATTCATCCCAACTCTTGACAGCGATATCGGCAGGAGCGACACGGCAAAAAGCATAAATATAAGCGCTCGCTAATCGGGAGTTTGTAATCAGAGGAATATTATAATCCACTGCGGCACGGCGAATCGTATATCCATTGTCCAACTCTCGGCGGGTGTGATTCTTGGGAATATTGATAACCAAGTCGACCTTGCCATGGCGGAGATAATCCATCACATTCGGCTCCCGTTGCTCGTCAGGCCAATAAAGAACCGGCACCTCAATTCCATTCTCGCCAAGAAACTTCGCCGTGCCTTCCGTGGCATATACCGCATAGCCTTTTTCTATTAACATGCGGGTGGAATTCAACAACTCGACCTTGGACCTCGCCGGACCGGAAGAAACAAGAACACCCTTCCGAGGCACATGGTGGCCCACAGAGAACATGCTCTTGAGAATCGCTTCATAATAATTCTCTCCAAGACAGCCCACTTCACCCGTGGAGGCCATGTCCACTCCAAGGACAGGATCAGCTTTCAACAACCGGGCGAAAGAGAATTGGGAGGCCTTTACCCCCACATAGTCAAGGTCAAAAAAGGACTTCGCCAAAGGAGCCACCTCCTCGCCAAGCATGATGCGAGTGGCCATGTCAATGAAATTATACTTCAGCACCTTCGACACGAATGGGAAAGACCGCGAAGCCCGAAGGTTACACTCAATGACCTTAATGTCGTTGTCCTTGGCAAGAAACTGCATGTTAAACGGTCCGGATATATTCAATTCCCGGGCAACGGAGCGAGCTATCCGTTTAATACGGCGGATTGTCTCGACGTAAAGTTTCTGTGCGGGGAAAACAATCGTGGCGTCTCCGGAATGGACTCCGGCAAACTCCACATGCTCACTGATGGCGTATGCCTTGATTTCCCCCTCCTGCGCCACAGCATCGATCTCCACCTCCTTGGCCTGCTCAACGAATTCCGAGACAACAACGGGATGGTCTTTGGAAACCTCCACCGCCAACTCAAGGAAATGTGTCAACTCCTCTTTATTGGAAACAACATTCATGGCGGCACCGGAAAGGACATAAGAAGGCCGAATAAGCACAGGGAATCCGACCTTGTCCACAAAACGGCAAATATCGTCCATACTCGTCAATTCGCTCCAACGTGGCTGGTCAATGCCAAGGCCGTCGCACATGGAAGAAAACTTCTGCCGGTCCTCGGCCCGGTCTATAGACTCAGGGGAGGTTCCCAAAATGGGCACACGCTGTCCGTGAAGACGCATGGCCAGATTATTTGGAATCTGACCGCCGGTCGAGACAATCACGCCTCGAGGCTCTTCCAGTTCCATAATATCCATCACACGCTCAAAAGAAAGCTCGTCAAAATAAAGCCGGTCACAAGCGTCGTAATCCGTGCTCACCGTCTCCGGATTGTAATTAATCATCACTGAACGGAAACCCATCCTTCGAATCGTATTGAGGGCACTAACCCCGCACCAGTCAAACTCGACCGACGAGCCGATGCGATACGCCCCGGAACCCAACACGACGACAGAACGACCGTCATGTTCATACTCCACATCGTTCTTCGTTCCATTATACGTGACGTAAAGATAATTCGTCTGAGCCGGATACTCTCCAGCCAACGTGTCTATTTGCTTAACGCAAGGCAATATGCCCAGACTTTTACGGTAGGCCCTCACCCGGAGCATTCTCTCATGAGCGGAAAGAGAAATATCGTCTACCGTAAAACGAGCCACTTGAAAATCAGAGAATCCATATTGTTTGGCCTTCAAAAGCAATTCCTTGGGGATGGAAGTCTCGCTACGGAATTGGCGCAATTCCTCTTTCAACAAATGGATGTTTTCCAAACGCTGCAAGAACCATAGGTCAATCTTTGTCAGGTTGTGAATCCGGTCAACGGAATATCCCTCGTCAAAAGCCTTGGCGATGGCAAACAAGCGAGAGTCCGTGGGATGCGCAAGCTCCTCGTCAATGTCCTCGACCTTTACCGTGTTTCCCACAAAACCGTGCATTCCCTGCCCTATCATGCGGACACCTTTCTGAATCGCCTCCTCGAAAGAACGCCCGATGGCCATGATTTCTCCCACGCTTTTCATGGAAGAGCCTATCATTTTGGACACTCCCTCAAATTTATTCAAATCCCAACGGGGAATTTTACATACCACATAATCAAGAGCGGGCTCGAAGCAAGCCGTGGTCACTTTGGTCACTGAATTCTTTATCTCATGCAAACCGTATCCCATGCCTAATTTGGCCGCCACAAAAGCAAGGGGATAGCCGGTGGCCTTCGATGCCAATGCGCTGGAACGGGAAAGCCGGGCGTTGACCTCAATGACTCGGTAATCCTCGGAATCTGGATCAAGGGCGTACTGCACGTTACACTCTCCTATGATACCAATATGACGGACAATGCGTATCGCGATAGCCCGCAATTTATGGTACTCGCTATTGCTAAGCGTTTGGGATGGAGCCACCACAATACTCTCCCCCGTGTGAATGCCAAGGGGATCGAAATTCTCCATATTGCAAACTGTTATGCAATTGTCATAACCGTCACGCACCACCTCGTATTCCACCTCTTTCCAGCCTTTAAGAGACTCTTCCACAAGAATCTGCGGAGAATAAGAGAATGCGCTCGCTGCCAAGCGTTCCAATTCTTCTCGGTCGGAACAAAAACCTGAACCAAGACCGCCCAAAGTATAAGCGGCCCGGATGATGACGGGAAAACCAATCTCGTCAACAGCCGCCAAAGCCTCTTCCATTGAGGAAGCCGCAATGCTACGGGCCGTCTTCACTCCGATTTCGTCCAACTTGCGGGCGAATATCTCACGGTCTTCCGTGTCGATGATTGCCTGCACGGAAGTGCCAAGCACACGCACTCCATATCGGTCAAGCACTCCGCTCTTATAAAGTGCCACACCACAATTCAGTGCCGTTTGCCCGCCAAAGGAAAGCAATATGCCATCCGGACGCTCTTTCGCAATGACTTTCTCCACAAATTCAGGGGTCACTGGGAGATAGTAAATCTTGTCGGCCACTCCCTCGGATGTCTGCACCGTGGCTATGTTAGGATTAATCAGAACGCTCTCGACGCCTTCTTCCCGAAGTGCTTTCAATGCTTGGGAACCGGAATAGTCAAACTCTCCGGCCTCTCCGATTTTTAATGCGCCAGAACCTAATAAAAGAACTTTGGACAATTGCTTCATATATTTCGTGTCGTTTATATTCATTCTTTACTTTTTAACAGCTGTCATGGCTTGAACAAAATCATCGAACAAAAACTCCGTGTCGACGGGACCGCTGGAAGCTTCGGGATGAAATTGGGCGGAAAAGAACGGTTTCGTCCGATGGCGGATTCCCTCATTGGTACCATCGTTCACATTCACGAAAAGTGGTTCCCATTCCGCAGGAAGTGTCCGCTCGTCAATCGCAAATCCATGATTTTGGGAGGTAATGTGGCAACGGGAGCTTCCAGGACGCATGACCGGCTGATTATGGCTGCGATGTCCATACTTCAGTTTATAGGTTTCTGCGCCAGCGGCCCTCGCCATGAGTTGATTGCCGAGACAAATGCCCATGATGGGGATATCGCCTTGAAGGGCTTTGCGGATATGAACGATTGCCTCTTCACACATGGCCGGGTCGCCCGGCCCGTTGGAGAGAAAAATGCCATCACAATCCTCTTGTGTAAAATCGTAATCCCAAGGCACCCGCTTTACACTCACGTCCCGCTGCAGAAGACAACGCAAAATGTTATTCTTCACACCACAATCCAATAAAATGACCTTATGCCGGCCATTGCCGTATTCCATGATTTTACGGGTGGAGACCTGCGCTACAAGATTGTCCCGGTTGGGATCATAAAAAGATATTTCCTCGTCGTCAAACAAAATCTTTCCGAGCATGGCTCCATTATCCCTCAACTTTTGAGTCAATGCCCGGGTATCTATACCAAAAAGCCCCGGAATCTGCTGCTCTTTCAACCAATCTCCGAGGCTCTTTTGGGAATTCCAATGACTGAAGCGGGACGAATAATCGGAAATGACAAGCGCCTTGCAATGAATCTTGTCCGATTCGAAAAATTTCGAAATGCCATCCTTCACATCATCGACCGGAACGCCGTAATTACCTATCATGGGATAGGTGGGAACCAATATCTGTCCGGCATAAGAGGGATCGGTCAAACTCTCCGGATAACCAGTCATAGCCGTATAAAAAACGACTTCCCCGGAAACCGATTTCTCGTAACCAAAGGAAGTCCCTTCATAAATTGTCCCGTCCTCCAACACAAGACGGGCTTTTCTCTTTTTGTGCATATTTATTCTGTATGTTTTGAATAATTATTTATTTCGTTGCAAATATAGTAAGAATATTGAATATTCATTCCATCATCATAAAAAATATCCTTATGCAAATTTTTCTCAGTTCTTACACACACAAGACAACTTTTCACATGGTCTTGAAAAACATTCTTCCCCCTATCCATCCCCTCTAAAGAATTCGATTGAAATTCGCCTGAACAACAATTCCACATGCGCATGCCACTCTTTTCCTTTTCTGAAAAGTCAAGACATAAAAAAAAATCGTTCCCCCAAAAAAGAGGGAACGACCTCCATATGTTTTTGAAAAAATCTTACTTATTTAATTCGACAACAACGGCTCTACACAAATCTGCCTTCCGAGAATCAATACCGCCCTTGCCCACAATCACTAATTGGTCTCTGTTTACACCACATTCGTTCACCAAGAAGTCTGCAACGGCATTGGCTCTCTCCTCGCTCAACTTCTGATTTCTTGCCTTGGAACCAGTAGCTTTGTCGGCATAACCAGTAACCGCATATTTCTTGTCCGGAGAATTCTTAATCACGTCGGCATAATTCTGCAAATTAAGTTTCTCTTTCTCTGTCAAATTGGACTTGCCAATCTGGAAGAATACCGTCAACTTAGAAGCGAGCGTCGACTCTGCTTTTTGTTGTGCCTCTTTGCGAGCCGCATCCAAATCCCTGCGGGATTGATCCAAATCTTTCTGCAATTGAGCGGCTTTCTGTTGTTCTGCGGCCAATCTGTCCTCTACGGCACGCAAATCTTCTTTGGAAATACCTGTCGGCACGAGCTTGGTCTTCTGCTCTTTTCTAAACTTGCGTTGGTTGAATTTATAAGAAACACCGGCAGTCAGACTCAGGATGCCTTCGCCTTTGCTTCCTCCTACCTCTCCATCAAAATCTTGAGGAACCAAACTTCCACGCAACTCCACATTAACGTCAAAAGCGTCGGAAATCCGCATCTTGTTCAACAATCCGGCCGTAAACATGAAAGCCGTATTGTCCGCACTGGAGCATCCGTGAATGAAACCGAAACCGGCAAAAGGAACTGCCTCATAAAAACGGTCGGTACGATAACCTCCAATCCAATTTGACACATTCAACAAACCATCAACATGCATGTTGAACTGCCGCCAATTCTGCCTGTAGTTCCCAATGCCTGTCAAATACTTCGCATAAATGTTATTCGGATCATGTGTGGCACCTCTCATCGTAAATCCCGCAACTTGCAAACGGGCTCCCAAAGTGGGAACAATCCATTTGCCCACAGAAAAATCAAACGAAGGAGTCAAACGCTTTCCGAAGGCAGGCTCGCTGTCGTATTCGCCAAAATACATCTGTCCACCGGCTCCTACGGAAATAAACCAGTTGTCCCAAAAACGATTAGTAACAAAACCTTTCCATGGAGCTTTGCTATTAACGCTCTCGTCATTTTCTTGCTTGTTCTGAGCCATCGTCATCAACGGCAACATGGCAACCAGACTAATCAACAAAATCTTTCTCATCGAACAATAATTTTTAAGTCCCATTCACAGAGACTTGATTAAACATGTGGACAAAGGTACTGTTCTTTTCTCAGAAAGAAAATATTTTTCCACTTTATTTTACACCCCTCGCAAATATGCCACAAAATTCGCTAACTTTGTGGCATATAACACAAACACCTATGAGAAACAAAACAAAACGCTTGTTATCCATACGCAAACTCATCGAAAGCGAACAAATCTGCTCTCAAGAGGAACTGCTTTTCCGCCTCAAAGAAATGGGAGTGGAAGCCACTCAAAGCACTCTCTCCCGCGACCTTAAATTCATGCGCGTGGCTAAAATCCCACACAAAGACAGGGGATACATCTACATCATTCCCGAAAGCATACAGAACGAGCAAGCGGAAGAAAAAGCCGCCGCCATGGTCACCGACGCCATCTTCAACATTGACTTCTCCGGAAACCTCGCCGTGCTGAAGACCCTGCCCGGCTATGCGAAAGCCGTCACGGTCCTCATCGACAATGAAAACTACTTTGAAGTCCTTGGCACCATCGGCGGCGACGACACCGTCCTCATCATCCTCCGGGAAGGAGTGTCGCACAAGGAATTGCTCGACGCCCTCTCCTCCACTCTCCCCAACATTCACGCCCTCTACAAGTGACCCAAGGAATTTTCAACTTGCTAATACAAGGAATATCGAAAATAGTTTGTAAACTTGCACCCCGAATTTTCAACTAAATAGCAATGAAAGTTATAACGAAAAAATCGGAATTGTCCTCCGCCATCGAGGCGTTGAAAAAAGAGGGAAAAACGGTAGGACTCGTACCCACAATGGGCGCATTGCACGACGGGCATGTGTCATTAGTGAAAGCATGCCACCAAAACAACGACATCACCGTGGTAAGCGTGTTCGTCAACCCCACGCAATTCAATGACAAAGAAGACCTCAAAAGATATCCCCGCACCTTGGACAAAGACGTGGCCTTGCTTGAAAAAAACAAATGCGACTACGTGTTCGCCCCAAGCGTCGAGGAAATGTACCCGGAAAAAGACACCCGCGTGTTCGACTTCGGCCACGTGGGCGAAGTGATGGAAGGGGTGCGTCGTCCGGGCCACTTCAACGGAGTGGGACAAATCGTCAGCAAACTGTTCGATGTTGTGAAGCCTCACCGCGCCTATTTCGGAATGAAAGACTTTCAACAAATAGCCGTCATCAAAAACATGGTCCGCCAATTGCGTTACGACATAGAGATTGTGCCCTGTCCCATCGTCCGGGAGGCCGACGGCTTGGCCATGAGCTCCCGCAACACCCTCCTCTCCCCCGAACACAGAGCCAACGCCCCGCACATTCACAAAGTGCTGGAACAAGCCACCCGCCTCACCGACAAGATGAGCGTGGAAGAAGTAAAAAAATGGGTCGTGGAAGAAATAAACAAAAACCCCTACCTCGAAACCGAATATTTTGAAATCGTGGACGACACCGAACTGCAAAGCATCCGCGACTGGTCCGAGGACAACGTGAAAGTCGGATGCGTCGCCGTCTACGCCGGCCCCATCCGCCTCATCGACAACATCATATTTTAACTTCATAATTGACAGACATGTTCATCGAAGTAGTAAAATCCAAAATCCATAAAGTTACGGTTACCGAAGCCAACCTGCAATACGTGGGAAGCATCACCATTGACGAGGCTCTTCTGGAGGCTGCCAATATGATCGAGAACGAAAAGGTCCAAATCGTAAACGTGAACAATGGCGAGCGATTTGAAACATACATCATCAAAGGAGAACGCGGCTCGGGCACCATCTGCCTCAACGGACCGGCTGCCCGCAAATGCGCCGTGGGAGACATCATCATCATTATCTCCTATGCCCTGATGGACTTCGAAGAGGCGAAATCCCACAAACCGACCCTCGTTTTTCCCGACACATCAACAAACAAACTTATCTAAACTTATGGAATACTTACCTTACATCGAAAAAAAAATAGCCCTATCGGCTGAAAACGCTTCCCGCCTTCTAAACATGTGGAAATTCCGTAACGAGAAAATCGTATTCACCAACGGGTGCTTCGACATCATACATCGCGGCCACATCGAATACCTGGCCAAAGCCGCCTCTTTGGGCACGAAACTTATTGTCGGCCTCAACACGGACGCCTCCGTGCGTCGCCTGAAAGGGGAAAATCGCCCCGTGAACGATGAACGGGGACGAGCTCTCGCACTGGCTTCCCTGCTATTCGTGGACGAAGTCATCCTTTTCAACACCGACACGCCTCGAGAACTGATTGAATTCATCCAACCCGACGTGCTCGTCAAAGGCGGTGATTACCGGCCTGAGGACATCGTGGGCAACGACATCGTCACCGCCCGTGGCGGCCAAGTCGTCACCATCCCCTTGGTCGAAGGCTATTCCACCACCTCCATCATCGAACATTTGAAATGATTTTCACAAAAAGGATTCGCCACAAATGGCGGATTCTTTTTTTAATACCGTTGAGCTAAATAATCTAACAACGTTTCGACTCCTACATCTTTTAATACGACGTGTTGTTGTCCATCCAAAAGATAAAGAGTAGGTATCGCCTTTAAATCATACAATCTATTCCGTCTAACCATCGCCCAATCCGTAGCTGAAATCCACTCATCAGGTAAATCATCTTTACATCTCTCCCAAATAGTTTCAACTCCGTCCACATACACAGCCAATAAAGCCACCCGCTCTTCACGAATGCACTCTCGAAGCATATCGTTATTTGCCAACAAATACTCCACATTCTCACATTCTCTGCATCCAGGGGAATAAAATAACAATATCACATCCTTTCCCTTAGCCATTTCCGAAAGTGTACAAACCTCTCCTTCTGCTGTTGTATAAGAAAAATCCACCGCCAATGCCCCTACATTATTCTTAGACATCATCGTTTTTTGAAATATCAACCTTGCCTCTGTCATTTCATCACAGCATGGAGAATGCAAGAATCGTTCCACAAATACCTTGTACAAATTTTCATCCCGAATAGGAGAACTAGGAGAGTAAAGATAAAATTCTGCCTGTTCTACAAAATAACCATAAACCTCCATAGATTTTTCCACTTTTGACACAAAAATGTTTACACTTTCTCTTCTCAATGACGAATCCGGATAACGAGACAGTAATCGAACAAATGTCAAGAATTTCTTGTCTAACTCCGTATTTTGTGAATGCAAAACGTTTTCCTTAAAACTGACGTCATTCCAAAAATTTCTCAACACATAAAACGCTCTATCACGCACGTTCGTGATCACAGATGGAATCTCCTGCCATTGTTTCCTTGATTCCTCGCCATTTACGACCTCACTTTGAAAGGAAGATTTCCCCGCCTTGCAGGCTACAGCCAACAAGGCCAAGGAAATCAAGAATATAGTATAACGCCTCACTTTATATTTATACAATCTAAAAATTAATAATCTGCTACGCAGCGCACGTTAAATGCCTCGTTGTCAATCGCATGAGAAGCGGTGGAAAAATTACAATTGTTGTAAGCCGCTGTGAAGCGGTAGGCCTTGTTATTTGCGTCCAGCACAGCTGTCCAATGATAAGACCATTTTCCAAAGTTCGTCTCGTCTTCGCCATTAAATTGACCCGCCGGTAAAATATTGAAACCGATTTCCTCTATTTTCTCAGGAAAATACATTGGATAAGAGATATCATTATATGTGAAGACAGTCCCTCCTTGAGAAACAGCGGAATTATTCGTATCCCAAAGACCTCCTTCCACATCGGGCCTGCTCCCTCTCAAATAGGAAGTCACTGTCCCGTAAGTGGTCAATGTCATGGATGTCATCGGAGCACTCTCCCGATTATCTGGCAGGTAAATTCCCCCGGGGTTGCTATGCACGGCTTCTATGCTGTTTACAAGGACATCGTAATCCTCTGCAATTGAAGCTATCAAATCATAAAAGTCGTATGCATTCGGAATATGCCATCCTTCCGGACAAATGCCTTGAATCTGAATATTGTGGGACAACGGCGTGTAATTGAACGTGTAATCATTGCCTGCATCGTCCGTTCCTGTGCTGCCGAACACATAAGGATTCTGTTCTCCCGCAATTTCTCGCGGCAGTCCGGTCATGGCCTCGGCCCACGTGTAAAAACGTCCGAATTGGCTTCCATCCGGATCTCTGGAAAGTGTGCGCCCCACATTTCCGCTTTCTCCCGCATAATTTAAATTGACAGTCATCCAAGTTTTATCACCATAACGTTTGGTAGTATATCCTTCCAATGGTAACACACAAATCAATTTTTCAAAGGAATAAGTCTGCTCAAAACCATTCTTATCCACTGTTTTCAATATGATTGAATTTTTCGGGATATTCACTGACTTTTGAATTGCCTTCAGCGTTATACGGGCAGTATTTGCGCCCGACACAATTTCCATGTTTTCGGGAACCGTCCACTCGTACGAGATAATCTGGTTGTCTTCTGTCACATAAATATCAAATGTCTCATCGGCTTCCACTGTCATAGAGCCGACTATGGATGTTTTCACGAAAGATGGCTCTTCCGGCAAGCCTTGCACGCTAATGTCTTTCCATAAAGTTCTGGCATATCCTGTTCCTTGCCCATTGCTTGCTGCGACTTTAATTGTACCGGCTCCGATGACTCCCTCCGTTAATGCCAACACTTTTAGTCGTGAAGTGTTCTCTCCTTCAAGTATTCTTAACATCGAATCCGGCAATATCCAATCGTATGATTCCGCATACTTTTCTTCTGCAACGGACAACTCAAATTCATCCCCCATCGTGCACATGTATGGATCTTCAAGGCTTACCGTGATAAAATCCGGCTGTCCCGGTATTTCCTCTTCCGAATTCGAGCAAGAGAAAAATATCGACATTCCTATCGATAAAAACATAGTTCTAAATATCAATTTCATAATCACTATTTTTTCTTTTGGCATTTTTAATTATTCTTTCATATTCTCGATTGTCCATGATTTCTATTCTTATTGTTCCTATACCCTTGATATTAATGTTTGGGTTGAATGAAATCGTGTGTTTCTGGGTAACTGAATACATTGTCCAACATCCAGCGGCCTTTATAAATTTGATAGCCTGTATGGCTGTATATCACATGATTGAAACTGTCCACCATACGATGCGACCACCAACTCTCTGTAGGCTGCAGCATGATAATCGGATAATCTTCCGGTCCGTTTGAAATGCTTTTGATATTTGTGGACGGATTCACATCTTGTTTAGTAAATTGTTTGCTGTCTGTGTCAAATTGAAACACACCCGTTGTTGTCGTTAACCAAAGGAGATTTTCTTCTCCATACACGGGGAACAAATCGTGTGCGTCTTTCTCACCTGAGGGCAAAGCATAGACCTCTTGAAGAGTCAAGTTTTCATCTTCATACGTATAACTTCTCAATTCGTCTCCCGCAGTGGCCCACAACACTTCCCGATTCTTGTCCCATACTGCGTTATGTCCGAAATACAACTCATATTCATGCAACGGCTCCTTCGCCAACGGACTCAGCGTGTCCACCCGATAAAGAGCCAGTTTGTTACCTTCCGGATCATCTGAACAAGCGACAACCACATTGCCGTCCGGCAGCAATTCCGCAGAATGAGGAGAGCCTTTCGGTTCCGCATAAAACATCATTTTCTTGTCGCTAATTCTCACAATGCCCACTCCTCCTCGGGTTCCTGTCACAAGAAGATATTTTCCATTATAAATGGGCTTCACCTCATCTGGCAATTCAAACCATTTTTGTTCTTCCCTCGACAATCCTGACTGAGCGGCATTCCATGTCCAAAGAGTTTCTCCACTTTCTCTATCCACGATAATCACTTGGTGTTGACTTTGCTCAACCATTACGATTCTCTGTTCGATTGCCGTCGAAGAACTATCCGCTTCCATGGGAGGAAGCACGTCATCTATGCTTTTTCCGCTTTCGGAACAACTTGCCACCGTAGGAAATAACACACAAAATGCGTATACGCAAGTGGAACTTGCCACTAATTTCAAATTTTTCAACAATGGTCTCATATATGTTTTCATTAAGATTTTGATTACCACCCCGGATTATTTGGTCGTAAAGCTGGATCCGCTTCTATTTGGCTTGCCGGAACAGGCCACCAATAGTCTCGGTCTTTGTTAAAGTTGCGTGTTCCTATTTGTACTCCGTCATACCTGTAAATGTTCAAATTGGCCATTTCCTCTTCCGCTCTTTTCCAACGGCGCAAATCATTGTAATAGGTTCCCTCTCCCGCAAACTCGATACGCCTTTCATAACGGATGTGTGTCATAATATCTTCTTTGCTCCCACCTGGAAAGTCCAACGCCGATGCGGCGGTGAAACCTGCCCGTTGACGAATGGCGCGGATGGTTGTGTTCCATACCGTCTCGTCCATTTCTCCCAATTCATTTTTGGCTTCTGCATACATCAGCAAAATATCGGCGTAACGCAACAGCATGATATTAATCGGAGAACAATCCTCGCCCAGATTCCGTTCGTCTTCCGTCGGTGTTTTCTCTGTGTAAACCGTATATTTTTTGTAAATGAAACCGGTCTGCCTGTTGGTGAACAAGACATTCGTGTTGTCCGTCTTAACCACTTCCCCCATCCACGTTGCTCCCGGATAAACAATCGTCTTATAGAAACGGGGGTCCATATGCTCATAATTCTCGGCGTCCGCATATTGGGATTCCTCCCGGGGCTTCCCATCCTCCATCCAGTAAGCGTCCACAAAATTCTTCAAGGGAGCAGCGTTGTTCCATTGCCTCATCACGATATCAGTGCTATGCCCCAATCCTTTAGGTTCGTCGACAAATTCAACGTCAAATATGCACTCGCTGCTGTGTTCTCCATCTTCCGAAAACAATTCCTCGTAATCGTCATGAAGGCCATATCCCAACTGCATGACGGCTTCCGCTGCGTCAGCGGCTTTGCGCCATGCCTCCTGCGAGTTTTCCGTATTGAAAAGAGGGCTTGCCTCAAAAAACAGTATCTTCGCTTTCAATGCCAAGGCGGCTCCGGATGTTGCCCGTCCTTGATCCTCTTGTGCGGAATATGAAGATGGCAAAATCTTGGACACAGAGTCCAACTCTTCCACCATAAATGTAACTATTTCTTTGCGATCCGTGCGAGGCAGATTTTCTTGGGCAATATCAGGAGCGTCCGTGATGAAAGGCACATCGTCGTAATAATTCACTAAAATGGAATAATACAATGCTCTCAGGAAACGGGCCTGCGCCTTCATTTGATCTATCCTGTCTTGGTTCAACTCGGTGTTCTGGTCTATATTTGCCAACAAGGTATTGCATCTCCCAATTCCGATGTAAGCGTCCTGCCATCTCCCAGAGAAGATACCTCCTTCTGCCGTTTGAGTTCCTTGTGCGATGTCGTTCCAATTGGCCCGGTTATCGTAATTGTAGGCGTTGGGCGAGGCGCACTCCTCCATCGCCATCGCCAAACCACCATACATGCTCCCATGTGACAATGGCAGATAACATCCCACCAAACCACTTTCCGCATTTTTCTCGCTCAGCCAAAACGTGGCGTCGCTATAAGCTCCCGTAGGATTAAAATCCAATGAACACGACACCATCATTGCTCCCATGGCCAACAAGCGGCCGACATATTTTAATTGTTTCATAATTTGAATGTTTATCATAATGTGAAATTAATTCCAAACGATATTGTCTTTAAATTCGGATATTCATACAAGTTTGATCTTGTGAGAGTGATCTCAGGATCCCAAATGTCAAAATCGGAGAATGTCAACAGATTCTGACCGCTTACGTACACTTGCAAAGCCTGTAATCCGATAAACGACGACCATCTTTTGGGAAAGTTGTACCCCAACTGTATGTTCTTCATCCGCAAATAAGCGGCGTTTTGTAACCAATGTGTCGAAGGAACAAAGTTTTCCGGTGCGTCCGTATAAGTCGTCAATATCGGATACTTGGCGTTTCTGTTTTCTTCTGTCCACGACTCCGTGGCCCAGTCTTTCGTCACGCCCGCCCCATTATTGAAGGGGACCGCAAGGTTTGCTGTCGGATAAACATATACTTTCCCCACTCCTTGGAAATTTGCGTCCAAAAATATGCCCTTATACCCGAAATGCAATCCGAAAGAGTAAGTCCATTCCGGAATGGTGTTGCCGACTATTACTTTGTCCTTGTCGTCAATCACATCGTCCTCCTCCACGTTTTTGTATTTCAAATAACCGGGGCGCAAAGCCGACTTGGTTCCGTAAACCACGGAGGCTTGTTCGATTTCCTCTTCCGATTGATAATAACCATCGGCTTGGTATAAATGATAGGAACGTATCGGATATCCCTCCTTGGTTATCAGATTTCCGGAAATAATCTCGTCATCGTTCAAAGCAAGCACCTCGTTGCGCACAAAACTGACAGAGGCGTTTACTCCATAATCGAAATCATTTTTCTGGTCGCGCCAGCTTGCCGAAAGTTCGAATCCTTTGTTCGCCACGCTACCCACATTGCTCTTCGGCCCCGACAAGCCGCCAACATGTGTGGGTATTGTGCGTGTCATGATGATGTCCGAGGTCTTTTTGTGGAAAAAGTCGAATTCTGCGTTTAGACGGCTCTGATATGCCGACAAATCAAATCCGACATTCCACGAACGTGTTTTTTCCCAACCCAACATTCTGTCCGTTAATTGGGTTATGGCAAATCCTGCCACGGGTGTGCCTCCGAAGGAATAATTCCCGTCCAATGCCTCGTAGGTCATCTGATAGCTGTAAGGAGACACCGACTCGCTTCCCATGATACCGTAAGACAGACGCAATTTCAACATGTCAATCTGTTCCACGTTGAAGAAACCTTCCTGGCTGATGTTCCAAGCCAACAACACGGACGGGAATAAATACCAACGGTTGTCCGGCGACAAATTGCTGGATCCGTCGTAACGCAACGTTCCTTCCAACATGTATTTGTTGTCATACGTGTACGCCAAGCGGCCGTAAAGCGATATCAACCGCTTCTTGCTTGAGCCTCCGGTAGCCTCTGCGTTGGTCTGGTCTGTCAACGCCTCGAACTCAGTCAGCGTATTGTCGTTAAATCCCCAGTTGTAGGCTTGGAAATTGCGATTCGTATTATGTTGGAAGTCCTGCCCCGCCATCACGTGGATATTATGCTTGTCATAATCGTTTTCCCATACGAAACGATGAGATATGGTGTACTGGTCCGCATTGGAATCCCACATTTTCACACGCGGTGCGCTTCCGTTAAAGTTTTTGATGTCTCCGGTTTTCGGATTCACGGTCCGCATTTGGGGAATAAAATCCTTGCTGTAGTGATAGTTAAAGCGATAAGCTAATGTTGCATAATACTTCAAATGTTTCGCCAGTTGCAACTCGATGTTCAAACCTGTTAGCAACTCGTGGTATTTTCTGTACGTGTATCCTTGTTCCACTTCCATACGGGGGTTCTCGATATTATTCCGTCCCGGAGTAAAAAGCCATGTAGAACCATAAAGCCCGTTGCGGTGATAATCCGAAAATATCGGCAAACCCCGCATGATAACCCCCAACACCGTGCTTGTTCCATATCCCACTTCATTGAATATGCGCATATTTCCTTGGAAGGAAGCTCCCACTTTCAATCGGTCGGACACATTGGCATTCAATTTCAAATCGTAAGCATAGCGTTGAGCGTCGTCATTGTCGATGAACACCCCGCTCTGATCCGTATAGGCAAGTCCAACGGAATAAGTCAATGCGTTCGTTCCTCCTGACAAGCGAAGACTATGCTGGTGTATGAAGCCGGGATCCAAACAAATGTCGAACCAATCTGATGCTGGATAAACAGAGGGATCCACTTTCATACCCTCTATGTATTCCTCTATTTGTTCGTCTGTATAACTTACGGCGGATTCGGCTACACCCGAATTAATCTCCGCAAGATTGCGCAATCGCATATAAGCGATTGGATCTGTCACTACGTCTGGCAAATAAGTCGCATACTGCATGCCGACTTTACCATTGTAATCTATCTGCACTTTGCCCTGATGTCCCTTTTTGGATGTCACAAGAATGACTCCATTGGCAGCTTTCAATCCGTAAATTGCCGCTGAAACGTCTTTCAACACGGAAATCGATTCTATCGTACTGGGATCTATTTCCGAAAAATCATATTCTATCCCGTCCAGCAATACCAAGGGTTCGCCGCCCGTCGAGTTCAGTGAATTCACCCCCCGGATATTTATAGACGCTCCGTCCCGTCCGGGTTTCGATTCCCCTTGGTTTACCCATATCCCCGGAGTATTATACAACATTTGTGTCGAATTCGTAA
Organism: uncultured Butyricimonas sp.; assembly: GCA_944320555.1. Taxonomy (GTDB): domain Bacteria; phylum Bacteroidota; class Bacteroidia; order Bacteroidales; family Marinifilaceae; genus CALUMT01. The sequence goes on along the minus strand of CALUHX010000016.1, from coordinate 12,096 downwards.
TTGGCTGGTTTTGTTTCGTCTTGGCATCAATTGTCGTGACAGCTCCTGTCAACGACAACTTTTTCACGCGCCGATAGCCGACCACAACCAACTCTTCCAATTCATTCGCCTCTTCCTCCAATGTGACATTGATGCTGTCCCTTCCCCTCGTAAGCTCTACCACAGTCTTATACCCCAAAAAACGGAATGTGACTTTTGATTCAGCCGTAACCGACAAAGAGTAGCGGCCGTTAACGTCCGTCACTGTTCCATTCGATGTGTCCTCATACACAGTGGCTCCGACAAGTGGTTCTCCCTTATTGTCTTTCACCACACCTTTCAATTGATAACGCACACCGTGACGCTGTTCCTTTCTCAACGTGTCCGCACTTGGATACAAAGAACGAGAGCCATTTCCCCTCTCTCTCAAACCATGGGCCAATGCGGGCGACTGTGCCAGCACCAGCAACACATACATGCCTAAGATTCTCAAGCAAGCAATGAAAAAACTTCTGTACATAATAAATTCATCTTATTTTTTTGACCCGGCAAAAATCAAATGAATTCATTACCTAAAAATGACAATCCGGTTACGTTCCGGTTACATCTTCTCTCAAAAACACCTCCATTTTCACCGCAACTTTGCTCGGATGCGGCTTAGGCTGACGGGAGTGATGCCCAAATAGGAAGCCAGACACTCCAGCGGAATGCGTTGCAGCAAGTCGGGATTGTTCTTCAACAATATCTCGTAACGATAAGATGCCGTGGTGAATAACAACGGAATTAACTTCTCCTCCGTCTGCAGGAACTCCTGTTCCGCAAATTTGCGTCCCCAGTTGGCAATATGGATATCCTCCTCATACAACCGGTACAAATCCTCCTGCCGCAAGCAATACAACACGGAATCCTCCATCAGCACAATGTTCTCATATCCAGGCTCCCCCTTCACGTAACTTTTCAACGACACAACAGTATCGCCCTCTTTCCCAATCCAAAAAGTAATCTCCTTTTCCTCTCGAACCACATAAGCCCTTGCGATTCCCTTCTCGATAAAGAAAAGATCACGTTCCACCTTTCCCGCCCGCAACACATGGTGCCCTCTCGGATATTCCAATCTTGAGGCGCAAGCCGTCAATCGCTTCATCGAAGCCTCAGGCACAGGACATATCGTCGCAATAATATCGTGCAAATCCATAAACCAATTCTTTCTCTCCAAAAGTACGCAAACTCATTGAAATTGTATCACAAAATCGTCAAATTGATAGAAAAGAAAACAAACCTTCAAATGAACAAGGCAGAATACAAGTGAGAATCAACTCGTTTATCACACATTCGTCTCATTTCGCTTGCCCCAAAAAGTAAAAAGACTATTTTTGCGACCGACAAAATACCAAAATCAGATTATGCCAACTATGGAAAATGAGACGAAACGACCGGACAAGATTGTAGTACGTGGAGCAAGAGTGCACAATTTGAAAAACATCGATGTGGACGTGCCCCTGAACCGAATCACGGGAATTGCCGGAGTCTCCGGCTCGGGCAAAAGCTCGCTGGCACTCGGCGTGCTCTATGCCGAAGGCTCCCGTCGTTACTTGGAATCCCTCTCCACATACACGCGCAGGAGAATGACCCAGGCGGCCAAGGCGAACGTGGACGAAGTGCTCTACGTGCCGGCGGCCTTGGCCATGCACCAGCGTCCGGCCGTCCCGGGCATTCGAAGCACATTCGGGACCGGCACAGAGCTGCTCAACGTGCTTCGCCTGATTTACTCCCGTCTGGCCTGCCATCGTTGCCCCAATGGGCATTACCTCGCCCCCTCGTTAAACGTGGCCGCCGGACAAGAATTGATTTGCCCGGAATGCGGAACGCATTTCTTCGCCCCCTCCGCGGAAGAGCTCTCGTTCAACAGCAGCGGAGCCTGCCCCACATGCGACGGCACGGGGACGGTGCGTACTGTGGACGAGTCCACCTTGGTGCCGGACGAAACATTGACCATCGACCAAGGTGCCGTGTTGCCGTGGAACACGCTGATGTGGTCCTTGATGACCGATGTCTGCCGTGCCATGGGGGTCCGCACCGACGTGCCGTTCAACCAATTGACCGACAGGGAGCGGGACATTGTTTTCCATGGCCCAGCCGAGAAGAAACACATCTTTTACCATTCCAAAAACAGCAACCAGGCCGGAGAACTGGACTTCACATACTTCAACGCCGTCTACACCGTGCAGAACGCCTTGGCCAAAGTCAAGGACGAGAAAGGAATGAAGCGCGTGGAAAAATTTCTCAAGACGGACCTGTGCCCCGACTGTGGAGGGACCCGCTTTTCTGCCGCCGCCCGGGCCCCTAAGGTGCGCGGCATTTCCATCGACCAAGCCAGCAAAATGACGCTGAGAGAATTGGTGGAATGGGTGAAAGGTGTTCCCGCCTCCCTGCCTGTGGAAATGCGCCCTATGGCGGAAAGAATCTGCGAGTCCTTTCTCGACGCCTCCGTCCGCCTGCTGGACCTTGGCGTGGACTATCTGAGTCTGGACCGGGCGGCCGCCACCCTCTCCACCGGCGAGCGACAGCGCATGCAATTGGCCCGCGCCGTGAGAAATCGCACCACCGGCGTGCTCTACGTGCTCGACGAGCCTTCCATCGGCCTGCATCCCTCGAACATCGTCGGGCTGGCCGGAGTCATGAAAGACTTGATTGCCGACGGCAACTCCATCGTTCTGGTGGACCACGACACGCAAGTGCTTTCCGAGGCAGACTGGCTCATTGAGATGGGCCCCGGAGCCGGTGCGGACGGAGGACGGGTGATTGCCCAAGGCCCCCTGCAAAACATCGCGCAGGACCCCGCCTCCAAAATTGGTCCTTTCCTCTCTGCGGTCTCCGTCGCGCCCTTGCGGCGACAAGTGGCCGAGGAATTTCTTTTCGAAAAAGGACACGTGCGCCTCTCCACAGGCCCCATCCACACCGTGAAACCTCTGGAAGCGGACATTCCCAAAGGACGGCTCACTGTGATTACCGGCGTGTCCGGCTCGGGCAAAACGACCTTAGTGCTGGAAAGCCTGGTGCCCGCCTTGCAGGCCATGATTGCCGGAAAGAAATTGCCGACACATGTCCTGGCGGTCAGTGCCGAAGGAATCCGCCAAGTGAAATTGATTGACGCCTCGCCCATCGGCATAAACGTCCGCTCCACGGTGGCCACATACGCCAACGTGCACGACGAGCTGCGCAAAGTCTACGCAAAAACCGACGATGCCAAGGCCAAAGGCTACAAGGACGGGGATTTCTCCTACAACACCGGACGCCTGCGCTGCCCCACTTGCGACGGCACCGGTGTCATCAGCCTCGACGTGCAATTCCTGCCCGACGTGGACATCCCCTGTCCCGACTGCCGGGGCTCGCGCTATTCCAAGGAGGCTTATTTAATCCGCCGGAAAAACAAGGAAGGACAACTCCACTCCCTTCCCGAACTGATGGCCATGGACATAAACAACGCCATCAAAGCCTGTGACGACCTCAAAACCGTAAAACAACGCATGAAGGTGTTGCAGGACTTGGGACTGGGCTACCTCACCTTGGGCGAGCAGACCCCCGGCCTCTCCGGAGGCGAGGCGCAACGCCTCAAACTGGCCAGCGAGATGGGACGCGGGCAAGACGACTCGCTCTTCGTCTTCGACGAGCCGACCATAGGCCTGCATCCCGCCGATGTCCAAGTCCTTTTGCAAGTCTTCCAGAAATTGATAGAACTCGGAGCCACCGTGATAGTCATCGAGCACGATTTGGACGTGATACGCGCGGCGGACTACATCATCGACATGGGCCCGGGAGGCGGAGAAAAAGGAGGACGCGTCGTGGCGGCGGGAACGCCTGACCGCATCCGCCAATGCGCCGAAAGCGTCACGGGGAAATATATCTGACCCTCCGTTTTTCTTATCAAATGAAAAGCGAGATTTCTCGGAATACCGTTAACTTTGCGCCGCTTATAACGAAAAAAACACTATGAACTGGATTATCTTGATTGTCGCCGGCTGTTTCGAGGCCGGATTCGCTTTTTGCCTTGGAAAAATGAAAGGACTCTCCGGACTCGAATACTATCTTTGGGGAGCGGGATTCCTTGCCAGCTTGTCCGCCAGCATGCTGCTGCTTGCCAAAGCGGTCCAGACTATCCCCATCGGCACCGCCTACCCCGTGTGGACAGGCATCGGAGCTGTCGGCACCGTCCTTCTTGGCATCACGTTCTTCCATGAACCCGCCACCTTCGCCCGCCTATTCTTCATCTCCACCCTCATCGCCTCCATCATCGGCCTCAAAATCGTCTCATAGCCTGTTTGAGCGGAATCCTCCCGCCCAAATAGATGCTACCCCTGTCACTTAATCCCCTTCGCCTTTCCTGATGGCATACATCTTCCCTACAAAACCTAAAACCACGACAAAGAGGACCGCCATGAACACCGTCGACATGTGCCTGCCAATGCCGCCTCCATGCCCCAAGGCGACCCAAATCCCCGCATATTGAATGTATGTGAAAAACAACATGATGACCATTTTCACCACCCGAAACATTCGAACCGCCAACCTCCACAACCATTCCCTATTCTTTTCCGTCACCCGCACCGGGTAATTGAACTTCTTATAAAACCGCTCGCCTATGGTCAGCAACAAGCACACGGCCAATGCGACTCCTCCAAAAATCCACAATGCGGAACGAGTTCCCCACCCATCCACCTCTCCTGCCGCATTATAATGCATCGGAAAAGCCTCATCCGCATCAATATGCCCGTAAAACCCAAACGACACAAGAATTGCCACCACGCACGCAATCGTCACGCCTTCCACCACCCAATCCGTTCCCGTCCTTCGCAAAACATCGTCCTTTCTCATCATCGTATCCTCCAATCTTTTAGCCCATACCTAATTATTTCCTTTGAACACCCCCGTGTCAATTTCCACAACCTGTCCACTGCTCATTTTCTTCCTTGTTCTCCTTGTCAAACTCGTGGCGTTCTTCCACCATTCTCCGCACGCTGTTCACCTCGTCAATCAACTGCGTTTGTGTGGGCAAATAGAGTTTGTACTCGCTGGCCAGAATGGTTTTATTGTCCTCGGGGAGGGCCATGCGCACGGCGGTGTCGTTTTTGTCGGTGCAGAGCAGGATACCGATGGTGGGATTCTCCTCTGCGGTCTTTTCCACCCGGTCGTAATAGTTCACGTACATTTGCAACTGCCCCAAATCCTGATGCGTCAGTTTCCCGTTTTTCAATTCGACGACCACAAAACACTTCAGCAGGCGGTTGTAAAACACAAGGTCGGCAAAAAACTCGTCGTCTTCCAGCAGAATGCGTTTCTGCCGTGCCACGAACGTGAAGCCCTGTCCCAATTCCAACAGGAAGTGTTGCAAGTGGGTGATGATGGCCGATTCCAAATCTTTCTCATAATAAGCCGCCTTGCGCTCCAATCCCAAGAATTCCAAATACATCGGGTCTTTGATGATTTCCAAAGGCGAATGCGGAATCCGCTCTTTGCGTGCCACAGCGAGGACGGCTTCCTTGTCATTGCTCAGCAGCAAGCGTTCGTACAATTGCGAATGAATCTGCCGTTCCAACTCCCGTTTTGTCCATGCGTTGTTAATCGCCTCCAATTGATAATACTCTCTTTTGTCTGCGTCAGAGATGGATATCAGTAATTTGTATTGCGACCAATTCAATTGCGAACACACTGTATTCGCAATTGGATAAGTTCTATAAAACTGGCGGCACATTTCCAATTGGCGTACTGAAAAGCCGCTGCCATATTCCGGCTGCAACTGCTTGGCCAAGTTCTTGATGAGATACGCCCCGTAATCGGCGCGCTCTTTCCCTTGTTGTTCTTCTTCAAAAATGCGCTTCCCCATGCGCCAATACATCTGCACCCGGCAGAAATCCACACTCCGCACGGCCTGTGTCCTGGCGGTGTCGATGATGTTCCTGATGTCATTGAGGAACTTGTCTTTTTGGGGTGTCATTTCGTTCATAACTCAATCGATTTACATTTTCCGTGACTGTTGTCAGATTAAATACTGTTTTCTTCTTCTTCCCTGCAAAGTTATGAAAAAAGCGGTCGATTTTTTTACTTTCATCCCTCTCCCGGGTCTTTTATATCGAACGCCCGTTTAAACAATCTTGCTAGCAGGGACGTGAAACATTATGTGCAATTAAAACCACTTGACAGGTATGAAAAAGTTATTTTTAGCGATGGTCATGGCCGTCATCTCGGCCATTGCCGTGTCCGCCCAAGAGAACGGCAAAGAAAACACGATGGAAGTTTTGCCCGTGCAAACAGACAAAAACGACGGATACGAAGGCGACGCCACAATGCGCTGCGGAATCAAGTTCAACATTCGGCTTTCAAGCATAACGAAAGTGGAATTGGAAAGCGTCGACGGCAACCCATTGGCTGGCAGGACAATCATCAGAAATGACGCGCAGGGTCAACCGATAGCAGACGGCATTGAAAACGCAAGCACCGTCATCACTTTCAACGCCACCGACAAATCCGGCCTCACGCCGGGAAAGGATTACTACATCTCCACCTTGCCTTGCGACCTTTACGGAGGTTACAGGCTCTCCTTTTACCGCGACGGACTTGTCGCCCATTATTTCGGTGTCCACCTGACCGTGGAGAGCGGCACATTCATCAGTCCGGACGAACAAATGGAAAGCGAGTTGGAATTTGACAAGCCCAATGCTCCGCTCGTCGAGGAAGAACGGCCCAAAATGAACCCCGAAACGCACGGCCTTTTCCTCCAATACCGCAAGAATCCGACGGAAGCCAACAAACAAGCCCTCCTGGAGCAAATGGGTCTCCGCTACGACAAAGTGGTCGCAAGAAAGAAAGAAAAACAAACTCCGGGAACTGGAGCGTGAGGCGAAAACTTATCGCCTCGTAAAGGAAATGCAGGACATCGTGGACGAAATGGTCGAGAACCGCGACACCCGCATACAGCAACAATTCCTCCGATTCGTCGACCCCCGCAGGGACGAGAATCCGGACGACGCCTGGATGGTATTGCGCGGCACCCCGGCCCAAAACGCCCACATCGGCCGCGCCCCCGTCACCAATGCCGAATACGCCGCCTTCAAGGCAGATTTTGCCTACGCCAAAGGGAAAGACGACTATCCGGTTGTAAACATCACCATCGACGAGGCCAAGGCCTATTGCGAATGGCTCACCGCACAAGACCCCGAGCACACCTATCGTCTGCCAAGCGACGAGGAATGGATTCTCGCCGCCGGACACATGCCCAAAGACGCCTCCATGAACGCCGGCCATGCGGAATCCGGCCTGACGCCGGTGGACGCTTACGAGCAGAGCACCGGAGTGTGCGGCGGCATCGATTTTTGGGGAAATTGTTGGGAATGGACCTCATCGACAAACGCCAACGGCCTGCACGTCGTCAAAGGCGGCAGTTGGAATTCCGACCGCGACGATTGCCGCAGCGAGAAATCCGACGTCGTGAGGGACGGCTCGCAAGGCCACGCCGACGTCGGCTTCAGAGTGGTAAGGGTCGACAACCGTTAGCAGCTGACCTCCAGCCCATTCTCCCCAAAACCGGAGACGGGAAACAAACCTCCCTCTCCGGTTTTCCGTCGCGCCCTCGTATCAGCAAGCGACGGTCGGAGCGAACAAAACAATGCGGGCAATAGCCTTCGGAACAATTCACACGCAGGCATACGCGCTGGGCGAGAAGCGGTCGTTCGCCGTGCTGCCAAAGAAAAGGTACAAATGCAGCGGAGTCCCTTCCGGCTGGCCCACCGGCGGGATTTCCACCACCGCCCGCCCGTCCACGCGGCGCGTTCCGGCGGCCTCCACCAACAACGGCGAGCGAGGCAACGTCTCGAAGAAATAACCCACATACACCCTGTCCTTGGCCCTCGACGGAGCGATTTCCTCCTCCACGGCCCATTCCAACTCCACCGACCACCCGTCCCGACGGACGGCCGTCACCACCGGCGGCTCCAGCGTCCCCGTCGAGAACTGAAACGTCGGAAATGTCCAGACACCCTCGCCCGGACGGAAACAAGCCCCGTTCACGCGGTGGAACAACGCGTCGCTCTTCACCGCCCCCGTCTCCCGGGCCATCACACTCCAGATTGGCAACTCCGCCGTCGCCAGCCTGTACACTTTCCACATCTTCCTTGCCTCCGTGAACCGGGCCGACGAAGCCTCTTGCAACTCCGTCCGCAGCCCCTTCTTGTCCCTTTTCGACTTCATCACCACCAACTTGCCTCCGCGCATAAAATACGTGTACCCCTCCACTCGAACAGCCCCGCTGGAGCTTAACAACACCTTTAGTAAACTCGACCTACCCATTTCAATATAGATTACAGAAATATTACATGATTATTATATGTGCAAAACTACAAAATTATCTGTCATATTCCAATAAAACACCTATAATTATCCTATTTAATACAGGAGATTCATAGGAGAGTTATAGAACAGTTATAGGAGAATTACATGTAATGTTGATGTAATAAACATGTATTCATTCTGTAATCTTTATTGACTACCTATTGAAAAGTTTAGCACGGCGCATGGAACGCCCGTACAGGAAGAAGGGAGGGCGGGAAAAGACGGATTTCCTTTTCGCCCGCATTCATTGCGGCGACGATGAAAATAAGCTCACCCCGTCCGAGGCATACCGTCAAAAGGGAGAAGCCGAGTCTGGCGGGCGGTGTCATTGCTTCAAACTTGCGCCGAGGGAATGTTCCCGCCTGTATTTCAAAGGAGACATCCCGCAGGTCTTCCGGAAAGACTTAACGAGGTAACAGGAATCCGTGTATCCCATTTTATAAGCGATTTCCTTGATTGTCATCTTGCTGTTCAGCAACAGATTCTCCACCATTCTTATCCGATTCCTTGTGACATACTGCCGCAATGTTTCTTGAAAGTTACGCTTGAAATAGCATCCCACATAGCTGGGGGAAAGGTTGAACGTCTTCCCAAGATTTTCCGCGCTTAACAAATCCGGCTGGTGTATATGCTGCTGTATGTATTGCAGCATATACATGGAGCTATTCGCCTCTCCCGCGGAGAAATCCTTAAAAGACGCACTGTGGGCAATGTTCCGCGCCACAATCATGAGAATACTGTTAAGCCATTGCTGTTGCAGGTAAGCAGAGCCTTCCTGCCGGCCTTCTTCTTCACACTTTATGAAATCGAAGAGCAGAGAGACGATGGCCCCGTCCCGCCCGTTCAACGAGACTTCCGCCTGTTGTCTGGGAGAGCGGAAGACCTCCGCGATGTATTTCCCCATATAGTCCTCCACATAATGAATCACGAAACGGATAAACACGTATTCACTATGCGTGTCTATCGTGAAGCAATGAGTCGTCTCGGGAGGAATCAGGAATAGCGAATTCCCACGGTATGACACATCTTGCACCTTATAGCCCGATTCTTTCACATAAAATTCTCCCGTCCCCACTTTCACATAAACCATCTCGAAAAAAGAATGTTGGTGTTCCGCTATTGGAAACACCTCATGGTTACGAATCAATATTTCCACCGGGCGATATAAGTTTTCCTTCCACATATAACGAAATAATACAATGACATATCGCAAATATACAACAAACACCACTTATCTCCCCTCTATCTTTGTCAAAAAATAAACGAAACGATGGCAACCGTGAGACCACAGGACAAGACCGCAACGGAGACCGGCCCGACACCGGGCAATGGGAAGGCGACAACGGCCCACCCCGCCCAAGAGGGCGCAAGGGCAGTCCCCGCAAGCAAGGAGGCGGAACGGCCCGCAACAGGCGAAGCGGCAGGAACGAGAGGAGACGGAACGGCCCCCGCCGCCTCCAAGCACGGAGCGGGCGGACTGACCAAACACGCCGCCTTCCGTCACAAAGCGCGGGAGACGCGCCGCAACGCCACCGTTCCGGGAGTGGGCGACACAAACATACACGAGGACAGCAAGAAAGCACACCAAGCGTCAAACAAAAACACACGGAATGAAATAACCACATTTAAAAACAAAAGCGTATGAACAAAAAAGCATTAATCTCAGGACTGATTTTCTTTTTGGCCCTTTTCGCAGGACAAGCACACGCGCAAAGCGAGGGCTCAAGATTAAGCAACAAAACGGCCTTGGTGACAGGCGCCGCGTCCGGCAACGGGAAAGCGATAGCCACACTATTCGCGCGAGAAAAGGCCAAAGTGGTTCTTGTGGACATCAACAAGAGCGAGCTGGAGAAGGTTGTCGCATCCTTGTCCGAGCAAGGATTTGACGTAACGGGGATTGAAGCCGACGTGACCAAGGAAGCCGACATCCAGAAGATGGTGGACCAGACTTTGGCCAAATACGGCAGGCTGGACATACTGGTCAACAACGCGGGCATCTTCGACGAGCTGATGCCCGTAGGCGAAGTCAGCGACGACTTATGGTACAAAATCATGGAAACCAACCTAAACGCACCCATGCGCGCCATCCGCAAAGTCATCCCCATTTTTGAAAAACAAGGAGGCGGAGTGATTGTCAACACGGCTTCCATTGCCGGCCTCACAGGCGCACGCGGAGGGGGAGCGGCCTATGTGGCCTCAAAGCACGGCCTAATCGGATTGACAAAAAACGTGGCATTCAACTATAAAGAGAAAAACATCCGCTGCAACGCCGTCGCCCCCGGGAGGGTAGAGACAAACCTGCGCGCAAACAGCGAGAGACTCGCCGGGTCCAAATCCGCGCGCGACAGGTCGATTGAGAACTGGAAAGACATCGAGAACAAAGTCACAGAGGGATACATCACGAACATGAGGAAATGCTCTCCCGACGAGATAGCGAAAGTCGTCCTCTTTCTCGCATCCGACGAAGCCTCATTCGTGAACGGCTCCGTGTTTGTCGCAGACGGAGGCTGGACATCATATTAAGCCATCACAAGGGAACGAGGGTTTTTCCCGACTTCCCTTTAACCAACTCACATCAGGCAAAAAACTATGAATTTTGATTGGAAAGGTCATGCCTCCATGTTTGGGGCCAATGCGATGTGGGGATTGTTGTCTCCCATTTCCAAAGTCATCATGGCGAGCGGAGCAATCACACCCCTGGTGGTAACGGACTTACGCATTGGCGGGGCGATGGTCCTATTTTGGGCCGCGTCCTTTTTCAACAAACCCGAACATGTCAGTCACAAGGATTTGGCGACCTTGTTCTTCGCCTCACTCCTCGCCATCGTGTTCAATCAAGGCTGCTTCGTCTTTGGAGTCAGCCTGACCTCGCTCGGCGACGCCTCCATCATCACGACAAGCATGCCGCTTTGGGCCATGATTCTGGCGGCATTCATTCTGAAAGAGCCCATAACGGGGAAAAAAGTGTCAGGCATCGCACTTGGCGCGGGAGGCGCCTTACTGCTCATCCTGGGCGGGGGACAAGACGTCCAGGCGGCGACCACAAACGAAGACACTTCAATATGGGGAGACTTACTGGTCCTATTCGCCCAACTGTGTTACGCCCTTTACATCGTGCTCTATAAGGATTTTGTCAGCAAATATTCGCCAATAACCATCATGAAATGGATGTTCACATACTCCTTTATCTGCACACTGCCATTTTCCGCGGGAGACTTGATGGAAGCGGATTGGAGCGATTTGCATCCGACAGAAATCGGCGGCCTGGCATTCATCGTGCTTGGAGCAACCTTTGTCAGCTACATGCTTGTCATTGTCGGTCAAAAAAGACTGCGCCCCACTGTAGCCGGAATGTACAATTACATCCAACCGCTTGTCGCGTGCGTCGTCGCAGTCTGCTGGGGGATGGATTCCTTCAACGCCACGAAGATAGCCGCGATAGTCCTTATTTTCGGCGGCGTGTATCTGGTGACCTCCAGCCGCAGCCGCGCGGAACTAGAAAAACAGGAAAACAGCCAAACGGCCAAACCGTGACCCACAAATGCCACGGACACGCCCGCGCCGCCTCCCCACAAACAGCCAGCACGAGGGAACACATCCGGCGAGGAGGACGGCGGACAGGGCGGGAGAGGGGCGGCAAGAAATATTTGAGGGGAGGAGCATAAAGGGGCGATTTTATCCTTAATTTCGTGGCGCAAAACGGAAAAAAGGACCAGCGGCCGAGAAGCAAGGCGG
>CALUHX010000015.1 GCA_944320555.1 uncultured Butyricimonas sp. | reverse complement strand
GGAAAGTTGGCCGTTGCTCTACTTACATTTGTCACTTTTTAATCTTTTGAATCAGGAAGCCAACTCCTGATTCGCATGATTTATGGATAGGCGGAAATTTTTAGGGGCGTTGCTTGCGGCGGGATGCGTGCTGTGGGCATGCCATGATGAAGAGTTCGTCGGGCCGGAGAACGGCTCGGGGAAGTTGATTGCGCTGTCGGGGGAGATTGACCAACAGAACGTGTCGCGGGTGGACGACGGGGGATTTTGCGACGGCGACGAGATGGGGGTGTACATTGTGGACTATGTGAACGGAGAGCCGGGTGAGTTGCTGGACGCCGGGAATCGGGCGACGAACGTGAAGTTCACGTTCGACGAGGCGGCGTACCGGTGGGATGCGGCGTATGACGTGTATTGGAAGAACGACCGCACGCCGATAGACGTGTACGGGTATTATCCGTTCGGTTCGCCGGAGAGCGTGCGGAGTTATGCCGTGACGGTACAGAAGGACCAGTCGAAGGCGTCGGAGAACGGGGTGATGGGCGGCTACGAGGCGAGCGATTTCCTTTGGGGCAAAGCGGAGAACATCGCGCCGACAACGGAAAAGATTAAAATCGCGTTCCGCCACCGGATGGCGAACGTGCGGGTGATGTTGGAGGAGGGGAGCGGCTTTGCGGAGGGGGAATGGACGGGGTTGACGAAGCAGGTGTTGGTGACGAACACGAAGCGGGAGGCGGTGGTCGACCTGACGACGGGCACGGTGGAGGCGACAGGCGAGGTGGCTTCGACGGGGATCATTCCGTTCGAGGGCGACAGCGATTGGCGGGCCATCGTGGTGCCGCAGACAATGGCGGCCGGGACGGAGCTGTTCCGCCTCACGGTGGACGGGCAGGTGTACGAGTTCAAGAAGGATGAGGAGATAACGTATTACGCCGGGAAGATGCACAATTTCACGATACAGGTGAACAAGAAGGCGGCGACGGGAGAGTTCGAGTTTAAGCTGATTGGCGAGTCGGTGACGGCGTGGGAGAACGACCTCGCCTCGCACGAGGCCTCGACGCGGGTGTACGTGGTCATCGAGTCGGAGGCCGGGAAGCTGCGGGAGTGCATCATGGCGGCCAATAAGGATTTCCGGGTGTTGCAGAATTTGAAGATTACGGGGGAAATCAATTGTGAGGATTTCTATTTCATGAGGGATTCCATGGAGCGGTTGCAGGCCTTGAATCTGAAGGAGGTGAAGATACGGAAAGGAGAATGGGAGAATAATGGAACGCCTGCGGATGATCGGATTCCATCGTTGGGTATGCATAACAAAACTTCTTTATTGCGTTTGGTGCTTCCAGACCGATTAAAAGAAATCGGACAAGCGGCTTTTGACGGATGTATAAATTTGAGCGGTTCGCTTGTGATTCCGGAGGGGGTGACGAGGATAGAGGCAAGTGCGTTTTGTTATTGTTTCTCTCTTACAGGTAGTCTTTCGCTTCCAACTACCTTGGAATATATAGGAGGCGGAGGGGCATCATTGGCATTGGGTGCTTTTCGTGAGTGTGGATTTGTCGGAGAATTGAAGATACCGAATAAGGTGACATATATAGGTATTTTTGCATTTTACGGTTGTGATGGGTTTTATGGAGAGTTGCATTTGCCGGAAAATTTGAAATATGTAGGAACGGGAGCGTTTGGAGGATGTAAAAATTTAACAGGTTCCTTAACTATCCCCCAGTCGTTAACAGAGATTGGCGAAGGCGCATTTAGCAATTGTGGTTTTAATGGTAATTTGAATTTGCATGATGGTATTACAGCTATTGGACCGGGAGCTTTTCAAGGAACGGCATTGAAAGGAGAATTAGTCTTGCCAAGAGATTTGGTGATTATAGCTAATAACGCATTTAATGGTTGTGATTTTTCGGGCGAGTTAAAATTGCCGGAAGGCATTGCGGTGATTGGAGACAACGCTTTCGCTTATAATTGGCGATTAATGGGGGTATTGGAAATTCCAGAAGGTGTGCAAAGTATTGGAGCGGGTGCATTTGCTGAATGTCGTAGTATTGAGGGAGTTGTGTTCCCAGAAAGTTTGGAGACAATTCGTTATCAAGCGGAATATGGAGATGTGGGGGGCGCGTTCTCTAATTGTTATGGAATTAGCTCGATTGTTTGTAAAGGAACGGAACCGCCATACGTGCAAATTGGCGCATTTAATGGAGTAGCCAAAGATAATTTTGCGGTAGAAGTTCCCGAATCTTATGTGACGCAATACCAAGCGGCTCCGGGATGGAGTGATTTCAAACGGATAACAGCGCATCGGGAGCTGGTTTGTCGGCCTTCGTTGGCGACGGCAATCAATACAAGCTGCACGAGGACGTTGGTGTTGGACGCGGAAGGTGATTGGGAGATACAGAGCAAGCCGGATTGGGTAAGTCTTTCGCAGGAGACGGGTAGCAAAAAAACAGAGCTTACACTGACGTTCCATCAGAAAGGGCAAGGCGAAGGCGGCTCGGTGAGAGAAGGTGAGATTATCTTCAAACTCAAAGACAAGGATTATACCTCGAAATGCTCGGTAACGCAGTACGACTACACATACGGCGAGGACGAGGTGGTGACGCTGCAGACGGCCTCTCGGGGCAAAGGAATCAATCTTGTGTTCTTGGGCGACGGGTTTAATGCCGCGGATATCTCGGCTGGCGAGTATATGAAGACCATGCAAGAGCAGATGGAGCGGTTCTTTGACATTGAGCCTTACCGCACATACCGGGACTACTTTAACGTGTACACGGCCATCGCCGTGTCGCCGGAGAGCGGAATCGGGACGGTGAACACGATTCGCTACACGCGGTTCGAGACGACGTACACCGGAGGCGTGGGATTACGCGGAGATTACGATGCCATTTTCGAGTATGCGATGCGGATGCCGACGGTGGATGAGAGCAATCTAAACCAGACGCTGATTGTCATGACCCCGAACTCGACGGACTACGGGGGCATCTGCCAAATGTGGGACGACGGGTCGGCGATAGCGTTCTGCCCGTTGAGCGACTACGGCTATCCGTTGGATTCCCGGGGCGTGATTCAGCACGAGGCGGGCGGACACGGGTTTGGCAAGTTGGGCGACGAGTACATTTATCATAACGAGTTTATTGATTTTTGTGGATGTACTTGTTGTGGACACGTTTTTGAGTTTAATTTGGCCAAGGCGAATGGCTGGTATGAGAACCTGTCGCTGACGGGGAAGATGAACGAGGTGCCCTGGGCGCATTTGATTTTCGACGAGCGGTACAGCGACGTGGTGGACATCTTCGAGGGCGGATACATGCACAACCGGGGCGTGTACCGGTCGGAGGCGAACAGCTGCATGAACAACGACATCCCGTATTACAGCACCATCAGCCGGGAGGCCATTGTGAAGCGGATTATGGAGTACGCCGGGGAGGAGTACAGTTTCGAGAAGTTTGTGGAGAACGACAAGCGGGACGTGACGCCGGAGGCCCAATCGAGGTCGGCGGACAGGGTGCCGATGAAGAGCGCCGGGAGCAGCCATTTCCCGCCGCAGATTCACCGGGGAAAGCCTGACGTGTTGAAATGATTGTTGAACGTAAAAGAGATTGGAATATGAGATACAAAAACATATTTGGAATTGCGGTGGCCGCATTGATGGCCATGGCTGGTTGCAATGACGCGGCGGACGAGCGGACTCCGAAGAGGGAGACCTTGCAGGCGTGCGAGATGCCGCTGCGGTTTATGGCGGAGCACCCGGGGATGTCCCGGGTGACGGCCACCGCTTTCGAGAACGGCGACCGGGCGGGGGTGTTTATGACGGACGCAGGGGTGGCGTTGGAGGCTTCCGGCAATCGGCTGAACAATGAGTTGCTGACGTGCGAGGGGGCGGATTGGACGACGGCCCGGACGTTGTATTGGGACGAGGGAGAGTTTGACGTGTTCGCTTATTATCCCTATGACGGGGAGCTGCGGGTGGTGGACGACGTGCCCTTCTCCGTGGCAAGGAACCAGCACGCGATGGTGGATGACGCGGGGATGGACGGCTACGAGGCGAGCGATTTCCTGTGGGCGAACAGCCGGGGAGTGGCGGCGAGCGAGGAGCCGGTGCGGTTGTCGTTCCGCCACCGGATGAGCCGGTTGGTGGTGAGACTGGTGCCGGGCGACGATTATGAGGGTGACATTCCGGAGGACGCCCGGGTGTATGTGCACAACACGGTGCCGGAGGCGACCATCGACCTGAGCGTGGGGCTGGTGACGAAGGACGCTTACGCCTCGGCGGAGACTATCGAGGCGAAGAAGGAGGAGACGGGAAAGTACGCGGCGATTGTGGTGCCGCAACGGCTGGACAACCAGGTGCCGCTAATCGAGATTGTGGTGGAAGGCGTGTCGTACATGGTGGAGCGGAAGTTTGTCTTCAAGCAGGGCATCCAGCACACGGTGAACGTCACGCTGGCGAAGAATCCCGACCAGGTGAAAATTGAAATCGGAGGAGAGATAGAGGATTGGGATTGATGTTGAGTGGTTGTGATTTAAGTAAAAAATGATGTATCTTCGCGAGTGGTTGATAATGGTTTAATTCTTGAGTCATGAAAAGAATGAATTATATGTGGAAACTGCTTGCGGGGATACTTTGTTTGTGGGGATGCGGGGAGGAGAGGCTGGAGGGATATGGAGGAGGGGAAGGACAGGTTATCGCATTGTCGGGGACGATTGTGCAGGATGGGAAGTCGAGGGTGGATGACGGAGGTTTTTGCGACGGGGATGTGATCGGGGTGTATATCGTGGATTATGAGGGTGAAAATGCCGGGGAGCTATTGTCGGCCGGCAATCGGGCGACGAACGCGCGGTTTGTGTATGATGAGGCGGCGAACCGGTGGAGCGGCGCGTATGACATTTATTGGAAAGACAAGGAGACACCGGTGGACGTGTACGGGTATTATCCTTATGGAGAGCCGGAGGACGTGACGACGTACGAGTTCGCCGTGCGGCGTGACCAGTCGGGCGCAGGGGAGAACGGACGCATGGGCGGATATGAGGCGAGCGATTTTTTATGGGCGAAGGCGGAGAAGGCGACGCAGGACGAGCAGGTGATTCGGTTGGCGTTTCGCCACCGGATGGCGCTGGCTCGGGTGATGCTGGAAGAGGGAGAGGGGTTCGGTGAGGGTGAGTGGGCCGGTTTGGAGAAGCAGGTGCTGGTGACGAACACCCGGCGGGAGTCGGTAATCGACTTGCGCACGGGGGTGGTGACGGTCCGGGGTGAGGTGGCGGAAACGGGAATAGTCCCGTTTGAGCGGGAGGGAGAGTTCTGGGCAATCGTGGTGCCGCAGGAAATGGAGTCCGGAACGGAGTTGTTCCGCATTACGGCGGGCGGGACGGTTTATTCGTTCGCGCGGAAGACGCATTTCACTTATACGCCCGGGAAGATGCACAACTTCACGATACAAGTGAATAAGAAAGAGGCGGAAGGAGAATACGAGTTTGTTTTAATTGGAGAGTCGGTGGCCGCTTGGGAGCGGGATCCCGTGTCGCACGACGCCACGGCAAGAGAGTACATCATCGTGGACTGCGAGGCCGGGCGACTGAGGGAATGCGTGCTGGCGACGGGGCAATCCCCGAAGGCGGTGAAAAACTTAAAGTTGACGGGGGAAATCGGAGGGGAGGATTTTTATTTCATGCGGGATTCCATGGCGAGCCTGGAGGCCTTGAATTTGGCGGAAGTGAGAATCGTGGCGTGGCCTGTCGGAGGAAGGGACGAGTTGGGGAGGCTTTACGAGGACGACAAGATTCCGGGAGACGCGCTCATGTCGAAATATTCGTTGCGTTACCTGGAGTTGCCGTCGCAGTTGAAAAAGATAGAGCAGAACGCGTTCGCCTCTTGCACTTCACTGACGGGATCGCTGGTGATTCCGGAGGGAGTGACGGAAATCGGCAATGCGGCGTTTCACAGTTGCGAGGCGTTCAACGGCATGCTGTCGCTGCCTTCGACGCTGGAACGGATAGAGGACGGGGCTTTTCTGGAATGCCGGTTCGTGTCGGAGTTGAAATTGCCGGACAAGTTGAAATATATCGGGCGGTCGGCTTTTTCCGGGTGCGCTTACTTGTACGGTCCGTTGGTGTTGCCGGAGGAGTTGACGGATTTGGGGGATTATGCTTTTTATGGTTGCAAGCGGTTGTCGGGCAGTCTGCGTGTCCCGCAGGGGGTGACGGAAGTGAGGGGAGGGACATTTGCGGTGTGCGGGTTCGACGGGCAACTGACCTTGCACGATGGAATCCGGAGCATTGGCCCGTCGGCGTTTATGTCCAATCGCTTCAGAGGAGAGTTGCGGTTGCCGGAGGATTTGGAGGTCATCTCGGAGTCGGCGTTTTATGACAACACGTTTTCAGGGACGCTGGCGCTGCCCGAGCGGGTGTCGGCGATAGGCGACAGGGCGTTCGGGTATAATAACGACTTGTCTGGACGATTGGTTGTCTCCGACGGGGTGAGGAGCATAGGCGCAGCGGCGTTTGCCTACACGCGGCTGGAAGAAGTGGTTTTCCCGGAGAATCTGGAGAGCATCCTGTCCTCGTTCGACGACGGGGAAGGTGCGTTTATGGGGTGTGTTTATTTGACCCGTCTGGTGTGCAAGGGGACGATACCCCCGTTGGTGTTGGCGGGGGCGTTTGCCGAGGTGCCGACGGACAACGTGGTGCTGGAGGTGCCGGAGACGGCGATAGAACAGTACAGGATAGCCCAAGGTTGGAGCGCCTTTAAGCGGGTGACGGCCTATCGGGAATTGGAGTGTTCGCCGATAGAGGTGGAGACACTGAAT
This sequence comes from uncultured Butyricimonas sp., assembly GCA_944320555.1. GTDB lineage: Bacteria > Bacteroidota > Bacteroidia > Bacteroidales > Marinifilaceae > CALUMT01. Next base: position 47,771 of record CALUHX010000015.1, on the reverse strand, counting down.
AGGGAGAGCGCGCGGGAGTTGACGATACGCGCGGAGGGAGAGTGGGAAGTGGCGGAAATCCCTGACTGGTGCTCGTTGTCGGAGATGAGCGGGGAAGGGCGGGCGGATTTGGCGCTGACCGTGTCCGGGATGGCGGGCGAGGGTGTGCGGGAAGGAGAGGTGGTCTTCCGGCTGAAAGGGACGGATTACACGGCTCGTTGCCGAGTGGCGCAGTATGGCTGTTCGCTGGCGGAGGACGAGACGCTGGTGTTGCAAGAGCACTCGACGGGAGACGGAGTGGTGGCCGTGTTCGTGGGTGACGGATTCTCTGCGGAGGAAATCGCTTCGGGGGAATATATGGAGGTGATGAATGCGCAGGTGGAAGCTTTCTTTGAGTTGGAGCCTTACCGCTCTTATCGGGAGTATTTCGACGTGTATGCGCGGGTGGCGGTGTCGCCGGAGTCGGGAATAGGGGCGGAGAACACGTCGGTGGATACCAAGTTCGGGACAAGGTATGTTTCGGGAACAGGATTGCGTTGCGAGAGCAACGCCTTGTTCGGGTATGTGGCTGAGATTCCGAAAGTGGAACGGGAGGGGCTGGCGCAAACTTTGGTGGTGCTGGTGCCGAATACGGCGGATTATGAGGGGAGAACGGAATTGTGGGAGGACGGCTCGGGGATAGCTTATTGTCCGGCGAGCGGAGCGGACGGTTCGGAGGAAACGAGAAGTGCGGTGTGGCACGAGGCGGGAGGACATGCGTTCGGAAAACTGGCTGACGAAACGATATGGCATGGCGGATTCATGGAGTTCTGTAATTGCGCTTGTTGCCCGCATGCGGACGAGATCAGGCGGATGCAGGAACGGGGCTGGTATGCCAATGTTTCCTTGTCGGGGAAAACGCACGAAGTGCCGTGGGCTCATTTGCTGGAGGACAGCCGTTACAACGGGACGGTGGACATTTACGAAGGGGCGGTCGGGCACATGCGGGGAGTGTACCGTTCGGAGCAGAACAGTTGCATGAACGACGGGGTTCCTTATTTCAATGCGGCGAGTCGGGAAGCCATTGTGAAACGGATAATGGAGTATGCGGGGGAGGTTTATTCATATGAGGCTTTCGCTGCCAAGGACAGGAAAGATAAAACGGAGGCGGCAAGTCGGGTGGCGACGAGGAATGGAACGAAGGACGGGGAGCGCCGTGCGGTGGAGGTACATGGAGGTAAACCAAACATCAGTCGATAGAAAGGAGTAAATATGGAAATGACGAATAGAATATTGGCCATGATGGCGGCGGGAATCTTGACGTTGGGAGGATGTGTGGAGGAAGGTGGAAAGGAGGGGCCGGAGATGCGGTTTGAAATCGCTTATCCGGGCGTGTCGCGGGTGACGGAGACATCTTTCGAGGAGGGCGATTGCGTGGGGGTGTTCGTGAAGGAGGAGGAGAAACCGCTGGAGGTGTCCGGAAACACGGTGAACAATGAGGCGGTGGCGTTTGAGGGGAACGAGTGGACACCAAGACGCACGTTGTATTGGGAAGAGGGAACGTACGATGTGGTGGGGTATTACCCGTACCAAGAACGGGTGGAAAGCGTGGAGGATTTGCGTTTCGCCGTGCGGCTTGACCAGTCGGCGGAGGGGACGGATGGCGGGCCGGGCGGATATGAGGCCAGCGATTTCTTGTGGGCGGTCCGGGAAAATGTCCGGGCTGAAGACGGGGCGGTGGAACTGCGTTTCGCCCATCGGATGAGCAAACTGGTGGTGCGGTTGGTGCCGACGGAGGATTATGAGGGCGAGATTCCTCGGGACGCCGTGGTGCGGGTGCATGGAACGGTGACGGAGGCGACTGTGGATCTGGAGGCGGGAGTGGTGACGAAGTATCCCTATGGGGGACAGGAAATCATCACGGCCCGGAAGGCTGGTGACGGGTTGTACGAGGCGATTGTGGTGCCGCAGCGGTTGGATTACAATCGGCCGTTGGTGGAAGTGATAGCGGACGGCGTGTCGTACATGTATGAGACCCGTTTTGTGTTCCGGTCCGGCGTGGAGCATACCTTGACCGTTTACATGTCGAGCAATCCGGAACAGACTAAAATAGAGATAGGAGGAGAGATTGAGGGGTGGAATTAAGGAGTAACAAATCTAAATGTCCGGTTAGATATGAGAGTCGTTATTGGTAGTTTGGTAGTATTGTTGTTGGCGGCTTGCCAAGGGAAACAGGCGGGAGTGGAGGGCGTGCCTTTTTGTGGGGCGGACGAGAAATTGTGGGGAATGGTGGAGGGGGACGGAACGGTGATATGTTCGAATGTGTTTGAGGAGAAACCGTCACCCGTGGTGAACCGGCGGTTTGCGGTTCCGGACACGTCGGGCAAGTGGAGGTTGTTTGGAATCGGGGAGGAGGTAGGGCCGGTGTCGGAGGAAAAGTATGTGGCGTTAGGCCACTTCTTTGAAGATGTGGCGGTTGCCCAAAGGGAGAAAGGTGCGCCTCTTGAAGTGATAGACAGGCATGGGCGGAGAGTGGCCGTGTTGGACAGTTATTTGGGGAGCCAGTTGCTGGTGGCGCACAATTTCCGCGAGGGACGGGCTTTGATTTACACGTCAAGCGGCAAGTATGGTTATGTGGACACGGAGGGGCGGGTGGTGATTCCTCCGGAGTATGATTACGCGTGTGATTTTTCTGAGGGCCTTGCCCTTGTCGGGGAGGCGGACAAGGAAGGACGTTTGGCGTTTCGGGTGATTGACCGGGAGGGGAACCCTCGTTTTGCGGTGACCTTGCAAGATTGCCGGTTGAATGAGTTCTTTTCCGACGGATATCTTTTGTTCCGCAATTCAAGGCAGGGCTACAGCGGGGCGTTGAACGAGCGGGGAGAAGTGGCTGTTTGTTTTCCGCAGACAGTGAAGTTGGTGGCGCCCTATCGTTCGGGAGTCGCGTTGTTTTGGACGGACAAGGGGGTGGGATTGATGGACAAGAAGGGAGGCGTGTTTGTGCCGGCCGTTTACGAGGACGGAAAAATGATAGGGAACGACCGGGTGGCTTTGCAGTCGGACGGGAAATGGGGTGTGTTCACGTTGCAAGGTAAACCGTTGAGCGGATTCAAATATGACGGGATTGCGGGAGGGGATGGTTGTGTCGTGGGCGTGAGGGATAGTGTGTGCGTGTTGCTTGACGGAAACGGGCGGGAGCTGGAGGAGAAGGAATATGCGGCGTTGGCATGGGATTTCCTGGTGGACAGGCACAATCCCGAGGTGTTTGCCGTGCGGGAGATGGAGGAAAAGCCGTTGCCGGACACCGTCGCGCCGCAGGAAGTGAAGAAAAAGGCGAAACCCAGGCCTCGTTTGCTTCAGGCAAGGATAGACGAGGACAATCCTTTTTATCAGGAAGCCAAACGGGTGTGGAACGGAGGACTGGAGGAGAAAGATGCGGAAAGCCGGCGGGTGATTCTGAATTACATGGAGCATTTCCGCATGTCGTACGTGACGAAGGACATTGACTTCCTTGAGCAGTTGTTCAGCGAGCGGGCTTTGATTATCGTGGGCAATGTGGTGAGGGAGGCATCGGACGATGAGCGGCATTATCTGTCCACGGAGAAAGTGAATTATAATGTGCGGACGAAGCGGGAGTATCTTGACCGATTGAGGGAAATCTTCAACCGCAACAAGGCTATAAACGTGGAATTTACGGATTTTTCCATCAGACGGCATCCTACACGGGAAGGCATCTACGGAGTGTCCGTGAAGCAGCGTTACACGTCGGACATTTATTCCGACGAGGGGTATTTGTTTTTGTTATGGGACTTTCGGGACGAGACGGCCCCAAAGATTCACGTGAGGACATGGCAGCCGCGGATGCTGGACGAGCACACGCCGCTGCCTGAGCAGGAAATATTTAATATCGGAAGTTTTAATTTGGAGTAATGGACAAAAGGTTAATAGCGATATTGTTTTGCTTGATGAGTTGCGGCTTGGCCGCACAGGAGTTCGAGGTGCGCTCGTTCCGATTGTTGCAGAACGACATAACGGCGTGGGTGAATCCGGTGAAAGATTTGAACGACGAGGCTTGCGCGTTGATAAAGGTGGTGGGGGATGCGGACTTTGCTTTTTCCACGCCGCTGGGAATTGTGGCCCGGCGGAACGAGGTGGGGGAGATTTGGTTGTACGTACCGAACGGGACGGTCAAACTGACCATAAAACATCCGAAGTGGGGTGTGCTCCGGGACTACAAGTTTCCCTCTGCCTTGGAGTCGAGGTTGACTTACGAGTTGGTGTTGGTGGGACCGCCGCTGAAAGAGGAGGAGTCCCCTTATCCGAAGATGCGTCGCCGGATGGCGCGGGGAGTGAAGAACAGGCCCTTGTCGTTTGACTTGGCGAAAATGGAGGAGGGGAAAAGGCGGGGCACTAAGCCGGCCTGTTTTCTGTTGGCCTCCTGGGGCGTTCAGGAGCATGAGAACACGGGGGGACTGATGGCGGGAATAATGAAGCGCCATGGTGTTTTTGTGCACGGGCAGACGAATTTTCGCTCGTTTGCCACGGAAGGAGAGTGCGATGAGAACGGTTTGTGGAAAGAAATGGACGCCGTGCCTTATTATAAGACAGGAGTGGACTATAGCGTGTGGACACTGACATTGGGGGCGATTCACCGGGTGGTCGGTTTGTGGCACGTGTTTGAGGGAATTGGTTATGGAGAGAGGAAAGTGGTGTGGGAATCGCTGGAGGGGGTGCGTTTGCGGAATGCCGATTATTCTTGCAAAGGATGGACGGCGGAGGTCGGATGCATGGTCGAGGTGCGGCGTTTCGCTTTTTCGGTGGGCGTGACGACAATAAAAGGAGAATATTGGTTGCCATCCTTGGGGGTGGGTATTAATTTTTGAGTATGCGAAAGGGTAGTTTTTACATATTGTTTTTGGGTTGCCTGCTGGGACTGGCTGCCTGTTTGGACGAGCGGGAACCGGATATTCTGGCTCCGGAACTGGAAATCGGCGAGGCGACGGGGATAACCCGTAACGCGGCCCATGTGAACGGTTTTGTGCGGCTTCAGGGAGAGGGGGCGGTGGCCGCTTGTCATTTTGTGTGTGACACCACTCCCGCATTGAGGGGGGGTAGGCGTGTCGAGGCGGACGCTTTGACCGGTGAGGTGGGGGCGAATCTCGACAGTTTGAAGGCGGGGACGGATTACTATTATTGCGTGGAGATTTCCAACGGGTATAGCGTGATGCGCTCCGAGTCCGCTCATTTCCGCACGGAGCCGAACACGAGGCCGGCTTTGGGGGCGACGGAACTGGTCAGCAAGGGGCCCACGACGGTGGTTTTGGGCAGCCGGTTGTTGGATGACGGTGGGGTGCGGCTTATGGAGGTGGGATTCCGTTACCAGGCGGAAGGAGAAAGCGAGGTGCATTTTGTAGCTGCGGAGGTGGCGGAGGACAATTCCTTCCAAGTGCGTTTGGCGGGATTGCGTTTGGCCACGAGTTATTCGGCGTGGACGTATGCCTCCAACGAGATGGGGGCCACGGTGGCGGACACGGTGTGGTTTACGACCGACGAGGCGATATATGTCACGCAGCCGGGGACATTGGAGGAAGTCATCGGCGAGCAGGAAAAATATGATTTGGATTCGATTTCTGTGGCGGGTATGCTTAATGGGACGGATATCCGTTTCCTGCGAGAAATGTTCGGGCAGGACGTGGAGGGTGGCGACACGCCGGGAAACCTGCGGATATTGGATTTGTCGGGAGCGTCCATCGTGGAAGGGGGTGAGGCTTATTTTGCGTCTCATTATGCGCAGCGGAACGTGATTGGCCGTTCCATGTTTCAAGGTTGCAGCCGGCTGGAGAAAATCGTGTTGCCGAACACGGTGACGGTGATCGAGGAGGACGCATTTTCGGGATGTTCCTCGTTGGAGGTCCTGACGCTGCCGGATGATTTGGTGGAATTCAATCCTTCGGCGGGATGTGCGGCCTTGCGGGAGTTTCGGGTGTCGGTGATGAACGACCGTTTTCGGACGAAGGAGGGCGTGTTGTTTGACGCGTCGGGAGATTCGCTTTTGGCCTATCCTTGTGGGAGGGAGGCCGAGGTTTATGCCATTCCGGACGGAGTGAGGGTGATAGGGGAACGGGCGTTTCTTTCCGCCGGGGTCGATGAGGTGGATTTCCCCGCATCCGTGAGCGTGTTGGGGAGGGCGGCTTTCAGTCGTTCCGCCTTGCGCACGGTGGTTGTGCCGGATGCTGTCAGGTATCTTTTAGAGGCCACGTTCCAGAATTGCCAGTGGTTGACCTCCGTCACTATCGGGGCGGACGTGTGGTCTATTGGCTCCTCGTGCTTTGCGGGTTGTCCGTTGCGGGAGTTGAGAGTGTTGGCGGAAGCTCCTCCGATATGCGCACAGACTGCTTTCGACGCTTCGGTGTTTGAGAGTTGCGACATTTATGTCCCTGCGGCGAGCAAGTCCACTTATCGGGGAACGAATGTGTGGAAACTATTCCCTTTGATATTGGAACTGTAGCGGGCGGAATTATCGCAACTGTGTGCGGACGGCGGCGATTTCCCGGGCCACGTCTTGCCGGATGCTGCGGAGCTGTTGTTTGTAGATGGCTGTTTCCCTTTGCGATTTCTCTGGGAAACGGTCGTTTAGAATGGCCGTCAGCTTGTTCGTGATGCGGACGCTGTCCTGCGAGAGTTTTTGCCTGTCGGCCGTGAAACGGGCTATTTTGCGGTGGAGTTCTTTTCGTTCTTTTAGCAGGATTTTTTGATAAGTGTTTCCAACGGTGCTGTTGCCGTACACGGGAAGCGAGTAATTGCCCTGGATGGCGGATAGTTGTCTGGGGCGTAGGAACATGACAGACAAAATCACAAGCGCGAGCAGCGAGATGCCTGCGGCAACGTATTTGAGGGTGGGCGATGTCCGTTTCTTCTCCAAGGCAGTCAGTATGTCGGCGGTGCTTTGGTACCGGTTGGCCGGGTCCTCTTGGATGCACTTGTGGGCGATGGCTGACAGCCGGCGGTCTTTGAGGAGGGTGGCCATTTCCCCGATGATTACGCCGAAAGAGTAAATATCCGTCCGGTAATCGATGGACGCTCCTGGAATTAATTGTTCCGGCGCAAGATATTTTTTTGTTCCCGCGGGAATCTTCAGCATGGCGTAATCATCGCAGTCCGCCAAACCGAAATCAATGATTTTCACGTTGTTTCCATTGTATGTGATTAGGATGTTGGCGGGTTTTATGTCTTTGTGGATAAGTTGTTTGCCATGAATGTATTGCAAGGCGGAGCAGATTTCCCGGATGAATTTGTGGGCCAAGGGCTGGGACAGTTTGCCGGGTTGCAGGAAATCCGTCAAGGGAATACCGTCCACGTATTCCATCACGATGCAGGTGCCCAAGGTCTCGTGTCTCTCCATGCCCAGCGTGTGCCGGATGTTGGGGTGTTCCAATGGATAACTTATGTTGAACTCCTTGAGCAGCAGTTGGCGGTAAAACTCCTGCGAGGCGTATTCCGGTTGCAGGCTTTTCAATATGTGCAACCGTCCCAGTCGCCGACACACGTGCAGTTGGCTGTATCCGGAGGCCGCCACGTATATCTCCTTCAAGTCCGTGAACCCGAGAGTGTCGGATGGAATGTCCTCTCCGAAAAATCCCGATGACAAAGAATCCTCATTCATGATACAGCTTGTTGATTAATGTGAGCCCTCCGTTCCGGCCGGCAATGAACGGGGCGGTTTTCCGGTCGCCCCGTTGGACGTAAGACACCAGCATGGGTTGGCCCAGCAGGAAACACGCCGTTTCAAACCGGTCGTCTTTCAGCAGTTTGGTCTCCTTCGCCTGCAGCACCCGGAAGCGGTTCCGTCCTTCATATTGCAGCAGCACGTAACGGTTCGGGGCCCAGCCGATTTCCACCCTGTCGCCTTTGGTCAGATCCTTTGTCTGGATTTGTTTGGTGGTGAAAAAGGAAGAATTGTACGCCGTGCTTGTTTTCAGATGGTGGCAGAATTCGCCGAAAGAGTTGAATCCCACGTATTGGCTCAATATGTCGAGTGTCTGGAGACGCGGGTGGTGTTCGTCGTTCACATAGCCCCATAAACGCTTTAATGTGGAGGCGGACACGTGAAATTGATATTGGGATTTCAAGTGCATGGAGAACACCTCGAAATCAGTCGTCGTTTGCAGTTTGCACTTGTGTTTTGTTTCAATTGCCGTCAGCAATTCGATAATCTCAGGTCTTTGTTCACTCATAATATGTCTACTAGCAACCAACGCAAAGATAGAAAATTAATTGGAATGTGTAAACGTTTGTATGCTACTTTTTGACAAAGAAAATCCCGACTCCTGAATGAAGCCGGGATTTCCATATCCTTGCTTTTGTATCAAAGATTCAGCGTGTAGCGCAAGAAGCCGGTGACTGTCAACTCTTTGTCCACGCTCTTCAAATATTCTCTCACAGACATTTTGCCGTCTTGCTCGAATACTTGGTTCAACAATGTGGACTCTTGGAAGAATTTGTTCAATCGCCCTTGGGCGATTTTGTCCAGCATGGCTTCCGGCTTGCCTTCCTCGCGGGCCTTGTCGCGTCCGATTTCCAGCTCGTGGGCCACCACGTCCTCAGGAATGTCGTTCTTGTCGACCCCGATGGGAGCCATTGCGGCCACTTGCATGGCGATGTTCTTCTTCACTTGCGTGTCGGTGGCCTTGTTGAAAGCGACCACGGTGGCCAGCTTGTTGCCCGGGTGGATGTAAACCACGCAATCCTCGCCTTTCAGGCTGCCGTAATAGCTCAATTCCAATTTCTCCCCAATCACGCCTGTCTGCTCGGCGATTTGGTCGGCGATGCTTCTGCCGTCCAATTGCAGGGCGAGCAGGCTTTCCGTGTCGGCGGGCATGTTAGCCAACGCGGCGTCCAGAATCGTGGTCGTGAAATTAATAAAGCCCTCGTTCTTTGCCACGAAGTCCGTCTCGCAGTTCAGCGCCACCATGACGGCGTTCTTGCCGTCCGTCTTGGCCAGCACGCAACCTTCCTTGGCGTCCCGGTCCGCGCGTTTGCTGGCAACGATAAGACCTTTCTTGCGGATGATGTCAATGGCCTTGTTGAAATCGCCTTCGGCTTCCTGCAAAGCGTGTTTGCAGTCCATCATTCCTGCGTTCGTTGCTTTGCGCAACTTCATCACATCTGCTGCTTTTATTTCCATAGTGTATCCTTTTAATGGATGAGGGCGTGTCAAAATAGCTAATTATGCCCCTCCGGCGGCTAAGCCGCCAACTCCCCTGACTCAGGGGAGTTGGTTGAATGTTTGAACGGCGATGCTGTTCAATTCTTCCCCTAAAGCAAGGGAAGTGTCCCGAAGGGTGGTATGAAAATCGTATTTCGCCACAGCCTCATCGACGTGTTACATGATTTATTCTGCGGAATCGGCGGCTTCCGGTGCGGATTCTTCCTCAACCCGGGCCTCTTTTCCTGCTTTCTCCGCGCCTTTCTTGTCGACTTCCTTTTCCCTTTCGGCTTTTCTTTCCGTCAGGCCCTCCTTGATGGAGGCGCTTACCTTGTCGATAATCAAAGCGATGGAAGTGGATGCGTCGTCGTTGCACGGGATAACGAAGTCAACCGTGCTCGGATCGGAATTCGTGTCCACCATGCCGAACACCGGGATGCCCAGCGTGCGCGCTTCCTTCACGGCGATGTGCTCCTTCATCACGTCCACCACGAAAAGAGCTGCCGGCAAGCGGCTCAAGTCGGCGATACTGCCCAAGTTCTTTTCCAACTTGGCTCTTTGGCGGGCTATCTGGAGTTTCTCCCGTTTGGAAAGGTGGTCGAACGTCCCGTCTTTCTCCATCTTGTCGATGGTCGTCATCTTCTTCACGGCCTTGCGGATCGTGGGGAAGTTCGTGAGCATGCCTCCCGGCCAACGCTCCGAAACGTACGGCATGTTGATATTCGTGATTTTTTCGGCAACAATCTCCTTAGCCTGTTTCTTTGTTGCCACAAACAGAATTTTACGGCCCGACTTGGCGATTTGCTTCAACGCGGCGCAAGCCTTGTCCAGCAAAATGGCCGTCTTGTTCAAGTCGATAATGTGGATATCATTGCGCTCCATGAAAATGTAAGGAGCCATCTTGGGATTCCATTTGCGCGTCAAGTGTCCGAAATGACACCCCGCCTCCAATAACTCATCAAAAGTAGTGTTTGACATTTTGTCTTGATCTTAAAAGTTTACATTCTTAAATTAATCAATTGCCGGGTAGCCCAAAGAAGGAGTCCCGTCAATTTAGATACTAAACTCGAATTAACGTTTAGAGAACTGGAACCGCTTGCGTGCTCCCGGACGTCCCGGTTTCTTACGCTCCACTTCCCGCGGGTCTCTGGTCATGAATCCGGCCGCTTTCAATTTCGGCTTGTCCTCGGCGTTCACTTTCACCAGCGCGCGGGCAATTCCCAAACGCAACGCTTCCGCCTGTCCGTTGAACCCGCCACCGCACACGTTCACGTTGATGTCGTACTGTCCGGTCACGCCCAACAACTCCAGCGGCTGCTTCACCACATAGCGCAAAGTAGTCAGCGGGAAATATTCCTCCAGGCTCTTCTTGTTCACGATGATGTTGCCATTTCCCTCTTTCAAAAATACGCGGGCGATGGCTGTCTTTCTTCTACCTACTGCGTTAACTGTTTCCATACCTTGTTATTTAATTACGTTCACATCAATCAATTTCGGCTGTTGAGCTTGGTGCTTGTGCTCAGTCCCCACATAAATATACAAATTTTTGGCAACAGCCCGCCCGAGGCGGTTCTTCGGCAGCATGCCCACGATGGCATGTTTCAGGATTCTCTCCGGGAATCGTTTCATCAACTCGGCCGGAGTGGTCGTCCTTTGTCCGCCGGGATATTGCGTGTGGCGGCGGTAAATCTTGTCCGTCATCTTTTTCCCTGTCAGGACAATCTTCTCGGCGTTGATGATAATCACATTGTCTCCGCAGTCCACGTGCGGCGTGTAGCTGGGTTTGTACTTGCCTCTCAACAGTTTCGCAACTTTAGCGGCAAGACGTCCCACAACTTGGTTTTCTGCGTCAATCACAATCCACTCTTTTTTTGCGGTGGCCTTGTTGACATAAGTTGTCTTGTAACTAATTTGATCCACTTTCTTTACTATTAAAATTATACTTCTGTTTGTTCATTTTGTCGTGTTGCGTTCCGTTGAGGCGTCCTCCCCGGAAAGGGAAACGAGATAGTGGGCATTGTTTGTTCCCCGGTTTGTCCTGCCTCTGCACGATCGGCATGGCTAAGGTGCGCCACGTGCGTGTAGAATACTCCACTCCAAAATGAGCCGCAAAATTAACCATTATCTTTGAATTCCAAAACTTTTCCCTAAAAAATCCTGCGAAAAATTCTTTTCTCCTGTGGATTCTTTTTTTGTGACTGGCATGCCGGAAAGATGAATTTTTGGGGGCGCTCCTTTGCCTTTACATGGGTTTTCCTCCCCTTTTCAATGTCGATTACATGAACATTTCATGTTCATTATATCCGCATTACTTGTTAAATACCTGTATTTGTACTATAAATCAGCTATTAAACTCCTATTTTATATAGGAGAGTTATAGGAGATTAATAGAAGAGTTATAGGACAGTTGGTGGTAATGTTCATGTAATGATGAGGTAGTGTTTCTGTAATCTGTATTGAAAACAGGATGTGAAGAGATGGTTTTTGCATGGAATGCGGGATGTCGGTTTGGGTGGAATTGTTGGGCCATTGTTTTTTGAGAGCAAGAGAGGCATGGAGGGAGGAGAGATTATTTTTTGGGGGAGAGAGGGTTGGATTTTGGTGGGATAGCATTATTTTTGCGGGATTTTTTAAGGAAAAGACAGACGTAGTGTTATGAAAAAGAGTTTATTGGCGTTGGCGGCCGGCACGTTGGGGCTGGGAATCGCCGAGTTTGTGATGATGGGCATTCTGCCGGACGTGGCGAAGAATTTGGGGGTCTCCATTCCGGAGGCGGGGCATTTTATTTCGGCCTATGCGGTGGGCGTGTGCGTGGGCGCGCCTTTGATGGTGGTGGTGGCGAGGAGGCGGCCGTTGCGTCAGATTTTGCTGGGGCTGGCGTTGATTTACACGGTGGGCAATTTATGCGCGTCGTTGACGTCGAGCTATTGGTTGTTGATTGGGGCGAGGTTCGTGTCGGGGTTGCCGCACGGGGCGTTTTTCGGCGTGGGGTCCATCGTGGCGGAGCGGGTGGCGGAGAAGGGCCGCGGGGCGGAGGCGGTGTCGTTGATGATAGCGGGGATGACGATTGCCAATTTGCTGGGGGTGCCGTTGGGCACGCTGTTGAGCCATCTGGCTTCGTGGCGGTTGCCGTTTTTGTTCAATGCGGCGTGGGGCGTGTTGGTGTTCGTGCTGATTCGCCGGTGGGTGCCGGTGCTGGAGGCGTTGCCGGACACTGGTTTGCGGGGGCAGTTTCGATTTTTGCGGAGGCGGGAGGCGTGGCTGCTGATTCTGACGACGATGCTGGGCAATGGGGGCGTGTTTTGCTGGTTTAGCTATGTGACGCCTCAGATGACCGTGGAGGGTGGTTTTGCCCCGGGCAGCATGACGGTGATTATGGTGCTGGCGGGGCTGGGCATGACGGTGGGGAATTTGCTCGGCGGGCGGTTGGGCGACCGTTACGGGTTGGCGCGGGTGGTTCAGGTGACGCAGGTGGTGATGGTTGTGGCGTTGCTGGGGACGTTCTTTTTCGCCGGGTGCGGCTGGTTGTCGGTGGTGCTGATGTTTTTGGGGACGGCGGCGTTGTTTGCCGTGTCGTCGCCGCAGCAGTTGCTGTTGTTGCAGAATTCCCGCGGCGGCGAGATGATGGGGGCGGCGTGCGTGCAGATGGCTTTCAATTTGGGGAACGCCCTGGGAGCTTACGTTGGCGGTCTGCCCATCGACGCGGGACTGGGCTACCGCTATCCGGCGTTGCTGGGCGTGTTCATCGTGCTTGCCGGTCTGGCGTGCATCTCTGCCTACGTGCGGCGTGAACGCCGTGCCGCCGCATCAATCGCTGTTAATCCCTGAAAAAGTACGTTGTTCTAATGAGAATGCAGATTATATAGTAGCAATTACTTGATGATTCGTTGGTTCATGTAGTTAGTTTTAAACGTTTTCCTTTTCTTGTTCATGTTTGGAAAGTGCTTTTGTGTAATTTTTGATAAATCTTTTTTTATGGTTTATTTGGATCGGAATATGTGAGGTTTTGTGTGTTTTATTCTTTTCTTTTTCAAAGATTTTTTCAAGGATCCTTTTTTGAAGATTTAAATAGATTCCAAATTTTGCAGAAAAGATGTAACTTTGCAGATAAACTTGAAGAAGTAATACGAGCAGCATTATGACAGAAGAACAGAAAAGAGCAATAATAGAAAGTGGCAAGAATTATTTTCGAACGTCCATCATACCGAATCATATCAAAAATCTTCAGAAGTTACGATTGAAAGATTTTGATATTAATCCATTTCTTATCAACTATCTGGCGGCTTTTTTGTGTGGAGACACTACTCCGAGGTCAATGGCGAAAGCTCTTGTCTATCCGCGTATTCTTGGTACAAGTGTAAACACAAGTTTTGGACAAAATATTCAGATATTTATATCCCAACTTGCACAGATTGCAGGTTGTGCATCAGGTATTGATGGGATTGACATTGAATTTGTAGATGCTCTTGATGGACGGAAAAAATATTGCCAATGCAAAGCTGGGCCACAAACAATAAATAAGGATGACGTGGACACTATATTGGGACATTTTAAACGTCTTATTGGTAAGGCTCGTTTGGATCGTATTCCTTTACAGATGGACGACATGATTGTAGGAGTGCTGTATGGAGAGAGGATATCTGCTAATTATAAAACTATAGCGACGACTTATCCTGTATATTGCGGTGCAGAGTTTTGGGAGCATATCACTGGTGATAAATTTTTTTATGATCAACTCGCAAAGGCATTTGGCGAGGTGGTAGAGGAAGATGGGATTGATGGAAGTTCTCTTATTTTACAAAAAGTAGAGGATATAGCCATGGAAATCACAAAAAAAGGTGGATTATAAATATGCAGTTCATATCAGCAAACAATTTTGCGGCTTTGGTCGGAACGTCCAATGCAACGGTTCAAAAATGGATAGAAAACGGTGTCTATCCTTCGCATTTGAAAGATGGTATAAAAGGCTTTTATCTTGAAGAATTGGAAATAGTTCCTGAGGTGAGGGAGATGCTACATAGCAGTTGGAATGAAGAGTTGAAAACTTATCCGTTTCGTGAATATACGTCTGTAGAACTTTTTGCAGGAGGTGGAGGTCTTGCTCTTGGATTATCTTTAGCTGGTTTTAATCACGTATTGCTTAATGAGTTTGATAAATCTGCTTGTGATACACTTCGCATAAATCGCCCAAATTGGAATATAATAGAAGGAGATGTGCGCAATGTTGATTTTACTCCTCTTCGGGATAAAATTGATTTTCTGTCGGGCGGATTTCCTTGTCAGGCGTTTTCGTATGCAGGTAAACAAGGAGGATTTACTGATACCCGAGGTACTCTTTTTTTCGAATTAGCAAGGGCTGTAAAGGAAATTCGTCCAAAAGTATTTATGGGAGAAAATGTTAAAGGATTGATATCCCATGATAATGGGCGCACATTCAATACTATTAAAAATACCATTGCAGAATTGGGCTATACTCTTGTAGAACCTCGTGTGTTGAAAGCCATCATGTATCAGGTGCCGCAAAAGCGTGAGCGGCTCATTCTAATTGCTATCCGTGATGATTTAGCTGAAAAAGTATGTTTCCATTGGCCATCTCCTTATACACAAGTGCTTACGCTGAAAGATGCACTTTTTAAAAGTGTGATATATGATACTGATGTCCCAGAATCGGAAGGGGTGAAATATCCACTGAAGAAACAAAAAGTGCTTGAATTGGTTCCGCAAGGAGGAGATTGGCGTGATCTTCCAGGAGATGTTGCCAAAGAATATATGGGTGGAAGTTGGTTTTTAGGAGGAGGTAAGACGGGAATGGCGCGTCGGCTTTCTCTTGATGAACCCTCGTTGACTCTTACATGCTCTCCTTGCCAAAAACAAACTGAACGTTGTCACCCGCTGGAAACTCGTCCTTTAACGGTACGAGAATATGCCAGAATTCAAACATTTCCAGATAATTGGCTTTTTGCAGGAACAATGAGTGATAAGTATAAACAAATAGGTAATGCGGTACCAGTGAATCTTGCATGGGCGGTGGGACGTTCGTTAATTAGGTTGTTTAACGAGATGCAAGTAGTAGAACCGACGGAGACTCATGATTGTTTAGGATCTGTGACACAAATTCTTGAGCGTTTAAAAGAAAATCTTGTAAAAAAAGATTTTGATGTAAAAGTAGACAAATTGAAGAAGAACGATGTCAAGATAAAGCAGTTGAGTTTTTTTGATTTACTTGCAGAATATCCAAGTGGGGTTGTTTCAAGTATGGCTAAGGAACCACAAACTAAAAGATATAAAACGTCATGTAAAATAAATAAGAACAAGCATGTGTTGATTTGTTTTGTAAAAAAGGATAATATTAGCAAGTATCTTGATAAAAGCGCAACAATTTATTATACAGGGAAAAGATTTCCATCTACAGTAGAATTGGACAAATTGTGGTATTTTGTTCCTTATTTAAGTGGTCGAGGTGTACGTGATCTTTACAGGATAAAAGTGGTTCGTGTTGGGACGAGAAAAGAGGGACAAATAGGCAATGATCCTCATGATTACAGATTGGTTTTTGAAATTGAGTATGTAAAGTCTTTGTTTTCTGAATATAAGCAACCTCCACTTGAAATTTGGCATACGTATACTGATATGGTTTTAGAAGAGCTGATATCTGCTTTTTAATGTGACTCTAAAGATTCTGATCGAATTAGAGTTGTTTTGAGAATAGGATGTTTGTTGTTTTTTAGAAAGGAGCGAGGTATGGGTATAGGGGTTTACGTGCATGTGCCGTTTTGCAGGAGCAAGTGTTTTTATTGCGGGTTCTACTCGGTGGCGGCGATGGGTTGGAAGGAGGAGTACGTGGGGGCCGTGGAGCGGGAAATCGCCGCAAGGGGAGAGTATTTGCCGACCCGGGAGGCGGAGACGCTGTATTTCGGCGGGGGAACGCCGTCGTGTCTGGAACGGGAGGAGTTGGAGCGGATTGTGGAGGCGTTGGGGCGGGGATATGCGTTTGTGGAGGGGGCGGAGCGGACGATCGAGGTGAATCCGGAGGATTTGACGGAGGAGAAACTGGCGGTGTTTCGGGAGTTGGGGTTTAATCGGCTGAGTGTGGGGGTGCAGTCTTTTTCGGACGAGCGACTGGGGCAGGTGAACCGGTGGCACACGGGGCGGCAGGCGGCGGAGGGAGTGCGGCGTGCGGCGGCGATGGGGTTCGACAATATCGGGGTGGATTTAATGATTGGGTTGCCGGGGCAGACGGAGGATGAGTTGGAGCGGGATTTGGAGACGGCGGGCGGGTTGCCGGTGGCGCATTTGTCGGTGTACATGCTGAGCATTGATGCGGGGACGGTGTTCGAAAAGATGGTGGAGCGGGGAGAGTTCCGGCTGGAGGACGAGGAGGTGACGGCGGCAAGATATGCGTTGGTCTGCCGCCGTGCGGCGGAGATGGGCTTCGAGCATTACGAGGTGTCGAACTTCGCCCGGGGTGGGCGGCATTCGCAGCACAATGCGGCTTATTGGCAGGGACGGCCTTACGTGGGGTTCGGACCGTCGGCGCACTCGTATGACGGGCGTTCCCGACAGTGGAACACGGCGAACGTGCGGCGTTATGCGGAGGCTTTGGAGCGGGGAGAGTTGTTGTTTGAGCGGGAAGCGTTGAGCGATAAGGATTTGTACAACGAGTTCGTCATGACGGGGCTGCGGACGAAGTGGGGAATCGACACGGGGGAGGCGGAGCGGCGTTTCGGTCGGCTGTGGGAGCAGGCGCAGGGAAGGGTGGAAAGTTACGTGTCGAGCGGCGATGTGGAGCGGGTTGGCGGACGGCTGCGGCTGACGGAGGCGGGATGGCTGGTTTCGGACATGGTGATGGCGGATTTGTTTGCGGTGTGAGAAGACGGGGATAAGTGAGGAGGTGTGTATTTATATGAGGTGTGTATTATTTTATTTGCATAATTCGAATCGAATAATTATTTTCGCATAAAATATATTCGTATGGCGACAAGAATAAATCCATTCATCGTAACCGGCAAAATAGCTCCAGAGTATTTCTGTGACAGGGTTGCAGAATCAGACAGACTCATAAAATCCATCACCAATGGTAACAATTTGGTCATCATATCTCCCCGTAGAATGGGGAAAACAGGGTTGATACAGTTCTGCTATGATAAACCGGAAATTAGCAAGGATTATTATACTTTTTTCATTGACATCCTGCACACGTCGAGCCTGCGGGAATTCACCTATTTGTTGGGGAAAGAAATTTATGAAAGGCTCCTGCCCCGCAGCCGGAGAATGGCCAAACTCTTCGTCCAAACTTTAAAGTCCATCAGTGGGAAGTTCGGTTTCGACCCCGTGTTTAATTTGCCGACTTTTAGTATAGAATTAGGCGATATAGAACGGCCGGAATATACATTGGAAGAGATTTTCCAGTATTTGGACCATGCGGACAAGCGTTGTGTCGTGGCCATCGACGAGTTTCAGCAGATAGCCAAATATCCCGAGAAAAATATCGAAGCGTTGTTGCGTACTCATATTCAGAAGCAGGGGAACAGCAATTTCATATTTGCGGGAAGCGAACGGCACATGATGCAGGAAATGTTCTCCTCGGCGGCCAGGCCATTTTATCATAGCGCGGACATGTTGGAGTTGAAAGCCATCGCTCCCGAAATATACATTCCGTTCGTGGTGAATCATTTTAAGAAATGTCGAAGGCATATTGAGGCGGCCAGTGTGGAGAAGGTGTATAATTTGTTTAAGGGGCATACGTATTACATCCAGAAAACGTTCAACGAGGCCTTTGCCGACACCCCGGAAGGAGGCGAATGCACAATAGAAACGATACGCGACGCCATTGATGAAATGATTGCGTCAAACGACACCATCTTCCGCGAAATCTTGTCCAATATACCCGAAAAGCAGAAGACTCTTCTGTACGCCATAGCCCGAGAGGGAGAAGCGGAACGCATCACTTCGGCAGACTTCATTAAACGCCATAGTCTCACATCTGCCAGTTCTGTGCAGTCGGCTACGAAGAAACTTTTGGAGAAAGATCTTATTACGGAAATCAACAAGGTCTTTTCTGTGACGGACAAACTTTTTGCGATGTGGATAAATAAGATATATGGGAATTTTTCGACGATATGAATTAAGAGGCGATTTTTGTATGTCGGAGCTTTGAATTATGCAGCGGAAACATTATGTTTGCAATGCATAATAATTATTGGATATGGAATTTGTAGATAGAACAGAGGAAACAGTTCGGTTGAGGGAAGTTTTGGAGGGCGAGAAGTCTTCGTTTGCGGTGGTGTACGGACGGCGGCGTTTGGGTAAATCGACGTTGATTAAACGGGTGTTGTCGGAAAAGGATGTGTATTTCTTGGCAGACCGCTCGGAGGCGTCGCATCAGCGGATTTTGTTGGCAAAGGTGGTGGCGCAGGTGTTGCCGGATTTTGACAAGATAACGTATCCTGATTGGGAGACCTTGTTCGAGGCCATCAATTATCGGGCGGAGAGGCGGTTTACCCTTTGCCTCGATGAGTTTCCCTATATAGTGGATCAGTCGCCTGAGTTGCCATCTGTGTTGCAGCGGTTGTTGGATGGGAAGACGTTGAAATATAACGTGGTGGTTTGCGGGTCGTCGCAAAACATGATGTACGGTTTGGTTTTGGATTCGACGGCACCGCTCTATGGACGGGCGGACGTGATATTGAAATTGACGCCTATACGGTTGCCCTATCTTCAAGAGGCGTTGGGGTTTACGGGAGTGGAGACCGTCGAGGAATATGCGGTGTGGGGTGGCGTGCCGAGGTATTGGGAGTTAAGAGAGGGGCGGCGCAGCCTTGCCGACGCCTTGTGGCATAATGTGCTCTCGGTCGGAGGCACATTGTACGAGGAGCCGGTGAAACTTTTTCAGGACGACGTGAAAGACGTGGTCAAGACATCGACCATCATGTCTTACATTGGAACGGGAGCCAACCGGCTCTCGGAGATTGCTTCCCGCTGTGGCGAACCGGTTACAAATATGTCGCGGCCTTTAAAGAAACTGATAGATCTGGGCTTTTTGGAGAAGGAGGTGCCGTTTGGTGCCGATGAGAAAAGTGGCAAGAAAACCTTGTACAAGATAGCGGATTCTTTCATGGCCTTTTATTATCAATTTGTGGTGCCGAACAGGTCGTTTATAGAATTGGGGCGACGGTTGCCTGTTGAGCAGGCCTTGGAGGGGCATTTCCATGAATACGTCAGCGGGTGGTGGGAAAGGTTATGCCGGGATGCCGTCACGGGGAATGTCGTGGGAGAAGTCCTTTATGGAAAAGCCAGACGTTGGTGGGGGACGGTGGTTGGCGAGGATAAGCGGATGGAGCAAGTGGAGTTTGACGTGGTGGCGGAGTCGTTGGATGGGAGGTGTCTGCTTGTGGGGGAATGCAAGTGGACGAACGGGGAGGACGGCAAGTCGTTGACGGCGGAGCTTGTTCGAAAAGCGTCCAAGTTGCCTTTCGCAAAAGGCCGAACGATTGTTCCGGTGCTATTTTTGAAACACGAGCCGCAAAATAATATGGGGAATGCCTTGCTGCCGGACAATGTTTTACAGCTGCTTCGGTGAGAAAAGGCTGCCAGGCAGCGATGCAAAATAGAGTCTTGAACTGATAGCGAGATTTGATGATTTTGGGAAAAAGGTAGACGAAAAGAAATGTAAGATTAATTAGTAGCTTATGAGAACATTCGTTGCGTTATTAGTTGTATCTTTTTTTATGGAGATAACTGTTCAAAATTATGAAGGGAAGTGGCATTACAAGGACGATAGGTGTTCTTTTGTTTTAACGCTTCAACAGGAAGATTCGGTAATCGTGGGAAAGCATTCCTCTGTGATGTTGGGAGGTAATCGAATAGATGCTGCTTTTCGAGAACAAACTGTAAATGGAGTTGTTAAGAATGGGGAGGCGATTATTTCAATAAAGAGCGGTTATGGAAATGGCATAGGTAAGGCAAGGCTTACTTTCGTGGGGCAGGATTCCATTCGTTTTAAATTCACCGAGGAGCCGGAAGGAGAGTATTATATTCCAGATGATGTGGTAATGGTGAAAATGAAGTGATTCCCAGGTAATAGGAACTGTTGTTTTACGGGCACGTGCGGAAGCAAGGAGGTTTTTGGATAGGGATTGATGAGATTAAAAGAGGGAGATTAATAATTCATGCCGAAGTGCCAGAGGGGGATGACGTTGGCGTGGGTGGTTTCGATGTCGTCTTTGACGACGTAGGCGGCGGGGAGGTGGGCGATTTGCTTTTGGCCTTTGCTTTTGCCGCCGATTTCGAATGTGCGGTCGCCGATTTGCAGTGAGGGTGTCTGATGGAGGCAACTTATTGCTTTTATGCTTTAGAATAAAGACACGAAAAATGCACTGTGAGAGTGCAGAAAATGCCGGATTTTGCACTATCGCAGTGCAATTTTGAGGGATGAGAGTGTATTGTGTTGCTAATTAGTTGTTTGTGTGGGTAGAGAAATGCGAGGTTGGGGAGAGGGCGGGAATCGTGGCGTGGCGGAGGGGCGATTGTCCGGCAGGGGACTGCGGGATGGGGAAGGTAAAATTTGTGGCAGCATAAGGGAGCATGGTGGAAAGAACGGAAAAAATGCATATATTCGCGTATCAAAGTTTAACGGAAAAAGGTGTTTCAGATGAAAACGAGAAAATTGTCGATAAAGGAATTGTTGCAATCGGCTGATTGCGGGAAAGAGGTGGAGGTTGACGGTTGGGTGAGAACCAAGCGGGGAAACAAGCAGGTTAATTTTATCGCATTGAATGACGGCTCGACGATAAACAATATACAAGTGGTGGTGGACATGGCCAATTTCCCGGAGGAGGTGATGAAGCGGGTGACGACGGGGGCCGCCCTCCACGTGAAAGGCGATTTGGTGGAAAGCACCGGCACTGGACAGGCCCGGGAAATTCAGGCCCGGGAACTGACCGTGTGGGGAGAGGCCGATCCGGAGAGGTATCCGATTCAGCCGAAAAAGCACTCGCTGGAGTTTCTGCGGGAAGTGGCGCATTTGCGTTTCCGGACGAATATCTTCGGCGCCGTGTTCCGCATCCGCCATGCGATGGCGTTCGCCATACACCAATATTTCAACGACCACGGCTTCTATTATCTGCACACGCCGCTCATCACGGCTTCCGATTGCGAGGGAGCGGGCGAGATGTTCCGCGTGACGACGCTCGACCCGAAGAATCCGCCGTTGACGGAGGACGGGCAGGTGGATTTCAAGCAAGACTTCTTCGGCCGCTCGACGAACTTGACGGTGAGCGGGCAGTTGGAGGGGGAGCTGGGCGCCATGTCGCTGGGCAAGATTTACACCTTCGGCCCGACGTTCCGGGCGGAGAATTCAAACACTACCCGGCACTTGGCGGAGTTCTGGATGATTGAGCCGGAAGTGGCCTTCAATGATTTGGAGGATAACATGGACTTGGCGGAGGATTTCTTGAAATACCTGATCCGCTACGCCTTGGAGCATTGCATGGACGATTTGCAATTCCTCAGCAAGCGCCTGCAGGACGAGGAGAAGGACAAGAAGGCCGAGGAGCGCAGCATGGAGTTGATTGAGAAACTGGAGTTCGTGTTGCACCACGATTTCGAGCGGGTGACTTACACGGAGGCCATCGACATATTGAAAAACAGCAAGCAGAACAAGAACGGCAAGTTCCAGTATCCGGTGACGGGCTGGGGCGTGGACTTGCAGAGCGAGCACGAGCGTTATCTCGTGGAGAAGCATTTCAAGAAGCCGGTTATCCTGACGGGCTATCCGAAGGAAATCAAGGCTTTCTACATGAAGCAGAATCCGGACGGGAAGACGGTGGCCGCCATGGACGTGCTGTTCCCGCAAATCGGGGAAATCATCGGAGGGTCGCAGCGCGAGGAGGACTACGGGAAACTGGTCGCCCGGATGAACGAGGTGGGCATCGACCCGAAGAGCATGGACTGGTACTTGGACACGCGCCGTTTCGGCTCGGCTCCGCATAGCGGTTTCGGGTTGGGATTCGAGCGTTTGCTGTTGTTTGTGACCGGGATGGGGAATATCCGCGACGTGATACCTTTCCCGCGCACGCCCAAAAATGCTGAATTTTAAAAAAGGAACAAGGAATGCTCAAACAGAACTTACAACAGAAATTGGGGTTGAAAATAAACCCGTTGCAGATACAGTTGATTAAACTGCTGGAGCTTCCTACCTATCAACTGGAGCAAAGAATCAAGGAGGAACTGGAGTCGAATCCTTTGCTGGAAGAGGGGGAGGAAAGGCCGGACCCGGAAGTGGATTTCAAGGACGGAAGCGACGAGCCGGAGATGAACGAGATGGAAAACGAGGAGGACGACCGCGTGAGGGAAGAGGACGAGTTCTCTTTGGAGGATTACATGGGGGACGACGACGACACGCCTGACTATAAATTGTCGACTTCCAACGCCTCGCGTGACGACGACGAGCGGGAGTTCGTGCTCTCGGGCGGCGAGTCTTTCCGCGAAAATCTGTTGAGGCAGCTGGGCGTGAAGTCGCTGCCGGAGATGGACAGGAAAGTGGCCGAATACATCATCGGCAATATCGACGAGGACGGCTATTTGCGCCGTGACGTGGAGAGCATCGTGGACGATTTGGCCTTCGGAGTGGGGTTGGAAATCAGCGAGGAGGAGGTGCTGGCGCTGTTGCGCATGATTCAAGGCTTCGACCCGGCCGGGGTGGGGGCGAGGGATTTACGGGAATGCCTGTTGCTGCAAGTGAGACGGCGTATCTCGGAGAATTCCACACCGGCCTTGCAGAACGCCAAAATGATACTGGAGAGTTATTTCGACGAGTTCTCGAAAAAGCATTACGAGAAGTTGAGCAAGCGGGCCAAGTTGTCGGACGAGGAACTGAAGGAGGCCGTGGACGTGATTCTGAAGCTGAACCCCAAGCCGGGCGGCGGAGCCTCGGACAGTTCCGTGTCGGGCGCGGAGAAAATCATCCCGGATTTCATTCTGGACATGGAGGACGGCGAGTTGCAGTTGAGCCTGAACACGGGGAACATTCCGGAGCTGCGTCTGAACAAGTCGTACTTGAACCTGCTGGACGAGTATCAGAAGAAGGCCTCGTCGAGCCGGGAGAAGAAGGATGTGATTTCTTTCGTGAAATACAAGCTGACATCGGCCCGTTCTTTCATCGACGCCGTGCAACAGCGCAACAACACGCTGATGTTGACCATGACGGCCATCGTGCAGTTCCAAAAAGAGTTTTTCGAGACGGGCGACGAGAGCCGGTTGAAGCCGATGATTCTGCGTGACATAGCGGACATCACGGGGCTGGACGTGTCGACCATCTCGCGGGTGTCGAACTCCAAATATGTGCAGACGTGGTTCGGAATTTACGCCTTGAAGCAATTCTTCACGGGCAGCATGACCACGAGCAGCGGCGAGGAGGTGAGCACCGGAGAGCTGAAGAACGTGTTGAAAGAGATTGTGGACGGGGAGGACAAGAAAAAGCCTTACACGGACGACGAGTTGGTGGACCTGATGAAGCAGAAAGGGTATCAAATCGCCCGCCGGACAATTGCCAAGTACCGCCAGCTGCTGGACATCCCGGTGGCCCGTTTGCGTCGGAAAGTGTAATTTAAAAGCCCAGCCATGAGATATGCCGCCTTGACGATTTCCACGCTCGCGCATCCTTTCCTGTTGCCGTTGTACCTGTTGTTCATCACCTTTAACTCGGGCACGATGTTCTCATTGACACCGGGATACGCGCAAGCCACGGCATACGTCTTGACAATCATGGGAGTGGTGTTGGTGCCCTTGTTGAGCATCCCCATTTTGAAGTATTTCAAGATGATTGAGCATGTCGACATGCGCCACCGTCAGGACAGGATAGTCCCTCTGTTCATCACCGTGGTGAGTGTCTTCGTGATATTTTACCTTTCCCGCAAGATTCCCTATTTGGAAATCGTGCGGCAGATTTATCTGGTGCTGGTCGTTTGGCTTTCGGGATTCATGCTGGTCACCATCCGTTGGAAAATCAGCATGCACATGTCGGCCATGGGCGCGTTGTGCGGATTCGTCTTTATCCTTGGTGTGAAATACATGGGGGCCGTGAGCGACCTGCTGATGTTCTTTTTCTTTGTGGCCGGCCTGTTGGGCTTCAGCCGCATCTACTTGAAATGCCATACTCCCGCCCAAGTCTATGCGGGTTTCCTTTACGGTTTCGCTTTGGTCACGCTTATTCTGATTTGAAAAAGAGAGTTTCTTTTCTGGCGGGCAAGGACACATGTCGTCGTCCGGTGTCTTGTCCGTGGCTTTTTCTTTTTTGCCTAAAAGGTTGGGAGGGGGGAGGACAGGGGGCAGAAGGGATGTTGTGGGGGTGGGGCGTTATGGATTGGGCGGGCGCACTCCGAACACCAATCCAGCCATGCGTTGAAGCGGAGGTGGTGCGTCGGTGAAGTCGCATTGAGGGGGAGTGGTCAGTAGCGGCCAATCCAAAGGTCGTCTTGACCGAGGAGCTTGCTCAGGCGGGCGCGTTCGTTGATGGCGGCCTGCTTGTCGGCGAAATGGGCGATGCTGACACGGTAGCGATTGTCTTTTTGGACGACAAGGGCATCCTCGAAACCTTGCGCCCGGAGCGATTCCGCTTTGTTTCGGGCGGGCGGCTCGTTGGGGTAGCTGGCCACGATGATGTGGTATGACTTTTCAGTTGGGGCGGCGACATCCTGCGGAGTCGTCTTGGGCTTGGCGGTCGCAGGCTCGGCTGCCGGAACGGGGACGGCGGTCGTCGGGGCGGCGACCGAGTCCTTCACTGCGGTTGCCGGAGCCGGAAGATGGCGTATGGCGTTCACTTGCGTGAAATCTTTCGGGTTCATCTTCTTCGGCTGGCAACCGATGAAAGAAAGTGTCAGAACGGAGATGGCGAGAACTGTGATTTTCATCTCATTGTGATTGTTCTTTTTGATTGATGGAGCCACGTGTCGGCCCGGCCTTTTTCCTGCCGAATTTTCTCGAGGGCGGTCTCCGCTTCTTGGCGGGTGGCGTATCCGCTATAGCAAACGAGGTGAAGGTTCTCGAAGTAGGGCAGTATTCTGGCGTCGGGGAATCCGTTCTTTTGCAAGTCCTCGACCAGTTTGGTCGCATTGTTTTCGTATTCGAAGCAGCCGGCGATGAGGAAGTAGCGCGCTTCGACTTTTGGCGCCGGTTTGGGTGCCGGCGCGGCCTCCTTTTGCGGGGTCGGTTTCGGGGTTGCCGGAGGGGCGGGTTGCGTCTGGGCGGCCGTTTGAGGGGCCTCCGCCTTTTTTTCTTCCTTGCATCCGGCGAGGGCCAGCAGGGCGACCGCCAACGTCAGAATCCACCATGTTTTCATATTCATTCTCGATTAGGTTGTTGTTAAAGTGGGGCGTTCTTTTCACGAATCCCGTATTTTGCTTTAAATTTGCGATAAAGTTACGGATTTTTAATTTGAAAAGGAAATATGACGCATAAAATTATTGCCATGTCATTGCTGGCGTTCGCATTCGCCGCATGTAACCGGGTGGATGAGAGCGTGGTGAACATCGAGACTTCGGAGGGTACAATCACTGTGCGTTTGTACGAGGACACTCCGCTGCACAGGGAGAATTTCGTGAAGCTGGTGAAGGAAGGATATTATGAGGGGACGTTGTTCCACCGGGTCATCAATCATTTCATGATACAGGGGGGCGACCCCGATTCCCGGAACGCCGCGCCGGGGGCGTTGTTGGGGGAGGGAGGTCCCGGCTATGATGTCGCCGCCGAGTTCCGTCCCGGCCGATTCCACAAGAAGGGTGCCTTGGCGGCCGCCCGGGAGGGCGACGAGGTGAATCCCGAACGCCGGAGCAGCGGCTCGCAATTCTACCTGGTACAGGGCAACGTGTTCACCCCCGAGTCGCTGGACAAGACGGTGGCGCGGGTGAACGAGTACCGGCGGATGGCCGTCTATGAGCGGCTGAAGTCGCATTACGCCGCCGCCATCGACAGCCTGCAGTCCATCGGCGACCAAGCGGGGCTTGCGGCTTTGTCCGAGCGGCTGACGGCCCGGTGCGACAGTCTCTTCCAAACGGAGCGGCTGACCCTTTCCCCTGAGCAGCGCGAGGCTTATGCCACGGTGGGCGGCACGCCCCACCTGGACGGGCAATACACCGTCTTCGGCGAAATCACGGAAGGCATGGACGTGCTGGAGCGCATCGCCGCCGTCGCCACCGACGAGAACGACCGTCCCCTGCGGGACGTGGTCGTCAAGCGGATGACGTTCGGGCGGAAGTGACCGCCTTCCCCTCCCGTTCGGGAGGCGTGACGGTCGTGCCTTCTCGCCGTTTGTTGGAAAAGTGTATTTTTATGGGGTGAAATTCCATGGAAAAATGTGAGGTTGTTTCCATGTGTATTGATAATGCGAAGTTTGTGTTTCCGCACGTCGACGACAGCCTCTCCGTTCGCCTCGACTGACTCATTCCGACAGGTAAACAATCTCGCATCCTTCGGGAAAGGCATGCTCCCCGATTTCTGCGGATTGGGGCACGTGTACTCGTTCTAAGAGCGGGCAATATTCCACGGCGTAGTCCTCTATGCGTGTCGCTCCGGTGAAATAAATCTCTCGAATCGAATTTTCCCTTTCTGCGTTTTCGCTGATAATGGATTTCGGCACGACCCGCATGCTGCGCAATCTCACCACTTCCAGTTTGGCAGGGATATAAAATGGGTACGCCCCGTTGAAATTCCGCTCGTAAATAATTCCGTTCTCCACTTCGTAGGCCGAGTTGCCCGCGGCGATGAATATCTCCCGCACGTTGGGCATGCGCTCTTTAATGCCTGAGGCCTGCGTCCCTAAAAAGAGGAGGCTGCTCCCTAAATACACCTCTTGCACGTTGTCGGGTAATTCTTCTTTCAAGGCAAGGCCCGTCACTCGGAGGCCGTTTTTGGAGTTGGGGATTGTCAGCTTTTCCCCTCCTTGTTTCACTTGCCGCACGCTCAGCCCTTGGTCGTAGCCATAAACAAAATCCTCGTCTTCCATCAATTGCCTGTCGGAAAACAAAGGGATAAACACTTGCTCGTACCAATGGGTGTCCTCCGCGTCGCACATGAAATTGCCCAGCACGTCGAGGAATAGCCATTTCCCGCCAAAATAGGCGTACACGCAGGCGTGTCCCTGTCCGTACAGGTCGTAAATCGTGCCGTTCACCCCCGTTGCCGGAATGCCTTGCGACAGGCAGGCGATTTTCATCACGTTGGCGAATCCTTGGCAATTGGCGGCCTTCCCGCCGAAAAGGACGTCGTGCGGATTCAAGCTGGTTTCTCCTTCCCGCTTGACGTTGCGGTAAATCCATTGGAACATCGCCGTGACGGAGTCCGTGTCGGCCGCTTTCACCACCTCGCTCATCAGTTCCTTGATATCCTCAAATTCTTCTTCCGTGATGGCTATCGGTTCCCGGACTCGGCAGTCTTCCGGATTGACGGCTGCCAACACCGTGTAAAACATTTCCGCATGAGAGCCGGTCGGCATGACGGATCCGTCCGCCTCCTCCGGGTAATAGCTTGGCTCGGGGAGAGGCGTTTCCGCCTCCTCGTCCGAACATCCAAGCGTGCTACCAATAAAAAGTATTCCGATAAGTCCGATTTGTTTCAATAAATTAAATTTTCTGTTCATAGTAAGTCATCGTTTTTTTTGTTTTAAACTGTCTGCACTCTCCGGAAGACCGAATACCATGTCGTCCTCCGTGAAGGGAAGCGTCAAAATACCATAGACTGTAAATTCCTCTTTCACCTCCTCGATCGTCACGCCGCTCGGGTAGTTTACGGGAGGCATTCCTTTTTGTCCCAAAGTCTTTCCGATAATCATTAGAATCTCGTATTCCTCAATCGTCGTGGAGCCTAAATCCAAGAACCGAGGGATGTTGAAGGTTTGGTCTAATGGATTGAACATCAAGTAGCCCCCGGCAAGAACACTCGAATGTTCGTACACAAGCGTTACTCTGGTTTTGTTGTTTGTTAATGAGTCGACAAACAAATCATAGTAATAGGCGCATGTTAACCGTTCTTTTGTTCTTTTTTGGCGGAATACGTATGACTTTGGATGTCCATCTGTGGCATCAATCTTGATTTCATGTTTTCCTTCCCAAGTATGCAGGGATGCGTTTCTTATTCGTGGTAAATAAATGCTTTTGGGAGGAGAGAAAGACGAGTCTTTTAAGTAATGGTTGCTGAAACAGCTGTCGATTGTCTTCATCACCTCCGCTTTGGGGAAGTCAAACACGTAGCTTGTGGGGTTCACGCCTTCGCCCGGCAGCCGGATGTCATAATATCGCCCTTTGATTAGAATGCATCGGTTGCACAATAGGAAAAGGGAGAATCCCGCAAGCACTAAAAAAAGACGATGTGTCCTCATATTTCCTCGTTTTATTGTTTACCCGCTTCAATGGCCGCCTTCCATTCCACATACCCATTGTACCATGAGTCGAAAATCTCTCCTGCCTCCAAATCTGTGGATGAAAGGTCGTCATAGATGGAGCTTATGGCTTCGGCTGCCTTGTCGATTTTCCCCGGATAGATAATGCTCCATTCAAAGACATGGGGCAGAAAATACCACGCATTCTTTTTCCACACTTTTAGAGAGTGAGGAGGACTATATGCGTCCATTATCATGTGTAACCCCCTCCCAAGTTCATAATAGCTGCCTTGGTCTCGAAATTTCTGAGCTTGATTAATGAAATATGCCCTCATTTGTTTAACGGCTTCTTCCAATGTACTTCCGTATGGTATCATTGCGTGCATATATGCATTATCTGTTGTTTGATATTCTTTCGTATCCGCTTTTCGGCTTCCTTCCTTTAAGTCTTCGATTTGTGCGTCTGTCAATTTTCCTTCGAATGCCGCTTTGATTATCTTGTTGTGTCCGGGCCCCCACCACTCGGCTTCTGTTTCTCCTTCCGTATGGGATTCTCCAGGATCGGGGTCACTTGGAGTATACCCTCCTCCGCCGTAAGGAGGTAGGGTGATGTCGCCGGGATTTGGTCCGCCTGGGGTGTCTGGATTTATGGGTGGGAAGTAGGGTGGAACTTCGCTGGAATTGTCCGAGGAATCGGAATTCCCGGAATTCCCGGAGTTCCCGGTCACGTCCACATCATCTAACAAAACGCTGTCCGCGATACCGTCGCCGTCCGTGTCTATCCATGTGTAATTGTTTTCCCCCTCCCCGCTGAAAGAACCGGAGTTGTCCCCACTCCCTCCCGACGAGCCTCCTCCGGGCTGGTAATTCCAGTCGTTTCCTCCTCCGGGATTGTTCTCCCAGCCCATGTCGACGGATCGGGAGTCCTGTTCGATCTCTTGCCACCGATATCCTTCGAGCATTCGGTTCACGCGCTGCAAATTTTCCTCGAACGTTCCTTCCTTGTCGAAAAGGAATACTTTTTCCGTCAGGCGTCCGTCTTGGTATGCGCCCACGTAGAAAGGCAGTCCGCCGAACGGGTTGGTGTAAATGACTCGTCCCGAAAAGCCTGTCGGCATTGCGCCTCCGAAACACGAGTCGGCCAACACGCCTTCTTTCACTTCCCGGTAGCGTCCTTCCGGAATAATGCTCAATAAGTAAATCGTGTAAATCTTGGCCGTGTCGTCTTGGACCATCACTAACTTCTGTGTCACGGGGACCCATCCTTGGTCTTCGGGGGAAAACACCATATACCGCCGCGAGGCGATTATGGGAACATTCACGAAACTCTTCGTCCCAAAGTCCATTTCCACCGCCGCGCTCCATTCCACGGTGAGTTCTCCGGGATTCAACGCCACGTTGAGCGTGGCCGTTTCCATTCCCCGGCTTTTCTCCCGTCCCATGTAGGAATCGTACAACTCGTTCGCTTTTTGGGTTGTCAGACGGTCGTCCTCTCTCGTGTTGAGCTCTCCAACAGGCTCTTCGCTGCATCGCCACAGGCTAACGATTGCAAGTGCGATGCACAATTTCCATAATTTAAGGGTTGTTTTTCTCATGCATAGAATATTTAAAATTTCGTTTGTAAATGTACGACAAAGAAATAGAGAAACAAATATTGAAAGAAATTTACCAAATAAAAATAATTGCGTTAGATTTATTTGATTGATTATCAATGTATTATTATTTCATTAATAGGGGTAGTTTATAGGCGCTCGTTTGCATTGTCCGTTCCCCTGTCGGGAAATATGGGGCAAGGAAAGTTTACGGGAACGGCTTCTTTCGCCTTCCGGGAAAAAGCAGCCGTTTCCGTTTCTGCCTCACTTGTAGAAATTCTTTCGGAAGGCCTGGGTCTCTTCCTCCCGGCGGAGGACGCAGCGTTGCCACCAGGCGCGCCAGAAGCCGCTGCCGTAGCCGAGCAGCTGCACGAAGGCGGCGGCGATGGAGTAGAAGCCGATGCGCGGGCTGCGGTTGCGCAGGCCGGAATCGACGCACACCAACAGGGCGTACAACCCCAACGGAGCCAGCGTCCACGGACAGAAAGGCGACGCCAGCACCAGCACGGCCGTTCCCGCCGTGAACAGTCCCGGCAGCAGGTGGACCACCTTCAGCGACTCCGGATATTTCTTGTAGAGATTGATGCGCGCCATCCCGAAATTGTGTACCTGCTTGAAAAACTTCTTCAGGTCCACCCGCCGTTTGTGGTAGACCCACGCCTCCGGGAACAACCGGCACGAGTAACCCCCCTTGAACACCCGAATGCTGAAGTCGATGTCCTCTCCGAAGCGCATCTGCGAGAATCCTCCCAGGGCGGCGTACACTTCCCGGCGCGCGCCCATGTTGAAGCTCCGGGGATAGAATTTGTCCATTTTCTTTTTTCCGCCCCGTATGCCGCCGGTGGTGAAGAAGGAGGTCATGGCGTAGTTGATGGCTTTTTGCATGTCCGTGAACGACGGGTGCGCCCGGTCGGGGCCTCCGAACACGTCCGCCGGCTCCCGTCGCAGTTCCCGTTCCACTGCCGGGAAGTAGCCCGGCGGCAGGATGCAGTCCGAGTCGAGGATGATAAGGTAGTCCCCGGCGGCCCGCTCCGCTCCGTAATTGCGCGTCTGGCCGGGGCCTGAGTTGGGTTTCGTGAAGTAACGCGCGTTGAGCCGTCCCGCAAATCCTTCCACCACCTCCCGGCAGGGGACCGCCGAGCCGTCTTCCACGACAATCACCTCGAAGTCCTTGAATTCCTGCTCCGTCAGGCTTTCCAACAGTTCTTTCACCTCGTCCGGCCTGTTGTACACCGGCACAATCACCGAATATCTCATATCAATCCTCCTTCTTGTCCATATTGTTCCACGAATGTTGTCTTTCATACTCCTCCGTCCGCTTCGCGTCCATCTCCCCTATCTTAGGGGAGGAGTTGCGGAGTGGCTTTCTCCTTGCGGGAGCTGTGCGGGCTGCCGACTCTCCCCCTAAGGCAGGGAGAGTGCCCCGCAGGGGGGAGGGGGTATGGGGGTGTCGCTTGCCGTTCATCTTTTGCCTTCCTTAAATCCCCGTGATTTTTTTGATTTCGTTCAGTTTGTTCAGGGCCTCCAGCGGGGTCAGGCTGTTGATGTCGAGTCCGGCGATTTCGTCCCGGATTTGCATCAGCACGGGATCTTCCAGTTGGAAGAAACTCAGCTGGATGCCCTCCCGCTCGTTGCCGATGCGGGCCACGTTTTTCTGCGGCGCGCCGTTGGCGTCGCGGTCGTTCTCCAATTGCTTCAGGATTTCTCCTGCCCGTTTCACCACCGAGGGGGGCAGCCCCGCCATTTTGGCCACCTGGATTCCGAACGAGTGGTTAGACCCGCCCTTCACCAGTTTGCGGAGGAAGACCACCTTGTTGTTTATCTCCTTCACCGACACGTTGAAGTTCTTGATTCTCCCGAAGGAGTTTTCCATCTCGTTCAACTCGTGGTAGTGGGTGGCGAACAGCGTCTTGGCCCTGTATTTGGGGTGCTCGTGCAGGTATTCCACGATGGCCCAAGCGATGGAAATCCCGTCGTAGGTGGACGTTCCCCGTCCCAGCTCGTCGAACAGCACGAGACTACGCCCCGAGATGTTGTTCAGGATGTTCGCCGCCTCGTTCATCTCCACCATGAAGGTCGATTCCCCGAGGGAAATGTTGTCGGAGGCTCCCACCCGGGTGAAAATCTTGTCCACGTAGCCGATTTTCGCCTCCGCCGCCGGCACGAAGCAGCCCGCCTGCGCCATGATGACAATCAGGGCCGTCTGCCGCAGCAGGGCCGATTTTCCCGCCATGTTGGGACCCGTGATGATGATGATTTGCTGCCGCTCGTCGTCGAGGTACAGGTCGTTGTCGATGTACGACTCGCCCGGCGGCAGTTGCCGCTCGATCACCGGGTGGCGGCCCGCCTTGATGGCGATGGCGTTCGAGTCGTTCACCTCGGGGCGGTGGTAGTGGTAGTCGGCCGACACGTTGGCGAAGGAAATCAACGCGTCGACGAGCGAAATCACATGGGCGTCCACCTGTATGGCCTTGATGTAGGAGGTGGCGGTGGCGAGCAGCTCGTTGTAGAGGTCGCTCTCCAGTTCCAGAATGCGTTCCTCCGCCCCCATGATTTTCTCCTCGTACTCTTTCAGCTCCGGCGTGATGTACCGTTCGGCGTTCACCAGCGTCTGCTTGCGAATCCAGTCGGCGGGCACCTTGCTCGTGTGCACCTTGGTGACCTCGATGTAGTAGCCGAACACGTTGTTGAATCCGATTTTCAGGCTGGGGATTCCGGTGTTCTCGATTTCGCGTTGCTGCATTTTCAGCAGCATGTCTTTCCCGTGCACCGAGATTTCGCGCAGCTCGTCCAGTTCCCGGCTCACGCCTTCGGCGATTACGTTCCCTTTGTTCAGTTGGTTGGGCGCGTCCTCCCGCACCTCCCGCTCGATGCGCTCGTGGAGGTCGCGGCACTCGTCCAGCCGCTCCGTCCACTTGGCGAGGACGGGATTCCCCGTCCGTCGGCATTGCTCTTGCAGCGGGGCTATGGTTTGCAGCGCCGTTTTCAATTGCACCATTTCCCGGGGGGTGATTCTTCCCACGGCGATTTTCGAGGCCAGCCGTTCGAGGTCGCCGACGGTGCGCAGCAGCGTCTCCAGCTCCGTCCGCTCCGCCTCGCGGGAGATGAAACACTCCACGATGTCCAGGCGCTCGCCGATGTCCGCCGGATTTTTGAGCGGCATGCACAGCCAACGGCGCAGGGTGCGTCCGCCCATCGGGGTGATGGTGCGGTCGAGGATGTCCACCAGCGACCGTCCCCCCTCGTGAAGGGAGTCCAGCAACTCCAGGTTGCGCAGCGTGAAGCGGTCCAGCAGCACGTGGGAGGCCTCGTCGATGCGGGCGATGGAGGTGATGTGGCCCACCATCTCGTGCTTCGTCATGTCCAGATAATATAGTATGGCCCCGGCGGCCGATATGCCGCAGTCCATCTTGTCGATGCCGAAACCCTTCAGCGTCGTCACCTCGAAATGCTTCTTCAGCCGGTCGGCGGCGGAGCCAGTCTCGAAGAACCATTCCTCGATGGGGTAGGTGTAATATTTCGAGCCGAACAGCTCGGTGAAGCGCGTCTCGCTTCCCTTGGGGTAAAGCACTTCCTTGGGCTGGAAACTGTTCAGCAGCTTGTCCACCGTCTGCGGCGTTCCCTCCGTCGCGAGGAACTCGCCCGTCGAGAGGTCGAGCAGCGACAGCCCCGCCTTCGTCTTGGTGAAATAGACGGCGGCCAGAAAGACGTTGCTTTTGCTGTCGATGGTCGTCTCGTTGTAGGACACGCCCGGAGTCACCAGCTCGATCACGCCCCGCTTCACCAGTTTTTTCGTCTTTTTCGGGTCCTCCAGCTGCTCGCAGATGGCCACGCGCTGTCCCGCCCTCACCAGTTTGGGCAGGTAAGTGTCGATGGCGTGGTAGGGGAATCCGGCCAGCTCCACGTCGCCCGGCGAGCCGTGCGACCGCTTGGTCAGCGTGATTCCCAGAATGCGGGAGGCCGTCTTCGCGTCCTCGCCGAATGTCTCGTAAAAGTCCCCCATGCGGTAGAGCAGGAGCGCGTCGGGGTATTTCGCCTTCGCCGCATGATATTGTTGCATTAACGGTGTCTGTTCCTCTGATTTTGATGCCATTGTTTACTTGATATTATTTCATGTCCACAAATCCGGCGCAAATTTCGCCATTCAAAAGTAAATATTTTATGCGGAAATTGCTTCAAATCTCGCGAACATTGTGTACTTTCGCATGATTAAAATAGCTGGATAAGTCCCCGCGAGTGTTCGTCGTGACGCTCGTGCGTTTTTTTTGAAACGGGCGGGGACGGTAAAAAATAAGAATATGGAAAATATATCAGAAACATTGGCGGCTTATAGTTGGACGAATCTGGAGGACCGCGTCCAGTTCGAGTTGGACGGGGTCATCGAGAAAGAGGCCGCGTCCGCTTACAGTAACGACAATGCCGAGGCGTGTGTCGAGTGTATGGACTATACCTCGTTGAAAGTCACGGACACGGAAAGTTCCATCGCCGCTTTTGTCTCCGAACTGGTCAAGAAATTGAGGAAGTTCTCGTTGCCGGACGTGGCTTCCGTGTGTGTGTTCCCGTGTTTCGCCCCGATTGTGAAAGAGGGGCTGGCGGGCACGTCGATAAAGACCGCCGTCGTGGGAGCCTGTTTCCCTGCCGCCCATTCGTTTCTCGACGTCAAGTTGGCGGAATGCCGCGAGGCCGTCATCGTCGGGGCGGACGAGGTGGATGTCGTGCTTTCCGTGGGTGATGTCATGGAAGGCAACTATGAGAAGGTCTACCGCGAGCTGGCCGCCATCCGGGAGGCCTGCGCCGGGGTCGTGCTGAAAGTCATCATCGAGAGCGGCGAGCTGAAGACCATAGAGAACATTTTCAACGCCACGCTCGTCGCCGCCTACGCGGGCGCGGATTTCGTGAAGACGTCCACGGGCAAGGTGCCGGTGAACGCCACCCCGGAGGCCGTCTACGTGATGAGCGACGCCCTGCGGCAATACCACGAGCGCACGGGCCGCATGGTCGGAATCAAGGTCGCCGGCGGAGTCACCAAGGTGCAGACCGCCGTCCGCTACTTCACCATCGTCCGCCGCGTCCTCGGCGAGGCCTGGAGTTCTCCCCGCTACTTCCGCATCGGCGCCTCCCACCTCCTCGACGACGTGCTGAAGGAAATGAAGAAATAACTTGCCGTATGGTGGAACGGGGCGACTCTCCGCTCCGTTTCCCTGTTCCATTGGTCATTGTCTTGTGTTTTGTGGGAATGTGTCCGTTTGCGTGTCGCGAGTGATTTGTATGCGCCATGCAAATAATTTTTATTCGATTTGCAAATAATCTTTTGTTTTGTATCTTTGCAAAAGCATGATAAACTGTGCGTTTCGTCTTGCGAATTGCAAATGTTGTTTTGGTCACGTGCAAATATTGATTACTATGGATGCAAATAATTCAAGCCTTCGCCTCCCGCAAATTGGTTTCGACATGCCGATTACGGATTTGATAATGGAATTGGAAAAGCTTCGTTATAAAGTTTTTCAAGGAACAACACATTCGCTCGTTTTTGAGCAGATTAAAGGAATATTTCACATGCTTGAGAGTATAGGCTCTTCGAGGATTGAGGGTAATAATACCACAATTATGGACTATGTGGAATCAACAAAGATTGAGAACGACCCGATAAAAGCGGCGGAAGAACAAATACAGGAAATTGTGAATATAGAAAAAGCGACCAAATATGTCGAGGACACAATGGATGAGCGCCCATTCTCATTGCAATATGTGAGGGAGCTTCATGCGATGGTGGTGGAGGGGTTGAGCAGTGGGAAAGAAGGGAGTGACGCTCCCGGGGAATTTAGACACGGTAATGTGAGAATAAGCGGTTCTGCCCATGTCCCTCCTGATTATACTCAAGTGGAACCGATGATGCGTGAACTTGTGGAATTTATCAACGCTCCTGCGGCTCCTAAATATGATTTGTTAAAGATTTGCATAGCCCATCATCGCTTTGTATGGATACATCCTTTCGGAAATGGCAATGGTCGCACAGTTCGATTGTTTACCTATGGCATGCTTTTGCGTAATGTATTTACAAGCAAGCAACGGATAATAAATCCGACAGCTATCTTTTGTTCTGACCGCAATGCTTATTATCATTATTTGGAGCAAGCTGATAAAGGTGACGATAATGGCTTGATTGCTTGGTCTGAATATGTCTTGCATGGATTGAAAAGAGAGATAGAGAAAATTGACAAATTGATTGATTACACATTCTTGCGGACTCATATCTTGTTGCCGGCTATTGTGGATGCGCTTGAAAATAGGTATGTGACAGAAAACGAATATGAGATATTGAAAACGACTTTATTGTTGGAATCGCAAGAATTGCAAGCAGGAGAATTGAAGGTAATCTTTAATGATAAATCCAGCCCTGAAATATCTCGTCTTATAAAATCACTGGTTGGCAAAAAGATGCTTGCCCCTATTCATGACAAAGCGCGTAAATATGTCATTTCATTTGCGAATAATTATTTGCTGCGTTCCATCTTGAAGCAACTGGACAAAAATGGTTTTTTGCCATTGCGGAAATAGGTGTTCTTGCCTCCCACCTCCTCGACGACGTGCTGAAAGAGCTGAAGAAATAATCCGTTCGGGTGCGGTTGTAAAGGAGAGCCGCCGGGCTCTCCTTTTTTGTTATTGCTTTGTTTGCTCTGTGGGAGATTTGCCCATTTCTTCCATCAGTTGCTTGTGCAGGTCGGGAAATAATTCCGGGTTCTCCAGAATCGTTTTGCGGAATTCCTGCCCTTGGTTGTATTTTTCCACGCAGTATTCACAGAACTGCCCTGGCGTGTACGGTTGGCCGGTTATCGTGAAATAGCGGGTCTTGCCGCCGCGGTCGTACGTCACCCACTCCAATCCGCCGACGGTGAAAATCTTGTAGTCCTTCGTTCCGGCCCGGGCGAGGGTGTCCCGCAGCCAGCCGATGGCCTTCCCGTAATCCAGCGTTGCGTTTGAGTCATACCATCCGCTTGGGCTTTTCGTCGCGATAAGTCTCATTTTGATTTCCCCGTCTTTGATTGCCATGAGATTCACGGTGTTCGTCGGGCGGATGCAACGTTGGATGTTTTCTTCCGACGGGGCGGAGTAAAATGTTTCCAAGTCCAACTCGTAAAGAGGAATCCGGTGGTAATCATACTCGTCCATCGTGGCGTAGAATTGATAGAAAGGATCGTTGGCAAAGCTTCTTGTGCGTTCTCCTTTCAAGTCGTCTTGCCGGTCTGCCTTGATGTCGGCTATGATGTCTGCGTACTCGTCGCTTAATTTCTCTGTGATTTCAGCGAAAGAATACCGTTTGGGCGTCAATGTTTGAGTTTCGCTGCATGCTAAAAAGAGCAATAGGATGCTGCTTATGATGACTATTTTCATGATATTTTATTTGTAAGTTGTTAGTTATCTTAGGATGAACATTTTGACGGATGCGGGATCAGTACTCCTGGTTTCTCTCGTAGAGGGTAGACCATTTAGCGGGTCAATGTATGATGCTCGGTGTATTACGTAGTAAGTTCCATTTACTTCTTCAACAGTTACAGTCACATAGAATAAAAATACAGCATGGGCATATCCTGTTGGTGAATAGGAAAGAAACCCTATACAAGGTAGCGTATAAAGCGTACTTGAGCCATTTACGTTAAAGACTGCTTCAATAAGTGTGGCATGATGTTTCGATTCTCTTGTGCAATAATTCCAAAAAGAAACAATATGTTCGCCTTTTACTCCTCCGCATGCATACGGATTGCTTCGGCACGGAGGAACTTGGCCAGAAAAGTTGTGTGTGAAATCAAAATAATCTTCGGCGAAATCGTATTGAAGTCTATACGGAAACAACATTTCCATTGTGGCGTAGTAACACCATTCGGGTGTACGTTGTGTAGTACGGTGGTATTTTGTGTAATCAGAATCTCCATATATGGCGGATTTGATGACGGTGCCAGATGAGATACTGGATATTGATAATCCATTAATCAAACAGAATATTATGATGTTTTTCTTCATATCGTTAATGTTTTAGTTTGTAAATGCGATAGTGAGTTTGTGTGGATTGATTGTTTTTAGGGTGGGCGATTTTTCATGTGATGTGATGTTAAAGTTGCTATTTGGTTTTGCATGTAGAAATAAAAGAATCTACATATGGTCAATGTTTATCATTTAATTTTTTACAAAAATAAGAAGAAAAGAAAAGTAATCGGCAATGTTTGTATGTCAATAAAATATAAAACAATACAACATACTTAAAATGTGGGTTTGTATAGGATGAGGAGTGGGAGACAATGTGCTTAAATAAAGGAAATGGGGCGTTGAAGTCGTTTCATGAGGTAAAAATGGTGATGGTTAGGCCGGGTTTGCGCAAGGGATGCGCTCGCATTGGCACGAATGAGGCACGTTTGAGACACGAATGAGGCACGTTCGCGAACGTGCCTCATTCGCGGATTGTTCGTAAAGGAAGCGTGGAAAGGCGGGCGGACCCCCGGCGTAAGTGTGGCGGATGGATGGGGGAGGCGGGAGGGGTGGTCTGCGCTTTGGGCGGGGAAGGGGCGGGATGATGCCGCCCTTTCATTGGACTTGCGTCCTGATTGCGCCGGGGTTGGGGCTTCATTATGGCGTTTGAACTGCGTTTGACTGCCGTTTCATTAGCGTTCGCGAACAGGGTTGAAACGGTAGTCAAACGGTATTGATTCGGTAGAATGAGAACGAAACCCTGACGCGGATAGGGGGAAATCGGGGAGGGAGCGTGGGAAGAATATTGCGGGGAGTGCGTTTATCGGGCGAGGCGGGAGGCGTCGCGGAGGAGGGTTTCGAGGAGTTGGAGGTTGGGGAGGTCGGAGGTGATGCCGGTGATGGCTTTGACGCGGGTGGCGAGGGGAGGGAGGAGGGAGTAGTCGGCGCGGCGTTTCACTTCGGCGAGGACTTCGCGGATGAGGCGGAGGTCGCTGTCGGAGAGGAGGGCGGCCTGGGGGAAGACCACCTCGTAGTCGGCGGGGGCGTCGTAGGGGTCGGCGAGGAGAGAGGCGGAGGGGCGGGAGCGGCGGACGACGGTGGTGCCTGCGGCCATGTCGCCGAGGCGTTGGGAGCGGCGGGTGCAGATGATGGAGATGATGGCCACGGCGCCGCTGGCGATGGAGACGTCCACGAGGCGGAACGCCCAGCGCAGGAAGCAGTGCCAGAAGGTGAGCCGTTGTCCGTCGAGGCGCACCACCCGCAGGCGGAGGGCCTTTTTGCCGAGGCTTTGGCCGTTGAACGCCGCCTCGCAGACGAGGTGGTAGAACAGGAGGGGCAGCAGTGCCACGTAGATGTACCAAAGGTCGCCGAGGCTTTGGGTGAGGACTATCGCGAGGTAGACGAGGGGGAAGGAGATGCCCGCGATGGCGCAATAGTCTATGAGCGTGGCGAGTATGCGGTCGAGGATACCCGCGGGGGCGTATTCGATGTCGACGTTCTGGGCGGTGCGGACTGAGATGTTCATGTCTTGGAAAAATAATTTCCACAAACATAGTTTATTTTTGACGAAATGTCCTACCTTTAGGGCAATAAAATTAGTCGCTTGCCCATGAGAGAAGCCCGATTCGTGAATCTGAACAAGGAGAAGTGGAGCCGGATGGAGCGGATGGACCATTTGGACGCCGACACGCTGGCGGAGAATTACGTGGCGTTGGCGGACGATTTGTCTTACGCCCGGACGTTTTTTCCGGGGAGCGAGGTGGAGCGTTATTTGAACGGGCTGGCGGGGGCCTATCAGACGAACATTTACGGACGGGACAGGCGGGAGCGGCGTGGCGCGCTGTCGTTTTGGACGAGGGAGTTCCCGGAGTTGCTGTGGGAGAAGCGGCGGACGCTGCTGTTCGCCCTGGTGTTTTTCGTGTTTTCCGTGGCGGTGGGGGCGGTTTCCGCCTCGCAGGACGCCACGTTCACGCGGCTGATTCTGGGCGACGGGTATGTGGACATGACGCTCGAAAATATCGAGAAGGGGACCCCGATGGGGGTGTACGCCCAGGGAACTCCCGCGCAGATGTTCTGGATGATTACGGCGAACAACGTGAAGGTCGCTTTCATCGCTTTCGTGTTCGGACTGCTGTTCTCGGCGGGGTCGTTGTGGGTGTTGTTCACGAACGGGGTGATGCTGGGGGCGTTCCAGTATTTTTTCTACGAGCATGGGCTGTTGCTGCATTCCGCGCTTTCGGTGTGGGCGCACGGGACGTTTGAAATCACGTCCATAGTCGTCGCCGGAGGGGCGGGGTTGGTGATGGGCAACGGGCTGCTGTTCCCGGGGACGTACCGGCGGGGGGAGTCGTTCCGCCGGAGCGCGATGCAGGGGGTGAAGATTGTGGCGGGGCTGGTGCCGTTTTTTATTGTGGCGGGATGGATAGAGGGGTTTGTGACGCGCCACGCCGACACGGTGCCGGTGGTGGGGGCGGCGACAATCGTGCTGTCGCTGGCGGGCGTGGTGAGCTATTTTGTGTTGTATCCTTATTATTTACATAAAAACAAGACGTATGGAAAGAATTAACTTGTGTGTGGCCCGGTCGCTTTCGGAAATCATCACGGCGACGTTCAATTGGTTGAAGCAGGAGATAAAACCCTTCCTGCGGGCGTTCGCCGTGCTGGCGTTGCCGGTGATTGTGGTGTTCGTGCTGTTGCTGAAGGATTTTCTGATGGAGTATCTGTATGTGGCGGAGAATGTGGAGCTGATGGACACGCAGGCGACGATGATGATGTTGCAGCGGTCCATGCTGACGGGGCTGTTCGGGCTGCTGATGGGCATGTGGATACAATTGTTCGCGCTGGCTTACATGCGGGTGTATCAGGAGCACTACCGGGCGGGAATTTTCGAGGCGGTGACGGTGAAGGAGGTGTTCGACGTGATGAGACGGAAGTTTTGGGTGTTTGTGGGGTGGTCGATATTGTTCGGGGTGATTGTGGCCGCGGGGCTGATGTTCTGCATGCTGCCCGGCATTTGGTTCGGGATTTCGTTGATGTTCGGAGGGTATTACGTGATGATGCGGGACATGAAAATCGGCGACGCGCTGTCGGCCTCGTGGCGGCTGGTGAAGGGGGCTTGGTGGCTGTCGTTCGGGAATGTGGTCGTTTTGTCGCTGATAACGAGTGTGGTCAGCTATGTGTTCGGGCTTCCTTACCTGATTGTCACGATGGGAAGCGCGATTGGCGGGGGAGAGCCGAACGTGTACGCCGCGGTGTTCACGCTGCTGATTTCCTATTTGGGGCAATACCTGCTGGCGAACGTGATGGTCGTGGGCATAGGGATGTTGTTCTTCTCGCTGATAGAGGACAAGGAGCATTTGTCGATGTTGGACCGGATTGAGGAAATGGGCGGCGGCGCGACGGGGAATGAGGGGATGGCTTAAGCATATTGCCTTGTGGGCGGCGTTGGCGGCCTTTTCTCCGGCGATGGCCGGGGAGGGGACGGGCGTGCCCGTGTGGGCGGAGGACACGGCCTACGTGGAGCGGAGGCCGGGGGAGGAGTTTTTGGAGCGGTTCAGGGACGACCCCGATTTCCACTACGTGCCGCAGGGGGAGGAGACGGCCTCGTTGTGGGAGCGTTTTTGGGCTTGGCTGAGGGAGTTGCTTTCCTCTAATGGAATGAGGGAGCGGACGGGCGACTGGGAGGTTTACCTTTGGATGGGATTGGCGGCGGCGGTGTTCGCCGTGTTGATATATTTGTTTGTCCGCCACAAGGGATGGCGGGCGTTCCGACGGAAGCCGAAAGACGCGGATTTCGCTCCGGAAGGCGCAGACCTTGCGGCGGAGGGGGAGGGGCGGTACGCCCGGTTGCTGGGCGACGCGTTGGGACGGGAGGACTACGTGCTGGCGGTGAGGCTGCGATTCGCCGCCGTGTTGCGGTTGCTGGACGAGCGGGGGATTGTCCGCCGGGGCGCGGGGAAGACGAACCGCGATTATTTTTACGAGATTGGAGACGAGGCGCGACGCCGGGCGTTCGGACGACTGTGCTGGGTGTTCGACCGGGTTGCCTACGGGGAGTTTCCCTTCGGAGCGGAGGCGTACCGGCAGGTGGAGCGGGAGTTTGACGATTTTGAGAAGGAGGCGGGACGATGAGGAACAGGGGAGATATTTGGATTGTGGCGATGGTCGCGGCCCTGCTGGTCGCGTACACGCTGTATGAGGTGAACAAGCCGAGGCCGACGGACTGGCGGGAGACGTTCG
The DNA here is from genome assembly GCA_944320555.1 of uncultured Butyricimonas sp. Lineage (GTDB taxonomy): Bacteria > Bacteroidota > Bacteroidia > Bacteroidales > Marinifilaceae > CALUMT01. The sequence continues at coordinate 5,446 of CALUHX010000015.1, read as the reverse complement.
ACCCGGGGGCGAAGAGCCCATACGGGACGCTTGTCGCCCGGGCCGCGCTGCCGGAAATGTTCGACTGCGGAAAGGTGGCCCGCCCCTCGCGGGGCATGTTGGCGCACATCGCCGGACGAGCGGGCGAGCGGCGGGAGATTTATTTCCTGATTGGCGGCGGTTACCGGGTGACGCGGGAGGCATGGGGGAAAATCCGCGCCTATGCGGAGGAGGGGAACATCGTGTTCATGGCGGCGAATACTTTTCCGGAGGTGGTGTTGGACAGCCTGTTTTTGCGGGTGGGTGAGGCTCAGGGCGCGCGGGATTTCATCAACCGCCCGGAGGAGCGGGGACGGCGTTACGCTTTCGGGGAGAAGCACCGGTATTTTGTCCCCCAGGAAGGTTTCGCCGGGGAGACGCTGGGCTATGCGGGGACGGAGAAGCAACCCAATTACGTGAGAATCCGGTTGGGGCGGGGATGGATATATTTGCACGCCAATCCGCAGGCTTTCACGAATTATTATATACTGGACTCCCTGCACGGGGACTACTATGCCAAGGCGTGGTCCTTCCTGCCGAGGGAGGCGGACGCGGCGTGGGACGTGTCGTTGCGGGAGACGGAGGTGATGACCGGCGGGCCGTTGGGAGAGACGGAGAGCGTGTGGATTGGCGACGTGGAGAGCGAGTATAAGGGACAGAGCCTGCTGCGGGTGGTGTTGGACTATCCCGGGCTGCGGTGGGCGTATATCTTGGTGCTGGCAGCGGGCGCGCTTTACCTGCTGTTCCGCTCGAAGCGGGAGCAGCGGGCGATACCGGTGGTGAGGCCGCCGGAGAACCGGACGCTGGAGTTCGTGGCGGTGGTCGGCTCGCTCTACTACAAGGAGCGGGAGCACGCGGCGATAGCGAGGAAGCGGGTGGCCTATTTCCTGGAGGAGGCGCGGGGCGCGTACCGGTTGGACACGGAGACGCTGGACGAGGAGTTTGCCCGGTTGTTGTCCGAGCGTTCGGGGGTGGAGTTGGAGAAGGCGCGGGAGACGACGCGGGTGGCGCGGGAGCTTCGGGAGGCGGAGCATGTCACCGCAAGGCAGTTGCGGGAATTGATGAAATGTATGGCATATTTTAAACATAAATAAACGGACATGGAAGAACAGATTAGTTTTGAGTCAAGAATAAATTTTTCGGCGTTGAACGAGAAGATTGCCGCCATCCGGGAGGAGACGGGGAAGATTATCGCGGGCCAGCGGGAGACGGCCGACTTGCTGCTGACGGCTTTGCTGGCGGACGGGCACGTGCTGATAGAGGGCGTGCCAGGAGTGGCGAAGACGTTGATGGCAAAAGTGATGGCGAGGATGCTGAACGCCCGGTTCAGCCGCATCCAGTTCACGCCCGATTTGATGCCGAGCGACATTCTGGGCACGTCGGTCTACCTGCCCGCTTCTGGACGGTTCGAGTACCGGCAAGGGCCCGTGTTCGCCAACATCGTGCTGGTGGACGAGATCAACCGCGCCCCGGCGAAGACGCAGGCCGCCCTGTTCGAGGTGATGGAGGAGCGGCAAATCACGAACGACGGTGCGGAATACCGCATGGAGTATCCCTTCATGGTGGTGGCCACGCAGAATCCGGTGGAGCACGAGGGCACGTACCGCTTGCCGGAGGCGCAATTGGACCGCTTCTTGTTCAAGGTGCGGGTGGACTATCCGTCGGCGGAGGAGGAGTTGGAGGTGTTGGAGCGGCACGACCGGGGGGCAATCGGAGAGTGGGAGCGGCTGCGTCCCGTGTTGGGAATCGCAGAGTTGAGGGAGCTGCGGGAGGCGGTGAAGAAGGTGGTGGTGGACGAGAAAATCAAGCGTTTCATCGTGGACATCGTGGGGGCGACGAGGCGGAGCGGGTGGCTGTATCTGGGGGCTTCCCCCCGAGCGTCGATAGCCTTGATGAACGGGGCGAAGGCGTACGCGGCGTTGCAGGGGCGGGATTTCACGGTGCCGGAGGACGTGATTTATCTGGCGGCTCCCGTGTTGCGCCACCGCGTGCAGCTCTCGTCGGAGAAGGAGTTGGAGGGGGCGGGCGTGGAGCAGGTGATCGGGCAGTTATTGTCTAAAATCGAAATACCGAGGTAGTGAACGTATTCAAGGACACCTATTTGCCCCGCCGTTTCTTCGCAGGGTTGCTGTTGGGGGCGTTCGCCTTCGTGATGGCCTACGTGTTTCCCGTGCTGCTGCCGGTGGCGGCGGTGCTGGTGGCGGGCTGGCTGTTGGTGGTCGTGGGGGAGGGGGTTGCCCTTTACCGCCTGCGGGAGGGCGTGGAGGCGGAGCGGGAGATGGCGGACAAGTTTTCCAACGGGGAGGAGAATCCGGTGACGCTGCGGGTGCGGAGCCGCTACAAGCGGGCGGTGGCGGTGCGGGTCGTTGACGAGGTGCCGCCCGAGTTCCAGCGGCGGGACATTGCGTTCAGGATGGAGTTGCCGTCCGGGAAGGAGCGGGAGTTTGCCTATTCTTTGAGGCCCGTGCGGCGGGGGGCATACGGGTTCGGGAAGATACGGGTGTTTGTGTCGACGGGGCACGGTTTTGTGGAGCGGCGGTATTCGTTCGCCGCGGAGCGGGAAATCGGGGTGTATCCCTCGTTCATGATGATGAGGCGGAGCGAGTTGCTGGCGTTGGGTAACGCCCAGCAGGCGCAGGACGCCGTGCGGATGAGACGGCTGGGGGGCAATTCTTCGTTTGAACAGATACAGCCCTACGTGGCGGGCGATGACCCGAGGACGGTGAACTGGAAGGCGACGGCGAAGATGAACCGACTGATGGTGAACACCTACCGGGAGGAGCGGGCGCAGCAGGTTTATTGTGTGCTGGACATGGGACGGACGATGCGGGCGCCGTTCGACGGGATGACGATGATGGACCACGCCGTGAATGCGATTCTGTCGCTGGCGAACGTGGTGCTGAAGAAGGAGGACAGGGTGGGATTGATTACGTTTTCCAACGAGTCGAGGGAGTGCCTGCGCGCCGACAACCGGCAGGGGCAGTTGCGGCGGATGAGCGAGATGCTTTACCGGCTGGAGACGGATTTCCGGGAGACGGACTTCGAGCGGCTGTTCACGCTGGCGGCGAGGCAGGTGCCGACGAGGGGTCTGTTTGTGCTGTTCACGAACTTCGACACGGTGAGCGGGCTGCGGCGACACTTGCCGGCGTTGCAGAGCCTGGCGCGGCGGCAGTTGCTGCTGGTGGTGTTGTTCGAGAATGCCGAGCTGACGCGGGCGGCGGAGCGGCCCGTGGCCTCGGTGAAGGACGCTTATTTCGAGACGGTGGCCACGGGCTTCGCCCTGGAGAAGCGGCGCATGGCGCAAGAGCTGGCCCGCCTTGGCATCCACGTAATCGTCTCGAAACCGGAAGCCTTGACCGTAAACGCCATCAACGGCTACCTCGCCTTGAAGCGGCGGCAGGAGATTTGAGGGCGTTCGTATAGGCGGAATGTGAAAATGTTTTCGAGAGGAACTTTTTGGGCGATTCGCTTGTTTTTGAAACGTAATTGTCGTAACTTGTAAACGATAAATATGGTTGTTAACTTTTAAAGTGATAAGCTATGAAAAGAATAATGCTGTGGAGTGTTGTGTTGATTGCGTTGTGTTTTTCTTGTAACGAGATGGAAGAGCAGCGAACGGCACGTCAGATAATCGAAGAATGGAAACCGATATACCTTCGTTATGACCTTGCGCAGACGGAGCATAATAGGATAAAGTATTGCTATAAGGATGAAGGAGAAGAGAAGGGCTTGCCTTCGAATCGCACCTATCCCGAATACTATGGAGGAATGTACGTGGATACGATTAATCCGGACAAGATTGTGATTAATCTGACGGACACCTCAGAGGAGGTAAAAGAACATTTTATCCAATTGTGCCGGTTGTCTCCAGAGAATTATATTTTTAGACGATGTGATTGGTCGCTTAATGAATTACATCAGCTGATGAACCAATTGATAGATGTGCCGAATTTTTTCAGAGTGTGGGATGTCGAATATTTGAAAGTACTTGAAGAAGAGAATATGTTGAACGTTTGTTTTTGGGGGATGTATGATGAAGGGAAAATATCCCGATTTAAATCCGAGGTTTGCAATTCTCCGAAATTGCGATTTACTTTTGCAGGGAAAATTGAGAAGAGCTCTCCGCAAATAGAAAGCACAACGGAATTGGATGCCGATTATCTAGATGCCTATTATGAACTCAATGTGTTAGGGGATTCTGTCCGGTATCTTCTACTTAAAGGAGGTTCTAGTTTTTTTACAGGAGGGAAACAATGGGGTAAGGTCGGTTTCACTGCATATTTGCGAGATGGAAACTCTTGGATACAAGGGTTTGTTACTGCAGCTCATATTTTCAAATCGCCAAACGAGAATATTTATGCTTATGTAAAATCCGGAGAGGACAAGGAAACGGTAAAGATTGGAGAGTGCGTAAAGCTGTCCGAGGTTGTAGATGTCGCCTTTTGTAAAATAGAGTCTTATTGTAGACCGGGAGGTTATCATGTGGAAAGAGCCTGTGGCATGAGGAAAAATCAAGAAATCTCTTTTTGGAAGAATGGGATTGGTATACCGGGAATGATTCGAGCAGTGGATATGACGTTTGATACAGATGATGGGCGAGTGGTTTATTGTCATAAGGGGGAGATTTATGGAAATACCTATCAGATAAAGCGGGGAGATAGTGGAGCTTTAATTACGGAAAATTCGAAGGCGGCAGGAGTAGCTATTGGTATCCCTCCTTATTCAGATGGACATACATTCTATGCTGTAGACGCAGATTTTGCGCGAAGTGTGTTAGGTGTGGTGATGAGTCCGAATTACTAAGGGAGGTAGGGGAATAGATGTGGAATTTTGTGTGTCCCAAAAGGGGAACTTAGTTGTTGAAAGAATGTTTTTAGAATGCGAGAATATTCGGAAAGGCAAGAGCGGGCGGTGGAGCGTCCGGCGGTGTCGGTGAAGGACGCTTATTTCGAGACGGTGGCCACGGGCTTCGCTCTGGAGAAACGGCGTATGGCGCAAGAGCTGGCCCGCCTCGGCATCCATGTCATCGTCTCAAAACCCGAAGCCCTCACCGTAAACGCCATCAACGGCTACCTGGCTTTGAAGCGGTGCGGAGAGGCATGAGAGAGACCGAGGTGTCGGACGGCAGGAATGTTTCCCTGATAGATCATTTTGGCAAGTTGTTTGGTTTTTTGAAAGGAATATCGTAATTTGCAAACGATATAATGAAGTATTGACCTTAAAAACGATGGATATGAAAAAGATGGTGTTTCTTTTGGTCGGCTTGGTGGTTATGAGCGTGTCCTGTAAGGATGCGGAGGAGACTCTGAGGAAAGCGGGTGTCGTTGAGAACACAGTGCCTGTTTATAAGAAACGTGAGTTCGGTATAAGAAAGTCACATGCCAATTCTTTTTTTATCAATAATGTCAATATTTAAAGATGGTTTCTT